>CAMLYR010000023.1 GCA_946491915.1 uncultured Clostridium sp.
CTTTAAGAATTTCTAGTTTCAAATTTAGATACGCAAAATCGTTTCATTTTTTTATATTCTATATTTTTTCTGTTTCTAGATTAGAAAAAGGGAAAAATGAGTCCGTCCCCAAATTCCCTTTTTCATCTATTTTGTTGTTTGAATATATTTCCATGAATCTAAGCACATATCTTCTAATGTTTTTTCTGCTGTCCAGCCTAATTCTTCTTTTGCTTTTTGAGGATCTGCATAACAAGTTGCTATGTCTCCTTCTCTTCTTCCTGTAATTTTATATGGTACTTTTTTGCCTGTTGCCTTTTCAAATGCTTTTACCATATCTAACACACTGTATCCTTTTCCTGTTCCTAAATTGTAGATATACAATCCTTCTTTTTCTTTTTCTATTTTTTCTAAAGCTTTTACATGTCCTTTTGCTAAGTCTACAACATGAATATAATCTCTAACCCCTGTTCCATCTGGTGTATCATAATCATTACCAAATACAGATAATTCTGGTAAGATTCCTGCTGCAACACGCACAATATATGGCATTAAGTTATTTGGAATTCCTTGTGGTTCTTCTCCAATTAGTCCACTTTCATGTGCCCCTACTGGATTGAAATATCTTAATATACAGATATTCCAAGTATTATCTGAATGATAGATATCTTTTAAGATTTGTTCAATAAATAATTTGCTTGTACCATATGGATTTGTTGTTCCACCTGTTTTACATTCTTCTGTTATCGGAATGGTTTCTGGATCTCCATATACAGTTGCTGATGAACTAAATATAAATGTTTTACAATTATATTTTCTCATCGTATCTAATACGACTAATGCTCCTGAAATATTATTTGTATAATATTCAATTGGTTTTTGTACAGATTCTCCTACTGATTTGAATCCTGCAAAATTGATAACTGCTTCTATGTCATTTTCTTCAAAAACTTTTTCTAGTTTTTCTCTATCCATGTAATTCATTTCATAAAATTTAAAATCTTTTCCTGTTATTTTTTTAATTGCATCTAGTACACTTGGTTTACTATTAGAAAAATCATCTATAATAACAATTTCTTTTCCGGCATTTAATAATTCTACTGCTGTGTGACTTCCAATAAATCCAGCTCCTCCTGGTAATAATATTGCCATAAAATCATTCCTTTCTTATTTTATTTTTATAATCTCCATTCCATCTTTTGTATCTTTTACTTCATAACCTTTTTCTTTAATTAAATCTCTTAATCTATCTGACTCTGCCCAATTTTTTTCTTGTCTTGCTTGTTTCCTTTCTTCCACAAGTTTTAACACTTCTTCTGGAATTTCTATTTCTTTATTTGTCTCTTCTTTATCTATTTTAATTCCTAATACTGTATCGAATTTTTTTAGTAATTCAGCAATCTCAGGTGATTTTTTATTATATTTAATTACTTCCCATACAAAACTCATAGCTAAAGGCATATTCATATCATCATTAATGGCTTTATGGAATTCATTTTCTAATCTTTCTAAATCTTTTTTATCTTCTTCATTTAAAGTGTCTGTTCCATTTTTATTTGCTTGATAACCATTTCTTAATCTTTCTAATGATTTTGAAGATGCTTCTATTCCTTCCCATGTAAAGTTTAATTTATTTCTATAACTAGATGTATAGCATAATAATTTATATACCAATGGGTCATATCCTTTTTCTTTGATATCTCTTAACAAATATACATTTCCCAAGCTCTTTGACATTTTACCACCATTGATTAATAAATATTCTCCATGTATCCAATAGTTAGCAGGAATTTTTCCACACACACCTTTACTTTGTGCAATTTCATTTTCATGGTGTGTTGGTATTAAATCAATTCCTCCTGTATGAATATCAAATTGTTCTCCTAAATGTTTTCTGGACATGGCAGAACATTCAATATGCCATCCTGGATAACTTGGTCCCCATGGACTATCCCATTTCATTAAATGATTTTCTGGAGCTTTTATCCATAATGCAAAATCATATGGATTTTTCTTTTCTGGGTCTACATCCACTCTTGCTCCTGCTTTTTGTTCTTCTACATTTACATTTGATAAAACTGGATATTTGTCTAATTTAGAAACATCAAAATAGATAGCAGTTGATGTTTCATACGCATATCCTTTTTCTACAAGTTCTTCTACATATTCTAACATTTCTGGAATATAATCTGTTGCCTTACAAATAATTTCAGGTATTTCAATATTTAAATCTTTTAGGTCATCAAAAAATAACTTCGTATAATGCTCTGCTATTTCTAATGGTGTTTTATGTTCTTCTCTAGCTGATTTAATCATTTTGTCTTCCCCTTCGTCACCATCAGAAACCAAATGTCCTACATCTGTTATATTCATAACATGTTTAATTTTATATCCATTATATTTTAACATTCTTCTTAAAACATCTTGAAATATATTTGTTCTCATATTTCCTATCGTTGCATCTTTATATACAGTTGGTCCACATGAATATATCCTGATTTCATTTTCGTTAATTGGCTTAAATAGATCTTTTTCTTTTGTTAATGTATTATATACATATATATCCATATTTTATCCTTCCTTTCTTGTAAAGCAAATTTTATATACCTTCCTATCAAATATCAACATTATTATTTTATTTAAAATTAAGATGTGAATATTCCTCACACCTTAATTTTATCTTATTATATGGTTATGGTGTTGTATTTCCTCCACTTGTTGTATTTCCTTCTTCTGGTTCTTCTTCTCCACCAGAAGGATTTTCTCCACCTCCTGAAGGATTTTCTCCAGCTGTATTTCCTCCACTTGTTGTATTTCCTCCACCTGTAGAGTTTGTTGTATTGGTTGTATTCGTATTAGGTTCAGGTCTTTCTGGCTCTTCCTCTTTTGGCTCTGTATGCAATGTACAAGTTCCATTGACTCTTGTTCCTGATCCACTGCTTCCATTTACTGCTGTCCATAATCCCAACTGTTCTTTTGGAAGAACAGCTCCATAGTAGTTTTGTCTAACAGCACAATATTGTGAACAATATTCTGTTGCAACTAATCCAGATTCTGAACAAATTGTTTGACTTCCATGTCCCTCACATTGTTCTGGTAAATTGTCTTGTGTAAAAATTTCTGTATATTTATTATTACATCCTGTTGTTGCTAAACAACCTGTTGTTCTACATACAGTTTGCTCCACAATTCCACTAGGTCTTGTAAAGGTTGCATTTTCTAAATCTTTGTGAATTGTTGTCATAACACCATCCCAAATATTACCTGCTGGATTTCCAGAATAATGTACCGTTTCTGGTTGATCATATCCAAACCAACATGCACCTGCATAATATGGTGTAAATCCGCAAAGCCATCTATCATAGTCATCATCTGTTGTTCCTGTTTTTGCTGCTACATCCATTCCACTGATTGCACAATAGGTTGCTGTTCCTCCAGATTTTACAGGTTCTTGTAAGATAGATTTCACTATATAAGCATTTTGTTCTGATATAACTCTTGTTTGTTCTTGTTTTGGAGTTAATACAGTGTTACCACTAGAATCTACAACTTTTGTATAGAATGTTGGGGTAATATATACACCATCATTTGCAATTGTACTATATGCTGCTGCCATTTCTAATGGTGTTGCACCATTGGTTGTTCCTCCTAATGCTAGAGATAAATCTGCATCTTCATCTGCATTGATATGACTAAGTCCCATTTTATTTAGGTATTCTATTGATTTACTTGGTGATAATTCTCTCATGATTTTTACTGCTGGTACATTTAAAGATTTTGCAATAAAATATCGTATATTTACATTTTGATTTGTATATCCACTTTGATTTTTAGGTATATAATTTCCTCCAAAATCGGTTTCTTGATCCATATATACTGTTGAAGCTGTTATCACTTTTTCTTGTAATGCAGGTGCTACAACTGCAATTGGTTTAATAGAAGAACCCGTTTGTCTAACACTTTGAGTTGCTCTATTTAATCCTCTACTTTCCGTTTTCTCTCCTAATCCTCCAACGGTTCCTACTACATTTCCAGTTTTATAATCAATCACTACCATTGCTGCTTGGGAATGATCATTCTTCTTTTCACCAGTTTCACTATCAACATCTCTTCCATTAACAATATATTTATCTTTTGCAAATTCTTCTTCCATTTGTGTTTGAATATTGGCATCTACTGTTGAATAGATTGTAAGTCCACTGCTATATACATAGTTTTCTGCTAACTGCTGAGACCAACCTTTTTCTTCCATTACTTGATCTATCACTTGATCTAAAACAGCTTCTGTATGATATGAATATGATGAAGTTGTTGCAATTTCTCCTTTTTGGAAATTCAATCCTGCATCTACCTCTGCAATAGCTGCATTATATTCTTCTTGACTATTGATATAGCCTAACTCATTCATTTTATTTAAAGCTACTTTTGTTTGATTCTTAATTAACTCTGTATTATCTTTGGTTTCATCAAATGGGTTATATCGACTTGGAGAGCTATTAATTCCTGCCATATAGGCACATTCTGCTAATGTTAAATCTTTGGCACTTTTATTGAAATAATATTCTGCCCCCAATTCAACACCATGCAAATTTCCTTCTCCACCAACATATAATATATTTAAATATAACTCTAAGATTTGGTCTTTTGAAATCATTCTTTCTACTTGATATGCTTTTGCCCATTCTCTTACTTTTCTCATGATACCTGCTAAGCCAGATCTTTCATCATCTTGTGTTAGGTTTTTTACTAATTGTTGTGTAATAGTACTTCCACCATAAGAACTATTTCCTAACAAAGTTTGTAAAATTGCTCCTGCTGTTCTTTTTAAGTCTACACCACTATGTTGATAAAATCTTTCATCTTCCATAGCTACATAAGCTTTTGGCAAATAGTCTGCCATATCTTCTAATGAAATAATTTTTCTTTTCTCATCGCCACTTAATTCAGCAATAACTGCTCCATTTTGATCTACTACAACAGAATTAGCTGCTCCAATTGTTAACTCTTCTTTAGTAATTTCAAAATCATCACCAAATAGTCCAAAAAATATACCTGCTACAACACCTGCTCCAATGACACATAATAATAAGAATAATAATATACCGATTTTTATTGCCATCATTAATTTTGGATGTTTTGATGAAAATTTTCCTTCCTTATTTTTTGATTTTTTTCCTTTACCTTTTCTATTCGTACTTTGTGTTGGTACTCTTTTGGTTGTTCTAGTATCTCTTCTATTTGTAGAATTTGGCCTTTTTCTTTTCTTTGCATTTTTCATATTATATTTTTTTGTTCTATCCTCACTACTACTTTTTCTATTACTACTTGGCATATGCTTACCTCCTTGCCAGTTTGTACAAAATTCGTTTTGCAAGAACCTTTATTTATTCCTTTGTTTATCTCTAGTTCATTCAGTTCTGTAAAAATCGATATCTACATTATATTATATTTTATAAAAAAAGGAAAGTATTTCATAAAATTTTTATATTTTGAAATGTAATTACATATTGGTAGTATTTTTAAATGATTGTTTTTATCCCTTTTAAATATTGAATCATTACATTGTCTCTTTTTATTTTCTTCAAAATTTCTTCTATTGGTTGATTTTTGTGTTGTGTCGCCTCATAAATATCTTTTGCATCAAACTTTTCAAAATGTGGATTTGTCTTCCAATCAATCTCATAATCATTAATATTTAGTCCATTAAATCTTTTGTTTTTTATCTTTACATTGCCCTTAAAATTGACAATTGTTGCTGTATTATTAATTGTATATCGATTTATCAATTCTGTTGGAAAATCTAAATTCAATAGGATATTCGTTTTTGATAAAATTTTTCTTTTGTTATTTCCTACATTGATAAAAATCCCTTGTTCCTCTGAAATTTTTTCTTCTATATTTTTGAAACGATCAATATGATTGGTAACAATTTTCACATATTTATATCTTGTAACCAATTTTTTGATTACATAGATTGCTAACTCTGAAATGTCATTTACTAAAATTCCAATTTTTATTTCTTCTTCTTTTATCTTTAATGTTTTTATTACATATTCTAAAACATCAAATATTAGCATTTGAAATAACCATCTTCCATCTACAATTTCATAATTATATGAATACAAATAATTGACATAAGCTTCTTGCTGTTTGACTTGTTTACTTAATACTAATTTCTTACTATTGGTTTTCGCTAGAATATTTTTTGTTTTCATTGCCAGCTTGTATGCTATTTTTTCATCTAAACTTGTCTCTGTTATTGGTAAAATAATCGTATCATTTTCTAATCTCACAATATGTAACCATTCGGCTATTTTACTAGGCTTGTCAGTTTCTTTTATATAATACATAAAATCACCTCATATACTTTTCTCTTTTAATTATATTAAGGTGATTTGCATTATAGAACTTATTGTTTTATAACTTAGTATAATGCACAAGTGATAAGTATTCATAAATTATTTCATTACTCGGTTCAATACGATATTTAAGAATTTGTAACATAATTTATGAATACTTATCACTTGTGCATTAAATTAATCTATAACTGTGATTTTTAATTAATAACAATATCTCTTTTTAAAAGTTTATCTTTTACAACTCCCATTCCAATAAATTGCTGATTATTGTATATTTTATAAATTCCATCTTTTAAGTCAAAACTTAATTTTACACCATTTAAAAATAGTTGTAACTTTCTTTCATTTAACTTTATATGTTCTAAGTTTTTAAATAAATTCTCAATAGTTATGATGTGTTCTTCAATATTTTCTTTAGTCAAATCTTCAACCAAAACAGATTGCTCTATCATAAATGTTCCAACCTTGGTTCTTTGCAATTCCTTCATATATCCCACTGTTCCCATTCTTTCTGCAATATCTTCACACAAACTTCTGATATATGTTCCTTTTGAACAACTGACTTCAAATTGAATTTCATAACTTTTTTTATCTATTCTTAACATTTTTATATTATATATCGTTATCCTTCTTGGTTTAACTTCTACTTCTTGTCCTTTTCTAGCATATTCATATAGTTTTTTCCCATTTATCTTGATAGCAGAATAGATAGGTGGTATTTGTTCTTGTTCTCCTAGAAAACTTTCTAAAACTTTTTTTACTTCTTTTTCCTCTAATCGTTTCTCATCAACTTTCTCTTCTTGTATAATATCTCCTTCTTCATCTCCTGTACTTTTCTTAATTCCTAATTTTAAAACTACTTCATATGTTTTATTATGATTTATTAGATACTTTGAACACAATGTCCCCTTTCCGATTAGCAATGGCAATACACCTGTTGCTAATGGATCTAGTGTCCCAGTATGTCCTACCTTTTCCCCTGTTATTTTTTTTACTTTTGCTACAATATCATGTGATGTATATCCTTTTGATTTATTAATAATTATTACCCCATCCATATTTTACCTCTTTTTTATTTAGATAAACTTTAGGAATCATTCTTAAAGCTATATTTCTATTTTTCCTATTATATATGCAAAAAAAAGATAAGTCAAATCCTACTTTTTATATTAAAAATATAAAATTGAACGGAATGAATTATTACTATATGCATTCATTACTGTATATACCCTAACGGATGTATAAAAAATACTTGCATCATAACCTCCTCCTCTATCCGTACAAGGCGTAGCCGTATCCTTTGTATATGTCTCTGTTGTCCACTCATAACAATTACTTGACATATCATATATGTTGCATTGTATGTCCCCAGATTCTCCTGATTTTTGTAATTTACTATTTAAAGTAATTTGTCTTGAATAATTTTCTAACCCATATTTTTGTATAAATACTATTGCCGTATCCCATGCATAACTATTCATTAAATCACTATTAACTCCATCATATAAATCTTGACATGCTATAACTGCATTGTTTTGTGTAATATTACTCACGATTGTTTTTCCATACTTACTTTCTGCTTTACTACTTTCTCCTTCACTTGCCTCAAATCTTGCTATATAGTATCCTCCATTTTTTTTTACACTATTGATAAAATCTTCTATATCTTTTGCTACTGTATTTGTATAACCACTTGATAAATGTTCTTCTTGTGTTTCTTCTACACAATCTCCTGTATATGTCATTGGAACTCCACCATTGCTAAAATTATATCTTCCTAATAATACTTTTTCTTTATTTTGTACTTCTTCTATAGAACCATCTTCACCTAATATTCCATCTACTGGTATCCATACATATTGATTCCCATTTTTTGAATTATTTAAGTCGTCTCCTTCTACATTAGAGATTACAAATCCCTCTTCTACGGTTGTACCTTCTACATGATAAAATCCCTTTGGAATTGGTACGCTACCTACTACAATTTCATATCCATCTATTGTCACTATTGCAGGTAAAGTCCCTATCCTATTTATATCTGATAATACCTTTCCTTTATATGTTATTCCCTCTATTTGTTTCAAATTGCTATTCAATTCATCTATATTTATTTTTCCATCTGTTCCAATACTACCTACCTCTGCTATATCTACTTGTTCTTCTGCATTTGTTCTTTTGGTTTCTTCACTTGCTTGGCTTGCTTTTGTTATGATGCCATTATCTCCTGTTAGTGTTGCTATAGTTACTCCTGCTAAAATCAATAATATAATAATTGTAATTACTAAAGCAATAAGTGTAATAGCCGCTTCTTTCCCAAAATGCTTTTTTTCTTTTTGTAATTTAAAAAACAATTCTTTTCTAAAACTTTTTTTCATATCTACTTTTCTCCTTTCTCAGGCTTCGTTTTAACCTTTAAATTACACTCTTTTTTCTAAAAGTATTTCCTCTTTTCCTTTTTTTATACTTATATATCCTTTTTCTGTTTTCTATTTAACAAAAAAAATAGTAAAATAATATCATTTTCAATACTATTTTACCATTTTTGATTATTTGAATTTTATGGACTATTCCTCCAATTCAATTTTATAATACCTTTTTAATTTCTTTTATCAATTTTTCTTTTACTTGTTCAACATTTCCTGATACTACTGCACCTGCTGCTCTTGGGTGTCCTCCACCGCCAAAAACATAACAAATATCAGAAACATTAATATTTGAATTATTTCCAGTTCTCATAGAAACTTTATATAGATTTTCCTCTTTTTCACGTATAAACACAGAAACCTTAACACCTTCTATACTTCTTCCACTCTCAACAATACCTTCATGGTCTCCTGGTTCTGCATGTACATCTTCTTCATCTTGCTTATTAATATATGTAAATGCTATTTTGTTATCCTCTAGAAGCTCTAATCGATTCATTGCTCTTCTTAATAATTCAAAGTTAGATCTTGTTCTTGTTTCTAATACTCTTTGATATATGTCAGATATATTAACACCTTTTCTTAATAATTCGGCTGTAAATTCAAATGTTTCTGCTGTAACACCAGAATATTTAAACCCTCCTGTATCTGTGATAATTCCTGTTACAATACAGCTTCCTATATCTGCATCAATATCGATATCAAAATATTCAAACATACCTGCTAAAATTTCACAACAAGCAGGAGATACTGGATTTACAAAATTGAAATCTCCATACATCATATTACTGCTATGGTGATCAATCACAATTGTTTTTTTGGCTTTTTCAAAATATTCTCTGCCAACTAATCGTTTCAAATCTGCACAATCTAGTGAAATCGCTAAATCATATGTTTCAATATCTGAAGTTGTTTTTACAGTATTAGCACCTGGTAAGAAGGCAAATGTTCTTGGAAATTCTTTTACAATAACATCTACTTTCTTTCCTATTTTCTGTAAAGCTAAATTCATTGATAACACACTTCCAATAGCATCACCATCTGGTGATTCATGTGCCATGACAACAATCGTTTCTGCTTGCTTGATTTCTACTAAAATATCATCTAATGTCATTTTTTTATTCCTTTCCTTCTTCTTTTTTTGGCATGATTTCCTTTAGTATAGAATCAATTTTTGCACCATATTCAATAGAATCATCTAATTCAAAAATTAATTCTGGTGTGTTTCTTAAATTCACTCTTTTAGCTAATTCACTTCTGATATATCCTGATGATTTTTTTAATCCTGCCAATGTATCTTTTATATTTTTAGAGTTTAAAATACTAACATACACTTTTGCAAATTTCAAGTCATTTGTTACTTTTACTTTTGTAACACTAATCATTCCTGTTACATTTGGATTTTTTAATTCATATCCAATAATTTGACTAAGTTCTTTTTTATACTCTTCATCAATTCTTCCTAATCTAGGATTATTTTTTCCTTGCATAAAATTCTCTCCTTTATAAAGTGATTTCTCCTTTAGTTTCTTGTTCTAATTTTCTACCTATTTCATAGGTTAGTATACTTTGTCTAGCCAACATTTTTGAGAAAAAAAGGAAAATCGCATTTTCCTTTTTATCTCTTAATTTCTTCCATTACATATACTTCAATAATGTCTCCTTCTTTAATGTCATTATAATCTTCAATTTGCATTCCACATTCAAAACCTTTTGTTACTTCTTTTACCTCATCTTTAAATCTCTTTAAGGTTGCTAAATGTCCGTCATGAATAACAATATTATCACGAATAACTCTTACGCCTGCATTTCTTTCTACTTTTCCATTTAATACATAAGCACCTGCAACCGTTCCTACATTTGAAATTTTGAAGATTTGTCTTACTTCTACATTTCCGATTACTTTTTCTTCGTATTTTGGTGCTAGCATTCCTTTCATAGCAGCTTCTACATCTTCAATTGCTTGATAAATAACAGAATATTGTTTGATTTCTACTTCTTCTTTTTCTGCCATTTCTTTGGCTGTATGGTCAGGTCTTACATTAAATGCAATGATAATCGCATTTGATACTTTTGCAAGTGTGACATCTGATTGGTTAACTGCTCCTGCTGCACTATGGATAACTTTTACTCTCACTTCTTCATTTTGTAATTTTTCTAATGATTGTTTTACAGCTTCTACAGAACCTTGTACATCTGCTTTTACAATTAAGTTTAATACTTTTAGTTTTCCTTCTTCCATTTGACTAAATAAATTATCTAACGTTACTTTTGTCACACTATTAATTGCTTTTTCTCTAGCTTGGCGTTTTCTTCTTTCTATTAAGTGTTTTGCCATTTTTTCATTTTTAACTTCATAGAAAGTGTCTCCAGCTTCTGGTACATCTGTTAATCCCATGATTTCAACCGGTGTTGAAGGACCTGCTGATTTTACTTTTTTACCTTTATCATTTACCATTGCTCTGATTCTTCCGATTGATGAACCAACCACAATGGTATCTCCAACATCTAATGTACCTCTTTGTACTAGCATTGTTGCAATCGCACCTTTTGACTTATCTAGTCTAGCTTCTATAACGGCACCTTTTGCTTGTTTATGTGGATTTGCTTTTAATTCTAATACATCTGCTTCTAATAATACCATTTCTAATAATTGGTCTATATTTTGATGTTTCTTAGCAGAGATTGGAACATAAATGGTATCTCCACCCCATTCTTCTGGTACCAATTCATATGCCATTAATTCTTGTTTTACTTTATCAATATTCGCATCTGGTAAATCAATTTTGTTAATCGCAACAATAATTGGAATTCCTGCTGATTTTGCATGGTTGATGGCTTCAACTGTTTGAGGCATAACACCATCATTTGCAGCAACTACTAAGATAGCAATATCTGTAATTTGCGCTCCTCTCGCACGCATTGCTGTAAATGCTTCATGTCCTGGTGTATCTAAGAAAGTAATTTCTCTATCATTAATTTTTACCATGTATGCACCAATAGCTTGTGTAATTCCTCCTGCTTCTCCTTCAATGACATTTGTTTTTCTGATAGCATCTAAAAGAGATGTTTTACCATGGTCTACATGTCCCATAACAACAACAACTGGTGGTCTTGGTTGTAAATCTTCTTCTCTATCTTCAGATTCGTCAAATAAGATATCTTCTTCCGTTACAGTTTCTTTCTTTGTTGCTGTAATACCAAATTCTTGGGCAATTAAATATGCTGTATCAAAATCAATTTCTTGATTAATGGTTGCCATAACACCAAAACCTAATAATTTTTTGATAACTTCTGCTGTTGTCTTTTTCATTTCTGCTGCAAAATCTTTTACTGTAATAGTTTCTGGAATCTCTATATTGGTTAATTTAAAGATTTTTTGTTTTGTTCTTTCTTCTTGATTTTGATTTTTCTTTTTCTTTCCTCTTCTTCCTCTTTCTGTTGTTAAATCATAATAATCTAACATACCACCATCTTGGTCGTCAAACATATTTGATAATTGATTTGCTGTTTTTAATGTTTTTAGTTTTCCTTCATCAAAGTTACCATTACTAGAATTTCTTCTATTTTTTGACTTTTTGTTGTTTTTATTTTCCTCAAATCGATTATTATTTTTTTGTTTATCAATATTTTTATTATATTCTCTGACTGTTTCTTTCTCTACGACTTCTGTTGCCATAATATTTTTTATATTTTTCTCAATGCCTTTTTCATCTAATGGTCTTTTTCCGTATCGATCATTATTATTAGCATTTCGATTGTTAAATTTATTGTTATTTCTATTGTTAAAGTTATTATTATTGTTATTAAAATTATTTCTTCTTTGATTATTATAATTATTGTTTCTATTTTGATAATGATTATTCATATTATTGTTATTTACTCTTATATTCTTTGTCTCTGTTTTCATATTCTTATTTTCTTCAACCTTTTCTGGAACTTTGTTAGATTTTTCTTCTTGAACAGTTTGTACTTCTGGTTTTGTATTTACTTCTTCTTTGACAACTGTTTCACTTTTTGCTTCTGTTTTTTCTTCTTTTTTTACTTCTTCCTTCTTTGGTTCTTGTTTATTTAATCCAAACAATTCACTAACTGTCATTGGTTTATTGGGTTTATTTCTATAGACAATATTATAGTCCTTATTTGCTTTTCTCTCTACAAAACCAATATTACTATTTCTTTTTTCCTCTTTTTTCACCACTTCTTTATTCTTTTCAGATTCATCTTGTGCAATAATGACTTCTCTTCTAATAATAACAGGCGTTTCCTTTTCCTTTTTGGAATCTTTTTTTGTCTCTTTATGATCTGCATTTTTCTTTGTTCCTGTCATTTTTTTTGTAAGTGCTTCTTCTATTCTTTTCGCTTCATCTTCTTCTACACCACTTAAATGACTTTTGGCCTCAATATTTAATTTGTTAGCAATATCTAATACTTCTTTGCTTGTTAAATTTAGTTTTTTAGCTATTTCATGTATTTTTATTTTACCCAAGAACTTCACCCCCATTGTTTATTTTTTCTATTTCTTTAGATAAATTTATATCTTGTATACCAAGTATTGCTTTATTTTTCTTTCCTATTGCTTTACTTAATGTTTCTATATCTGCTATTTGTATCATTGGTATATGAAATTGTTCACATATTTTTTTAAATTTATCTTTTGTTCTGTCTGATGAATCCTCTGCTAGAATCACTAACTTTACTGTTCTCTTTTTGATACTATTTTCTACACTGTCTGCACCAAAAGCTATTTTACCGTGCTTTTGCAGATAATCCAATTAAACCTAATATTTTCTTATTTACCAAGAATGACACCTCTTAAACTTTCATAAATTTCATCTGATATATGTATATCTAACACTCTTTCTAATCTTTTTGATTTGATTACTTTTTCTAGGCATTTGATATCATCACAAATATATGCCCCTCTGCCTTCCATTTTACCTGTTCTGTCTACATGTATCTCGTTTTCTTTATTTTTTACAATTCTAATTAATTGATTTTTATCTTTTTTTTCATTACATCCCATACAGGTTCTTTGTGGTATTTTTTTCACTTGAAACCCTCCATTCGAACAGTTTGTTCTTGACTGGAAAAATTGCTTTTTCCTAGTATAATTATCCATTTTATTGTATGTTTCAAAATTTCAATTATTCTTCATTTCCTACTTCTTGTTGATTTTCTTCTATGGGTTCTTCATTTTGTGTTTCATTTTCTTCTTGTGCTTTCATTAACATCTCTCTAAATTGTGATTCTGACTTAATATCAATTTTCCAATTTGTTAATTTTGCAGCTAATCTTGCATTTTGTCCTGATTTTCCAATAGCAAGTGATAATTGATCATCTGGAACAATGACTTGTGCAAATCTTTCCTCTTCTTTTATATCTACTGCTAGTATTTTTGCTGGTAATAATGCTGAAGATATATAGATAGATGGATCTTCGTTCCATTCAATAACATCTATTTTTTCTCCATTTAATTCATTGATAACATTTTGAATTCTAACCCCTTTTTGTCCTACACAAGAACCAACTGGGTCAATATTTGGGTCTGGAGAATAAACAGCTACTTTACTTCTATATCCAGGATCTCTTGATACACTCTTAATTTCAATAACCCCTTCATAAATTTCAGGTATTTCAAATTCTAATAATTTTCTTACAAAATCAGGATGACTTCTAGATACGATAACTTGTGGTGCTCCTTTTGCTCCTCTTTCGACATCTAATACATATCCTTTTATTTTATCATTTACTCTATACGTTTCTGTAGGTACTTGTTCTTTTGTTGGCATAATTCCTTCTAGTCTTCCTAAATCCATTACCACAATATTTTTATCTGCTTTTTGGATAATGCCTGAAACAATTTCACCTTTTCTGTCATTAAATTCTGTGTAAATGATTTCTCTTTCTGCTTCTCTTAATTTTTGAATGATAACTTGTTTTGCTGTTTGTGCTGCAATTCTTCCGAAGTTTCTTGGAACAATTTCTACTTCTACTGAATCCCCAATATTCACATCTTTGTTAATTTTTTTTGCATCTTCTAAACTAATTTCTAATGCACTATCATTCGCATGTTCCATAACTTCTTTTATAGAATACACATGTGTTGCTCCAGTTTGTGGATCCATTACTACTTTTACATTATCTAATGCATCAAAGTTTCTTTTGTATGCTGTTAATAATGCTGTTTCAATTGATTCTAATAAATATTCTTTTTTGATTCCTTTCTCTTTTTCTAATTCTTCTAAAGCTAATATTAATTCTTTATTATCGATTGCTGGCTCTTTTGCTTTGCTTTTGCTTTTCATCTTTTTTCCTTCCTTTCTTATTTTCTCAAATTAGATTGGAAAAGAATTAAATTTTCATTCTTTCTCAATCCCAATTATATATAGTTCTAATCTGTGCAATACTCTTTCTTTCAACCTTTATATCATCTTCTAAAATAATATATTCATCATCAAAATCTTTTAATATTCCTTGGTATTCTTTATTTCCTAAGGCATCTTTCTTGAATAATTTGATAGCAATTTCTTTTCCTTTATTTTGCTCTAAATGTTTATCTTTTCTTAACACTCTTTCTATCCCTGGTGATGACACTTCTAAGAAATATTGGTCTTTGATATAATTTGCTTCATCTAGTAAATCAGATATAGCATCATTTACTTTTTCACAATCATTTAAATCAATTCCTTCTGGTTTATCAATATAGATTCTTAGAAAATAATTTTTTCCTTCTTTTGCATATTCTACATCATATAAGTCATACCCTATATTTTTTATTTTATCTTTTAATAGGTTTTCAACTTTTTCTTCTATATTTGCCAAGAAGTTTTCCTCCTTTTTTCAAAATTTAAGAGTGGGATTTGTTCCCACTCTCTCGCTCTTGTTGTTTTCCTTATATATTATACCCACTTTTTACCAAAAATGCAAGGTTTTTTCAAAAAAAGTTGAAAATGTCGCATAGACAAACGAACTCTATGAGACAAATGTCGCATTGACAAACGATCTCTATGCGACACAAGCAATCTCTATGTGACATTAATCATTGATATATAATGGTAAATTTCCTTTCTGGTATTCTTCCATAATCCTCATATTAATCTCATTTTGTACACCTCTTGCTTTTTTAGGATGTACCAAATATCTGATGTACATTTCTATATGTGACCTCTCAATTTTCATGTAGATAATGGGATCTAGATTATTATAATAAATTCTATATTCCAAAATGGCTTCATCAACTGCATCTTCCATTTTCTTTGGAATCTCTTTTAAGGTTTCATTATCAAATACGATTTCATATAATATTTCTTCTGTTTTCTTAATATCTGCATCTAAAGAAACATCTACTTTTATTTCATCCCATATGTATTTAAATACTTTCGTATAGTTTTTTAGTGTCTTAGTAAAAATATAGGAATTTGGTATATGAATAATTCTTCCTGTACTTTGTTCACCATATACTCGTTTTCCTATTTCTAAAACTTCAAATCCTAATGCATGTTTACTAATCACATCTCCCATAACATCGTCAATTTCAATTCTATCTTCAATTTCAAAAGGTCTATTAATGTTAATATACATACCTGCAAAAAAGTTAAATATAATTTCTCTTATCGCAATGGTTAAACCAGCTGATATGAAACTAATCAGTGTAATGATTCCAGATAGTTTTTCTCCCCAAAGAAGAAATACCAATATAAAAGAAATGGCAGTTAATATAATTCGGATTTTTCGGTTTCTAAAAAATTTATTTTTGTCATTTACAGGTAAATTGGAATATATTTTTTTAATAATCGCTTTTATAATTCCAAAGACTAAAAATATTAATGCAGTTAGTATGGTTAATTTTATATATTCACTATCAATTCCTGTAATTCTTCCTATATAATTTGAAAATTCTTGTATATATCCCATATCTTCTCCTTTCTTTACCATTATTTTCATTAAAGTTCATCCATAAATATATTTTTTATTATTTTAAAACACCACGTAAGCGACCAAACGAACACAAAAGAGTTGTACATTCATACAACTCCCCTATATTTTAATATGTTATTTCTATAAAATCAATATTATTCTTTATTTTCTTCTGATTTTGTTTCAGCTAAATCTTTCATTGTTAAGTTAATTCTACCTTGGTCATCAATATCTGTAACTCTTACAGTTACTTTATCTCCTACATGTAATACATCTTCTACATGTTTAATTCTATCTTTAGAGATTTGAGAAATGTGTAGCAATCCTTCTTTTCCTCCACATCCTAAATCAACAAATGCACCAAAGTTCATAATTCTAACAACTTCTCCATAATAGATACCATCTACTTCTACATCTCTTACGATATCTTCTATCATGTCTAATGCTTGTTCTGCTTTCTTTGTATCATTTGAATAAATAAATACTTGTCCATCTTCTTCAATGTCGATTTTTACACCTGTTTCTTCAATAATTTTATTAATTGTTTTTCCACCTGTTCCAATAACATCTTTGATTTTTTCTACTTTAATTTGTGTGCTAACAATTCTTGGTGCATATGGAGAAATATCTGCTCTTGGTTTATCTAATACTGGAAGCATAACATCTTCTAATATATGTTTTCTAGCAATTCTTGTTTTTTCAAATGCTTCTTTGATAATATCATAAGATAATCCATCCACTTTAATATCTACTTGGATAGCTGTGATTCCTTTTTCAGTTCCTCCTACTTTAAAGTCCATATCTCCAAAGAAATCTTCAAGTCCTTGAATATCTACTAACATTACATAGTCATTTTCATCATTTGGATTTGTAACCAATCCTGTTGAAATACCTGCAACTGGTCTTTTGATTGGTACACCTGCATCCATTAATGCTAATGTACTACCACAAATACTTGCTTGTGAAGTTGAACCATTTGAAGATAATACCTCTGATACTACTCTGATAGCATATGGAAATTCTTCTTTTGATGGAATAACTGGAACTAATGCCTTTTCTGCTAAAGCACCGTGACCAATTTCTCTTCTACCAGGTCCTCTTGAAGTTCTTGCTTCACCAACACTGTATGCTGGGAAGTTATAATGATGCATATATCTTTTTGATTCTTCTGTATCAATTCCATCTAATACTTGTTCTTCACTAATCATTCCTAATGTTGCAACTGATAATACTTGTGTTTGTCCTCTTGTAAACAAAGCACTTCCATGTGTACGAGGTAATAAGCCTACTTCACATGATAATGGTCTAATTTCATCTAATGCTCTTCCATCTACTCTTTTATGTTCATCAAAAATTAAATGTCTAACACATTTCTTTTCTAATTTGTAAATCGCTTCTCCTATATCAGCTTTATGCTCTTCTGCTAATTCTTGTCCAAATTTTTCTTCATAGCTGTTTGCTATTTTTTCTGTTAATTCTGAAATGTTATTATCTCTTGTTTCTTTATCTACTTCTTGAACAGCTGTTAGCATATCTTCTTTGAAATTGGTTTCTACAAATTCGTAAATATCTTCTGGTACTGCAAATGATTTGTATTCAAATTTTGGTTTTCCAATTTCTTCTTTCATTTTTTCAATGAATTTACAGATTTTCTTGATTTCTTTATGACCTTCTTCAATTGCTTTTAACATCACATCATCTGGAACTTCATTTGCTCCTGCTTCAATCATGGCAATTTTCTTTTCTGTTCCTGCAACTGTTAAAGTTAAATCACTTTTTTCTCTTTGTTCTTCTGTTGGGTTGATGATGATATTTCCATCAACTAATCCAACATTTACTGCTGCTGTTGGTCCACCAAATGGAATATCTGATATAGATAATGCTGCTGAAGCACCAATCATTGCTGCCACTTCTGGTGAATTATCTTGGTCAACACATAGAACAGTTGCCACAACAACTACATCATTTCTAAAGTCCTTTGGAAATAAAGGTCTTAAAGGTCTATCAATTGCTCTTGATGTTAAAATTGCCTTATCACTTGGTTTTCCTTCTCTTTTGATAAAACTTCCTGGTATTTTTCCTACTGAATATAATTTTTCTTCATAATCTACTGAAAGTGGGAAAAAGTCAATTCCTTCTTTTGGTTCTTTAGAAGCTGTAACATTGACCATAACAACAGTATCTCCATATCTAACCAATACACTTCCATTTGCTAATCCTGCCATTTTACCTGTTTCAAAAACAAGTTTTCTTCCTGCTAATTCTGTTTCATACGTTTTAAACATAAAAAATCCTCCTAAATTAAATAGGTAGTGTCAACTAAATTTATATTTTACTTAGTTACACCACTGTATT
>CAMLYR010000024.1 GCA_946491915.1 uncultured Clostridium sp.
TAACTACCTCTTCAAGCTCTTCTACATTGAAATCAAATTCTGTTTCTTCAAGAGCTTTCTCAATGTCCTTTGTAAAGTCCATTTCTTTCTCCTCTTTTTATTTCAATTATCCATTAGCAATCACATCCAAAACCTGAACCTGGCGTAACTACCTCTTCAAGCTCTTCTACATTGAAATCAAATTCTGTTTCTTCAAGAGCCTTCTCAATGTCCTTTGTAAAGTCCATTTCTTTCTCCTCCTTTTATTTTTTTTACATATATACATACATTAAATTAATAATGCATAGACCTAAATTAATGCTCAGTCTTCATTATACTCCGAGAACCATGCTGAATTTCTAATAGATTCTTGAACATATAAATCTGGTACTATCATCTGTCGATCTAATTGTTCGATTGATTGTAGAGCAAGTCCATTTTGTAGCGAATACTGTTTTCCTGCTGCTTTTACTACCTGAAAATAACGATCAACTATTTTCTTAAATTTAACTTCATTAAACAGGTTTCCTTCTGTACAAAATATCTTATCAGTTCTTCCCTGAAACATAATCTCTAAATATTTATCAACAGGTTCATAGTTATGTAGCTTAAGTGGAAATCCACAAGTTGAAATAAATAACTCTCTTCTTGTTTTTACTTTTTCATATCTATGTAAGTGAATATACCAATCATCTTGTATTTTCTCTTGTTTTGCAGAATATAACGGTAACATTCTATCAATAAATTTTTTTATACTGCATGGAAATCCATAAAATATCAACGGAAAACTCCAAATAACTAAATCCGCTTCTATGTATTTATCCAGTAATTCTGTCATATCATCGTTAATAACGCATTTTCTATTTTCATCACGCCAACAATAATAACAGCTTTTACATTCATTAATTACTTTTGCTGACAAAAAATAATTATCTATTGATACATTCTCTATCGAATCATTCTCTTTCAGCCCTGCTATAAAAGAACAAGCCAATTTATATGATCGACTTTTATCTTTTTTTGCACTTCCATTAAGAACTAAAACTTTCATAAGTCTCACCTATCATATACTCTCCCATACTTATAACCATTGTACGATTAGTTATTCTATCAACAAGTTCCTGTCTAAAAGAGTAGTTATTTTCTGCTATTTTTGATATTTTAGTTTTTATAAAAACGATACTGTTATATTTAACAGCCTGAAGGTATCTACATCTAATTTTAGATATTATAATTTCGGTTTTTAACTGTTCGTTATCACAAATTTGTGAATATAATGCATCTTCAAACCAGGCAATATAATTAGAATTATGTACTACCCGATAAGAATCACAATCCGAATATTTAACTTTAAATTCCATCTCCCACCTCAATCTCATTATAAGACTTCAAATTTTTAATAAAATTTATAATCCTCTCATTCAATACCGATGGCAAACTTTTTCTCAGACCACTTTTTTCTCCTAATAACACTACCTTAGTTTGACATGATATAAAAAGTTTTTTTTCATCGCAGGAGGTAAGGTAGTGATGAAATGTACAATATGAACCTAACGGTTCTTCCAGCCATGTATGAATCTTTACTTGTTCTCCTGTTTTCACTTGATTGTGACAGACAATATTATTTTCTATTACAGGCATCATAAAATATTCATTTTCATTATTTATTAAAGAAACATTAGAATATTTACTTCTATGAAGTTCTATAAAAAAATCCTGTATATCCGCCATTTCACTAACTATAAATCTAGCATTCTCAAATAATTTCAAACAAGCCTGTAATTTCAAATGACCAAAATAATTACATTCTGAAAAAGAGATTATATGCTTTTGGGATATAGTATTTACTTTCATTTTTTCTCCCTCTTATCTTAATAATAAAAAATACCATTTGAAAAACTGATATAATTGTAAACAATATCCTTATCATCTGAATATACGCTCAAAACAGACTCATTATCTAATTGAAGTTGAATACATTTATCTTTTTCAAATTCATCATTATTCATCTTTGGATTAATAATAGCCTCTATACCGATTCCTGATTTTTTGACCCATGCTTCTTTTGCACTCCAATAATATTTAAAACCAATTTGAATATCGTAAGAATATGACATTATACGTCTCCGCTCTTCTTCTGAAAAAAGCTCCAAAATTTCATAAATGTCATTGAAAACTTTAGTTTCTACATCAACGCCTATTTCATGTTTAGAAATTCCGACAATAACCCATTTTCCACTATGGCTAATATTAAAATAAATATTATTCATATATGGCTTGCCATATTTCCCGTAATAAATAGTATTCAAATCATAATTGTACTTTTCCTTTAAAGCACTCAAAATCTCCCATCCTATAATGCTTAAAAGTCTGTTACCTCTTTTTTTTAATATATGCTCTCTGATTGCATCAGGTAATCCATCGACCAAACAAGATATCTTTTTTAACTCACTATCTGAATAACCTGAAATATTAAATATATATATATTATTCATAAGCAATTTATTATTTATCCATAGTCAAAAAATCACTGATATTATCAATATATTTTTTCTGAATTGATTGAATATCCTTTTCGGTAAAAATTGACGTTGCGTACTTAAAATCAAGGGTAAAACAATTTTGTTCTTTTGAAATATATAAATATAAAGGAATAGACCCAAAATTCTCACTAATTTCTTCATATTCTATTTTTTTGACCAAAAACTCCTTATTAATCCTAAAGTTTCCACTATAATTAATTATTATTTTGAAAAGCGCTCCTTTTAACCGATCCTCAAACGATTGCACATAATAAAAATCAGATAATTCTACATTCTGATTATCTATTACACTTTCAACATTCTGATTTATATCTACAAGCATTTGACTTAACGAGTTGCTTTCACAAAAAGTACACCGTATCGGAAGTAATTTTGCCAACATTCCAATAACATTCGCTGAACCAGGTATATGATAACTTCTGCCATGAAAAATGCCACCAAAAAGAATATCATTTTCGCCTGTTTCTTTATATAAAGAGTATGCCATACACAAAGCAAAAAAAGAAAACGCATTCATTTTATATTTCTTTATCAGGCGATTTATAGCATCATAAAAACTATCCTTCAATATAATTCTAATGCTATTGTAAGTTTCCTGAATAGTAACTTTACACCTTTTATTCCCTCCGCTACCATTAAAACATACTGCTTTATGTCGATCTTTCAGATACTGTGTCCAAAAGGCTTTTGTTTCTGCATAACCATAAGATTTGCATTGCTTTTTATATTCGAAATAATCTATTTTATTGGACGGCAAATTTAAACCATTGTATAAAATCAACAGTTCATTTATATATATTTCCATTGAAATACGATCTACTATACTATGATGAAAATTAAAAATAATTTCCTGTGTATTATCTTTTTTGTCTATCATAATAATTTGATAGAGCGGCACCTGGTCATATTGAAAATGACGGATAATATCTACTAACGAATAATCCTCATCACTTGAAATATGCATAAAATCAATATTACAATCATCAGTACTTTCAAGGTATATGTCATGATTACGAATAACAAAACGACTTCTTAGGATACGATGCCTTTCTGCCAGTTCTTTCATACTTTCTTTTATTTTAGTATCACTTAATTTCTCTGCAAATTTCACTTTAAATATAACATTATACTCAGGCCATCTACTCTTAGTTTTATTTAACTTTCTATTTTTACTTTCATTTCTGATTATCTTTTTTACAAAATCATTACATAACTCCAATTCATTTCCTTTAATTTCCTTAATCAAGACATTTTTAGAAAGTTTAGTAACTTCTTTTGTTATTTCACGAATATTTCGGCACTCTCTCAGTTTATTATTATCTATCATTACCCCGTATTTATTATATATTTCGGTACTAAATACAAATATGTCCAGCGAAGTTGCACCTAAATCAAATATATTATCATCATAGGAAATATCGGGTATGCGCAATATATTTCCTATAATACTTCTAATTGAACTATCCTTAGTTATATTTTCATTAATATTATAGGTTTCTAATAGTTTTTTTCTATCTATTTTTCCATTATTATTTAATGGAAATTGTCTAATATTAATAAAAACTGTAGGAATCATGGCGTTTGGTAAAAATTGTTTCAGTTTATTGATAAATTCAGCTTTACTCTTTTTATCTCCACTGTAAAAAGCAATCATCTTTTTTTCAACCAAAGAATCCTTAACAACCATAACTTTTATTTGTTGCACATCTACATACCTTTTTATAGTGTTTTCTACTTCTCCAATCTCAATCCTATTACCTAAAATTTTAATTTGATCATCTTGGCGACCTTTACAATAAAAATCACCATTTCTACCTAGCACGCCTAAATCATTAGTTCTATATATTCTATGTTCGGATATACCAGGCAAAAAAACAAATGCTTTTTTTGTCAATTTTTCTTTACCAATATAACCATCCGAAATATATGGGCTTGCGACGCATATCTCACCTATTCTTCCATTTTCAACCTTATCTCCCTTTTCATCCAATATATAAACCTCATATCCATCTAATGGCCTTCCTATAGGTATATCATTTGCAATATTGAATTCATCAAGTTTAAAGCGCTTCGCAGTACAATAAACACATACTTCAGTAGGACCATATGCATTAATTACATATTCTGTTTTATTAAATTCAGCAATCCATTTCATTAATTCAACGGTTAAAGGTTCGCCAACTGATATAATATTTTGAGGTAAATATAATTCTTCCTTTTTATTATCATAAAAGGATAAAATTTGTCGTAAATGAGACGGAGTTATGTCTAAACAATCCACTCTCATTCTTGAAAGAAATTCTGAAAGTTTCCACTGAGATTTCTTCACATCATCTGGAACAGGAACTATACAATTTCCATAAAATAATCCCATAAATAATTGAACTATACTTGGATCAAAGCTAAAATCAGCTAAGATTGCAATAACTAATGGTCTTTGTATTTCTAAAGATTTTGTATTTTCATCTAAGCCAAAAAATCTTTTATAACAGGCAGTTACTTCATTAACAATACTTTTTTGCCTTATCATAATCCCCTTAGGTTCCCCAGTCGAACCAGAAGTAAACATGATATATGCAAATGAGTTACTTCTGGGTGAATGTTGAACTGCTGCAATATCTCCAAAAGTTTCTTTCATTTTATACGGATTAAGACAAAACACATTATAATCTATATCTTTATCCGTGATCACAATCTCTGCTTTTGTTTGACTCAGAATATTATTTACCCTATCATATGGACATTCAACAGGAAGAGGTATTATTACGCCTTCTGCTTTATATACAGCTAAGAGCATGATTACTGCCATTCTTGATTTAGGCAAATCCATTGCTACATAAATATCTTGATGCCAGATAGATAGTTTCTTCAAAAAATATGCTTTTTTATCCACTATATCTGAAAGTTCTGAATAGGATACTTCTCCATATTCATCTCGCAATGCTATTCTATTAGGATAACTCTTTACCGCATTTTCAAAAACATTTATAATATCTAAATCAGTATTAATAATAAGCACCTCTTTTTATGACTTACGCAGTCAATCCCCCATCAACAGAAATTATTTCTCCATTAATATAACTGCTAACATCTGATGATAAAAACAAAACAATATTGGCAACTTCTTCTACTGTTCCCATTCTTTTCATAGGTATTGTAGCTACCATAGTCTTAGATTTTTTTAAATTTTTAGTCAAATCGGTATTAATATACCCAGGGGCAACTGCATTAACGCGAATTCCTTTAGCCCCCAATTCGTTTGCGAGTGACTTAGTAAATCCAATAATTCCAGCTTTAGCTGTACAGTAATTTGTCTGACCCATTACACCCTTTAATCCGGCTATAGAAGAAATATTAATAATGCTTCCACATCGATTAGTTAACATTGCAAATGCAACTTCCTTAGTAAACCTTATACACGAAATCAAATCTGTTTGTATTACTCTATACCATTCATCGAATGACTGCATTAAAAAAATGCCATCGTTTGTTATTCCAGCATTATTTACAAGTATATCAATAGAGTTTTCATCTTCAATTATTTCATGTATTATTCTATCACATTTATCATAATCGTTAAGATCAGCTCTAAGTGCCTTTATAAAAACATCCGGATTTTCCATTTTAATACTATCCACCAATGAATTTGCAACAATATCATCGGATTTATATGTAAAATATATTCTACTTCCCTCATTCGCAAACATTCTACAAATGGCAGCACCTATTCCGCGGCTCCCACCCGTTACTAGAACAACCTTATCCTTTAAATTTAACTGCATGATACAACTCCACTTACAATATTCCCAATGTCATCAAAACCATTTACCAATATATTACTTATTGTGCTTTCAGGCCTTTTTCCATACGGTAGTTTTTGATTTCTTAGTATTTCAACAGCTGCTGCAACATTTAACATAAAACTACTTCCAAAATTCATTCCAAAAATGTCACTTAATGCAAACACTTTAGCATCAGGTAAAATTTCTTTTATAGCTTTACTTTCAGCATTTTTCATTTGTCCGTGACCAAATGCACATAACAAAACCACTTCACATTTTTGATTACCTACTGCTTTTAAGGCTGCCTTTTTGAAGTCTTCTTCGTCAAATTCTGACAATTCAACATTAGTATCAATATTATATGCTGAGTCTCTGTCCTTTAATGCAGCATTTTCAATTCTAGACTTATGAATTTGAACTATATTTTTCAAATAACAACTTACATTGTGGCTTCTACTATCTTCTTTTTCTAATACAATACTTACGGTCTGTTCCTTAATGAGTAGTCCAAACTTATCTTTAATAAAGTCAAACTGATCATAGTATTCTATATTTTTATCAGTAACAATATTAACACTGCTTACAAGCATATAATCGGCTTCATCATTTTCTATGACAGCCATTGCAAGTGGTAATGCCTCGGAAGAAGGTACAACATTACTTGGTCCAAGCAATTTATAATTAATCGTTATACCAGACAACATCGAATTTCCTACAGAATATGTAAAATCAATTGGGCTTACACTTTCTATTCCTTCAGAATATAATTTGTCCAATATTCTATAAACACTGTCATAACTTGCATTTGTCGTTGAAATCACTGTTCCAAACCGATTATATTCAAAATCACTATTTAGTATCCCGGTTTTATTTAATACATTAACAGCAGACAAAAAACCCATTTTGGCCGTTCTGTTCATTCTTCTACAAGTCTTAAAATAAGGTTTTAAATACTTTTCCAAATCCACCTGTATCTCTTCAACACGCTCTCCTAACTTTGTGTTAAACAGGGCTGTCTCAAAGCTGTCTGCATTAGAAAAAAATGGACTTATGACATCCACATCTTTTATCCAAGCAACAATATTACTCATTTTTTCCTCTCTTTATCCTGTTTCGCTACTAAAAAAAACAAAATCAATAACTATTTCGTTTTTTACTTTAACATAAATATCAAAACGCATGTTGCGACTTTTTTATCATCAACTGTAGCTATAATTTGAACTTTTATATAACAATCATCTATTTTTTCAAGCATTTTACAATTCATAACAAGTTCACTACCAGGGTATACCGGATTAATAAATTTACACTGCTCAACCTTGACTAAATATCCATACTTATCTTTATCTTTCTTCGTAGAAAAATCAATAAGCATCATACCGCTTGCTTGACCCATTGCTTCTATCATTAATACTCCTGGAAATATTGGTTTATCTGGATAGTGTCCTTGTACCCATGGCTCATTATAAGAAACATATTTAATAACTTTTGCTTTTTTTAGATATTCATGTTCGATAACTTTATCTATCAGCAAAAAAGGGTATCTATGTTTCATTATTTCTAAAATATTTATATCCACTTATTTCTCCTTCTTAGCAAAACAGTTAATATTTTCCCACTAATACTGATGCCATATTTCCCGCAAAAGCAAAAGAATTGGAAATGAATGCATCATAAGATCTTGACTTTTCCTTACTGTCTACTAATTCTAATTTTTTCGTATCAAAATCTATAGCTTCATTAACGGAAATTGAGAGTGGCATTCTTCCATCTACCAATCCCTTTAATGAACAAATAAACTCCAATGCTCCACTAGCTCCTAAGCAATGACCAATCATTGACTTTGTTGATGAGAAATATATTTTATTCATGTTTTTATATTTCAAAAACTGTTCCATTCCCCTGATTTCCATAGAATCATTAATTACTGTTCCTGTTCCGTGAGTGTTAATATATAAGCACTCTGACCTTTCAATTGCATTATTCTTATTTAGAATATCCATGATTCTTTTTACTCCATTTCCTGATGGTTCAGGTGAAGTTACATGATAGCCTTCGTTCAAAGTTGCATAGCCTAAAATTCTACCGTAAATCTTAGCGTTTCTTTTTTTAGCATACTTTTCACTTTCTAAAAGAATAAAACCAGCACCTTCCCCTATGGTAATACCCGTTCTATTTTTATCAAAAGGTTTACAGGGTTCGACACTCATATTATTAAGAACTGTAAAACCAGCCAAACTTAAATCACTCAGCACTTCAATTCCGCCAATAACAGCTATATCTATTTTCCCAAGTTCTATAAGTCTTGCCGCATCTACAATAGCAGCAGTACTTGATGCGCATGCAACATTGGATGATAATACAGCACCGCAAATTCCCAATCTATCAGCAAAATACAAATAAGCGTCTGAAGAATTAAAGTCTAATTTATTCATATTATTTTTCTTAAAATTACTTAATTCATACTTACACCCTTCAATATTATGATAATTTTTTTCTCTCATCTGCGGTTCCAGTCGCAAACTTCCTAAATTTGCAGTTGCCATAAATAATATAGCTCTATCATCAAGTGCCTTAATATCATATTTACTAATTTCGGCATCAATAAGCATTTCATCGCAAGCCATTGTACCAATAGTCTTGAATTTTGATTCCCATCTTAATTTTTCATTCAACTTAACCTCACCAACATATTTGGTCATGTATTTGAACTCTTTCATTATGGGAGACTCGGTTATTCCTGATACACCTTCAACACAACTTGAATAGAATTCAGAAACATTTAAACCATTCGCAGCAACAGCACCTATACCGGTAATTACCACACTGTTTTTTTTTATTTTACACATCTTTCTCACGCTCCATAACATCATACACAGCTTCTGCTAATGTTCTGATTGTTTTATAAGCTTCCTTCTGACTTTCAGGATCAATTTTAATTTTATACAAACCGTTAATTCCTGCCATTATTTCAAGAACGTCTACCGAATCAAGTCCTAAGGTCTCAATCTCATCGCTCTCTAAGTCTTCCAATTCAAAAATCAATACATCTTCATTAATCTCGCTTACCTCATATGGAAGCATTAATCTTGAAATAAACATTTCTTTAAGCTCACTAATAATCTCATTGATTCGTTCTTCGTTTCTCATAAAACATACTCCTTTAAAATTTTTTATATTTTTATAAATTTCCAACTCATAACATTATCATGCAATTTGCAGCTTTGTATTCAAAATCATAGATTTGCTTCAAGTAATTAATTAAACTTTTAGTTCTTTCAACTATACCGTCTTTTGAATAACGTAATTTGTACGATATATTTTTCCATATTTTTTCTGATTGTTCTAATGCCAAAACAATTGAATCAAGTTCTTCCTTTTGATATTTTTTAATAATATCATACAGATATTGCAAATATAATGTTCTGAAACAGCTCCCATTTAATTCATCCTGCTGACGTACTATATAACAAATTCCACGTACCAGATAGTCAAGATAGTAAAAATGATTTGTTGAATTTTTTTGGGCTTTAACCAGTATCCGCTCCATGAACTCTATCAGCTCTTTTAGTCCATGTAGGTCTCCGTTAGAACTTAATAATCTTTCTCCGAGTGCTCTAATTGCTTGCTCATGTCTTTCATATTTACTCAAATTATTACCCTGGTTGTCTATTTTTTTTATACTATACCATATTCCACGCTTTTCGTTAGAATTCTGTTTTTCAAACATAGCATTATACAATTCTATCATTGAAATTTCTTTTACTTCATTAAGTAAACTATCAACAACAAAAAGTCTTTTATTAAATATATCATAGCCTATAATTGTTATCATATGAAATTCATTATGAGTTCTATTCATACGCTTCAAATATGTCATATAGTATACATCACATTGGACGAGTACAGGATTTCCTGTCTTGACACAATTTAGAATCTCCTGTTCAAACGGTACCTCCTCATTCATAATATTATTATTCTTTTCTATATAATGTTCTTGACAATGAATACCACATTGTTTACAAAATTCAAGTTCTGCATTAAAATCCCTTCCTTCAATACCAACTAAAGGGATATTTCCATATTGACACTCAATAGTTGAAAATGCCAGACCTCTGCCAATACCAAAAATTTCTTGAACAGAATACTCAAAACCGTAATGGTCAAAAACCTGTTTGAATGCTTTAGTTCTACAATCACCGTATTTTCTTTCAGAATATGTGATATTAAAAGGTATTATCATCAGACCCGAAATACAACCATTTAGCATATAACACCATCTTCTATACAAATTTTTCTATTTCCAATTTTACTATATTTTTCAGAATGAGTAACCATAACTATTGTTGTTTCCTTTTTAGCATGTATTTCAGATAACAGCTCCATAATATGTGCGGAAGTCTTTGAATCTAAATTTCCTGTTGGTTCGTCAGCAAAAATTATCTCTGGATTAGCGTACAGAGCCCTTGCAATTGCAACTCTTTGTTGCTGTCCACCAGATAATTCATAAGGATATGATTTTTCGTATTTCTCAAGCCCCACCATTTTTAGGATCTCTTTGATTTTCTCTTTATCAATTTTATTTTTTTCTATTAACTTAGGAAGCAATATATTGTCTATAACGTTCATTTCAGACAACAAATTATAAAATTGAAAAATAAAAGCCAACTTATTTCTTCTAAGAAGTGAAAGCTCTGTATCTCCCATCTTTGTAATATTTTCTTGTTCAATAAAAATATTACCTTCTGAAACAGGCTCCAATCCACTTAATAAATACAATAATGTACTTTTACCTGAACCTGATGGCCCAGTTATCGTTACAAAGTCACCTTTTTCTATTGTAAGATCAATACCTCTTATTACTTCGGTAACAACCGAACCTTTAATAAAGGTTTTTTTTAAATTTGATGCTTTAATTAATTCCATACTTTTCTCCATTATCGTTTAATTTCCTCAATCAAATCCTCATTAACATTTCTACATGATCGTTTCGCTAAAATAATATTTATCATCGTCATAAATAAAATAATAATAAACAATCCTGCAAAAATATAAAGATTTATCTGTATTTGAACAGGAAGATCTACAAAACTTAAAAATATCTCCAATGGTTTTTTTAATACAAGTAATATTCCACCTCCAACAACATAGCTTAACAGGCTGATTATCATAACTTCTTTTCCCAAAATATTAAGAATGTGTTTTTTATTATATCCCATAGATCCTAAGATAGCTAATTCCTTTTTACGCATAACATAACTCAACTTATAGTTACTGTATATACCTGTTATACTTGTAAAAGTAACAAGCAATGCAAATATTACAAAAAATGTAATTACCTGCATTCCATTAGTTATATCATTCTCTCTTATATTTGTCACATCTTTAAAAGTAAAATCATTATCATATAAAATACCACTCACCTTATCTTCAAGCTTAGCTACGTTGTTTGATTTGAAATATATTCCGTTTAATATTGAACTGTCAAACATTTCTTTATCATATCTTGAAACATATACTAGATCCCCCAATTCCTGAAGTGACGATGTTGAAGCAACTATTTTGTACTTCTTTTGAAATTTACCGTCATCGAATTCTATTTCATCTCCAATCTCAAGACCATATCGTACCATCAAGATTTCACTCACTATTGCGTTATTATCGGAATTAAAACTTTTAGGTTCAAAGTCTTCTAACCATTTTAAATGAAGGTTCATACATTCATTGTCGTATTCTATCGGATCATCAATACCAACCACTGCCACTCTACGACTATCGGAATTTACTTTTATTGTTCCACTGCCACGATGATATGTATAAATATATGACACTTCATTCAATGCCCTGATTTTTCCAATTTCAACATCAGATATTTCAACATCACTTTCGGTTCTGAGAAAAGCATCTACTTTATAATCTTTATAAAAACTTGTCATAGCACTAAGAACTGAGAAGATAAGCGTACCAATTATTATAACAAAAAGTGAAACAATTATTGTAAGATTCAATGTCTTCCTTAAATAATAATTGCCTGCAACATTTTTAAGTGCAATCGTAAATGTTCCTCTTCTAACCATTTTTCTAATTTTTTCTGCAAACAATATGAACATAAATTTTACAGATTTGAACAAAGATAGAAAATACACTATACTTAGTCCAATTGACAAATACATACTCATCTTAATATTAGAATGAAATACAATGCACAGTAAAATAAATATTAATACAAATATAATGTTGCGTTTTTCTACCTTAATAACTTTAAGTTCTGATGATGCATCCTCTAAAAGTAATTCCCGATCAGTTCTTCTAAATAATCTATTTAAAGGTTTAATAAAACTCAACTGACACATAATCACCATTACTATAAAGGTAAATAGCGCTGCGACAGTATAATAAACAAGATCAAACCCCTTCAAGGGTTCTTTAAGACCAACCACAAATTTAGCTATACTATAAATCCCTAGTGTACCAACAATAATTGAAATAACAATTCCTTTTATTGCTAACTCAAACGCTAATTTCTTATATTGAAATCTAAGATTAGTTTTAGTATAACCAACACTTCTAAGAGCACCTATTTCTTTTGATTTTTCAATTACATATATTTTCCCCGAAGAACTAATCACATCATATGCAACTAATAATATGAATATAAAAATAAAGAATTCTACGCCATAATAGGTTATCATATTCTGAGAAATATATACCGGATCGATTGATTCGTTTATTTCCAAATCGGGGTATGTTTCTAAAAACCCATCTTTAAAATCAATCTCATCTTGGACATTATAAAGATATATTTCTGATGCCATCTTCTCACTGTTTTCTAACAGATCTCCGAAAATATTTTTGTTTATTATAATTAATTCTTCATTAGACTTTGCAAAATAATTATCCTTAGGCGCAAACACAACCTTTAGTTCAAGTGTTACTCCTTTAAAACTTAATTCTACTGTATCATTTTCATTTAACTTTAATTTATCACATATTTTAGGTGAAACAATTATTTGTTTTTCATTTAACGAACTAGGATATTCGACATCTCCAGATTTTTTATATGTATCTCCGAATACATATAAAAACTTATTATAATCCACTCCCCAGATATTGCATCCCAGATAATCACTTCCTGATGCTATCTTACCTCTAAGTGAAATTATTGGCAAACTTTCTGCTTCAATATTCCCGTCAAATTCAAACAAATTTCCATCTTTACTCTTTACTACATACTCTGAACATCCTGCTTGAGTCTGACGTAAATCCTGCTTCATTGATTCTTCTAATAACGATAACGCATTTATAGAAATAAAAATTATTATTGATGTTACAATTACTGCTATTAGACATAACGTTAATTTTGAATCTCTATTTTTAGAACATCTTTTTTTCATTATTAATTACTCTTTCCTATTCTGTATAAAGATTTTTTCTCAAGTAAATGTAAAAATATCATATAACTAGCAATAAAAAGCAATACTACCATATTACTGTAGTTTTTATCAACCTTTAAGACACTTATTATTCCAGCAAATTCTATACTTATCATAAAAACCATAACCAAAACAGATATAATTATGTAATTTCTCTCGCCTGAATCCAAGCTAAATAAAATTTTGGGTTCAGCGATTGCACAATGCATTTTCATTCGCATATTTGGATTCTTTTTCAATAAAGAAAAAATATAATACCCGTCACTTAAATTCAATGGCCACAAATTTACTATTATAATTCTGATATTGGAAAGTGCCATAATTTTAAAAAAATCATTTTCAAATACTATATAGCTATTTAAACAAGCAAATGTCAATAATAAATTCATATATACTCCTGCTAACAAAACAGAGCCTACTCCCTTTCGATCCAAAGTATAAATGTTTTTATTCTTGACATAAAACATAGGAATAAACCCTAAGAAAAGAACAAATGAAAATCTATCCGGTTGTATTCCGTTTTTTAATCCAAGTAAAACGTGCCCTAGTTCATGAAAAAAAAACATCAGAACCATCCCTACATTTACAAGCAAATAGCCAACAAGCACTTTTGATTTTGAATTACCTATCGATAATACTTTTTCAAAACTTATATTATCCAACAGATTAAAATCACCTTGAATATTTAAAAACAAAAAAAGCACAATATTCATAATAACTATTATGTTTAACAAATGATAAATGGATTTTGCAATCGATTGTACTTTTTCCTTGTTTTTCACTTTTTTGAACTTATATTTAATTATTGGAATAGAGTATCTATCTACCTCATTAAAACTCTTCTTACTGTTTGGTGGGGTTTTATCAGCCAACATCGCTTTCTCATACAAAATTTTTACCACCGATAATACTTTTCTACAATCCACATTATAAATAGAAGCTATCTCTTCTAAAGAATGCTTTCCATCAAGCATATTAAATACTTTACTGAAAAATTCTTGTTGACTTGCAGAAATCATAAATTGTATATCTGTATCAGCGTCACCGATTATCCATTTCCCTTTTCCGTATACATCAAGATAAAGATCATTAAAGTATATTGTCTTTTTTAATACTGGTTTCCATTTCATTAATTCATTAGACATTTACTCTTCCATTTCTACTACAATATATTTATTTACAGCCAGTAAAGCATTATCCTTCTTGTTGCTTAAACTATATAATGATGGAGCAATAGGTAAATCATTTCCTTTCTTGGTCTTTGCGTCCGCAAAAAACTGATGACCAGTTCCTCCTTTACAGCGTTCATTTTATGCAGGTTGAATCGCCATAGGTGCATTCGTGTCACACCACAGTAGATTGAATAGGCAATGAGTAAAACTGGTTTTAACCATTCTATAGAAAAACAAAGGAGCTTGTTCCTGCGTATCCAAAGGATGGAATAACCAAACTTATCATTCAACACGCTATTGACCAGTTCAATAGTGTCTCTATAACAGCAGAAAGTGTTGTACTTTCATGAATGAGACTGCCTCTAAACTGCCGGATATCCGATTGTCATGCAGATGAAAGGGATTAGCTCATCACTTGGGCCGCAACTCATAGCTGAGAGATGTTACGCATTTCACTCGCAAAGACACAATCACAGCTTTTTCAGGCGTTAATCCCGGTGTAAATGAATCTGGATCTTATAAACAGAAAAGTTTTCCTACTTCTAAAAGAGATTCCGCTGACCTTCGGAAGACACTTTATCAGTTAATGGATGTTTTAGTCAAAACCAAACCTCAAGAGGATTCGGTTTATAAATTCCTTGATAAAAAGCGAGCTCAGGGCAAGCCTTACTATGTCAAAATGGCCGCTGGAGTTAACAAATCTTTGCGAATCTACTATGTCGGACGAAAGAATATCTTTCATCACTTCCAGAGTCTGAATAATTCCACAACACTTTTTCAGACCAGCGCAAATGTGGTGGGCTAATTTTTAATACTCGTTTTTCAACCCGTATAAAATTATCAATGTTCATCAATTTAGCCTTGACTTTTTATTTGCAGGCTTTTTTGAATCTATAAACTACCTTTTCCATACCGCTCATATGTTTCCGCAAAAGAAGTTTCTAAAACTCCTTTGCTTATATTGCAAAAATCCTCTACTGGCTTGGAGATATTACAATTAACCAAATATCTCGCGCCAATACAATGACCATAACTTTTACCACATATTGGTTTTACCCAACATTGGTTACAAGTTTCATTATTATTGGCTTGGACTAAATATTGTCGAATAATTCTATTTCTCTCTGATATTTTTTCAATACTATCGTTTATATTACCAATTTTGAATTCTTCATTTCCGATAAACATAAAGCAAGGATATATACTGCCGTCTACATCTATAGCAATATCTGTATAAACAGCCCCACAACCATTTCCTAATTTTTCTTTTTCTTTGGCACAATACAAAAGGGAGGCAATTGACCTAGTTTTAATATTACTAATTCCGCTGTTTATCTCCAAAGAAGACCATTTTTTAAAAAAATCGACATATTGAGAATTCAATTTCCTGTTTGCTATAATTGGGCTTATATGGATTATATCAGGCTTTAAACTTTTCATAGCTTCATATGAGAGGAGTTCTCCGCATTCAGAAAATTCTTTTATATGCTCGTCATGAATAGTTCCTTCCATACATAAATAATAATTTTTCTCTGAATTGTGTATCTTTTCAATTACTCTTGCAACCTTATCAAATACCGAATCAAAGCTCCCGCGCATTACACGCATTTTATCATTAACGCTTTTTGAACCATCCAAGCTTATAGTAATTGATTCAAATTCCCGATTAAACAAATCAATCATTTCATCATCAATCAAGATCCCATTTGTAACCATTGTAAAAATAGGTCTATCAATTCCTCTTTTTGTAGCCTGTTCTTTAATATAATCTATTGCAGCAACCAAAACAGGTTTATTTAGTAACGGTTCACCGCCAAAAAATTGTATCTGATGAATTCCTTTAGAATACATAGAATATATTCTGTCTACTGTTTTTTTCATTACTTCAACAGTCATTTTAAGGCAACTATTTTCTTGACCATAATCCCCACCTTCTGCATAACAATATTTACAAGCCAAATTGCACTGATTAGTCATATTTAATACTAACCTGTTGCATAAATTAGTATCAGGCTGACGAACAGAAAAACTTTCATTTGATATATGTACAGATATTGCCTCGGCAGTAGCCTCTAAATTTTTTGTTTGATCTAGTTTTTTATTGAATTTACTGGGAATTTTAAATAACTTCAGAAATTCGCTCTCCAGCAAATAATATTTACCATTATGTTTATATATATGTTTCATGTCAAAATATTCTACTATAACTCCTTCTATTCAATAATCAATTTTCCTTCTTGTTCATAATTATAAATACCTGAAATTAAATTTGTCCCATCAACTAAAACTACAGTCGGTTTATAACTCGTATCTGCTTTTTCAAGTATTCCATATGACATAATTATGATTTTATCTCCTACACTTACCTGACGAGCAGCTGCTCCATTTAAACATACTACTCCGGATTTTTCTTTTCCTTTAATTAAATATGTTATAAACCTATTTCCATTATCTACATCAACAATCTGTACTTGTTCATATTCCATCATACCAGCTGCTTCTATTAGACATGAATCCACAGTAATACTTCCTACATAATTCAAATTTGCTTCAGTAACAGTTGCCCTATGAATCTTACTTTTTAGTACAATACTTAAGATACTATCACCTCATTATATTAATAATTTTTGAAGTCTATTCTTAACCCTTTGCATATTTTAAGTATTATAACTCGATTTGTCAACTATATTTTGATATTAGTTTTCAAAAGTAAGCGCCAAATAATAATGCGGTAAAATTTAAAATTACCCCAGCCCTTTGCAAGTTGGAGTAATTCACTATAATTCACATGCGGTTTTTGATAGATTGGAGTTTTTCACTCCAAGGTGCCAGTTCCGCCAGTTGTTCATCGTTCATATCTTTGCTTGGCCGATGCTCAAGTAGAAATTTAAGATATCCGTAAATATTCAAGCTGTGCGCCTTTGCCATCTCAACCATTGTGTAGACTACCGCGCTGGCATTCGCTCCGTCAACAGAATTGCTGAAAAGCCAGTTCTTCCGCCCTACTGCGAATGGACGGATCGCATTCTCACTGAGATTGTTGGTAAAGCTGCAGCGCCCATCTTCCAGATAGGTTTCTGCTGTATCACGCCGGTTGCGGACATAATTCACCGCTTTATCCATCCGGGTATTCCGGACGGGCTTCTGCTGGTCGAGCCACGACCAGAAAGCCTCCAGAACAGGTTTTTCCTTCTCGAGACGCAGC
>CAMLYR010000025.1 GCA_946491915.1 uncultured Clostridium sp.
AAAAAGGTTTGCTTATACCATCTAAATCAACAGATCTAATAGATATAATATTAAATCCAATATGTACAAAAATAAATAAAGAAGAATTTGCTAATATAAGAAAAAAATTAATACATAAAATTAGTATAGATGATAAATATAGTAGATTGCATTTTGTAGTTGGGAGTATAGATGATATAACAATCGAAAACGGTTTATTGATGTTAAATAAATATGGCGGAGAATTATTAGAAGATATTTTTACAGATATTGAAAAATATTAAAGCGCGAGATATTATAAAAGCAGAAAAAATAATAATTTTATAAGAGGAGGAAAGCTTAATTGAACAATGATTTAGAAGTGTATTTTAATGATGTTATCAATATGATAGAAACTAGAAGATATAATGCCTATAAAAAAGTAAATGAAGAACTTATTTCATTATATTGGGATTTTGGAAAGTATATCAGTGAAAAAGTTAATGATAATAATTGGGGAGATAAAATTGTAGAAAAATTGGCAGAATTTATGAAAAGAGAATACCCAACTATGAGAGGATTTAATAAACGTGGAATCTATAGAATGAAACAATTTTATGAAACATACAAAGATTATCCATTTGTGTCACCACTGGTGGCACAAATAAGCTGGACAAACAATTTGATTATCTTAAGTAGTACAAATAACATTGAAGAAAAAGAATTTTATATAAAAATGTGTATTAAAAACAATTATTCTAAAAGGGAACTTGATAGACAAATAGGAAGCGGATATTATCAAAGATATATGCTTTCAGATGGAAAAGCAAATGAAAGTTTAGCAAAAGTTGAAGGAGATGAAGATTATCCTAACACAAGAATATTAGATACATATAGTCTAGAATTTTTAGACTTGCCAAACCAATATTCTGAAAAAGATTTGAAAAAAGCTATAATTTCTAATATGAAAGATTTTATATTGGAAATTGGAAAAGATTTTACCTATGTTGGAGAAGAATATAGAGTACAAGTTGGGAATGAAGATTTTTATATCGATTTATTATTTTATAATAGAGCATTGAGTTGCTTGGTAGCATTTGAATTAAAAATAGATAAATTTCGTCCTGAATTTATTTCAAAAATGGATTTCTATTTAGAGGCATTAGACAGGCAAGAGAAAAAAGAAAATGAAAATCCAAGTGTTGGAGTAATATTATGTGCTAGTAAAGATGAGCAAGTGGTTGAATATGCAATGAGTAGTTATATATTATAACCGCAAAAATAGTAGGGGAATGTGAATGGAAAAGAAAACAAAAAATAAATTAAAGTATATAATCATTATTTTGATAGTGGTTGTGTTGATTGGAATAGTTTTTTTATTGACTCTCCCCTTAAAGTAAGGATTAAAACCAATTATAGCGAAGAAACAATATTTCTTTAATGAAGAAGAATGGAAAGATATTTTATAAAATTTGAGGATATTCTTTAATTTTTAAAGAATATCCTCAAAAGTTTATAAGGCTTATTTTCTACTACCAACTTGTGCAATAATATCTCTAGAAGATTTATTCGCTAGTTCAAAAGTTTTATCAATAAAATTTTTATCAATTCTTTCACAATAAGCATATTCTCTAATGACAGTAGAAAAGAAAGCGTCTCCTGCACCAGAGGTATCAACAGCATCTACAATAATAGATGGTGTTTTATCAATTATCTGTAATTGGTTGTTTTCTTTGTACAAGAATTTAGCACCTTTTTTTCCATTGGTTATCACAAGTAAATCTAAATTCATCATGTTAAAGAATTCAACTTCATCTTTTATTTTAAATTTCTTAAATAGATAATCACAAATCACATGATTTAATTGCATAAGATTAGCTTGTCTAAAGAAATTAATTAAATATTGATTTGTATAATATTCAATAAATTCTTCTGCACCAACATCTAGACATACTTTTTTATTATCAATTTTTTGTAAAAATTCATAATTAATATTTTCAAATTTATCTAAAATAATGTAAATTTCTTTATCTTTAAAATCTTCAGGAATATCTAATGGTAAATTATCAGAAAAATGCATCGTACTTTTATTGGTAATTGGAGAATACCAAGTATGAATAACATCATTGTCATCAAGAGAAGAGGATGCTGGAAGTAAAATATTCATAACATCTGTTCTGATGGTATCATCAATCAAAACATGATTGGTATTCACACCTGCACGTTTTAAGGAATCCAGTGCAATTTTTCCTTCTTCATCATTTCCACAACTTCCAAAGGCATAACAAGTTTCTCCCATTAAACTTAAATTATATAAATCATTCCAATTGCAACCGCCACCGTCTTGTTTTACAAGATTAAAATTTGCATCATATATTTTATCTAATATAATATCTGCATGAGATATAAAGATTTTATTATTCATAAAAAGGAACCTCCTTACATATCCATTATAAGCCAAGTATATGATAAAATAGTAAAGATGTCAATAAAAGGTTTACAAAAAAAGTAGACAACACATTAAAAATATGATAAAATTTTGTAGGAAACGTATTTTATATAAAAGGAGAAAAAGTAAAATGAAAGAACCAAAAGTTTTAAAATATGTAAATCCAGAAGATAAAGAAATTTTAAGAAAACATTCAGAAGAAATTGATATGACAAGTGAAGAAGGAAAAGAAGAAGCAAGAGCACTTGCAATGGTTTTAATGGAAGAGGTAGAGAGGCAAAATGGAGCTGCTGGATTTTCAGCACCACAATTAGGAAAATTAAAGAGGATAATGGCAATAAAAACTTTCAAAGATAGAGATACACAACTTATTTTGGTTAATCCAGAAATAATAGATATGCAAGGTGTTTCAAAGGAAGAAGAAGGTTGTTTTTCAATAGATTATGATAATCACTATTATTGGACATTTAAAGATAGACCATTTAGAATTACTGTAAAGGCACAAGATTTAGACGGAAATGAGTTAACCATCCCTTTTTCTGTGGCAGATTCTATGATATTTATGCATGAATATGAGCATTTCTTTGGAGAATTAATCATAGATAATCTAGAAGAAAAATTGGATATTGTTGAAGCAGAAGCAGGAAAAACGGGAATTAGAACAAAAGAAGGCCTAACACAAGAGCAAATAGATAGCTTTGTAGTAGAACTTCCAACAGAAGAAGAGAAGTATAAATGGAAAAAAGAGCATCCTGAACGTAAACGTGAAGTAAAAGATAGAGGAATGATAGATCATAAAGATTATATTGTTTTTTCTGATAAAGATGGAACATTAGACTTAGAAACAGAAGAAGGATGTAAAACTTTAGCAGAAGCAATTACCTTAATAGAAGATAAAAGTAATGGATTGTTTGTTATCACAACAGCAAGACCTGCTGGAGAAATTGTAAAAATTTTAGAAGATAAAGGAATACCTGTACCAAAATATATCATAGGAGATAATGGATTTATCTATAATACAATTGATAAAAACTATGTAACAGAGGAAAGGCTACCAAAAGAAGAAATGTTAGATTTAATCAATGATATGGTAACCAGTGGAAAAGCAGGTAAAGATGAAATAGAGTTTAGTACAGGAGATGTCGTTGTATTACAAGATTGTCCATATACTGCAAAATCAAAGGCGTATGAAAGAAAACTAGGAACAAGAATTTTTTCACAAGATGTTGTTCAAAGTTTAACAGATACAGAAAAAGAGATTTTAAGTTTATCACTTAGAGTTTCATCTGTACAGGCTGTGGAAGAAATAAGAGAATATATAGAAAACAATCATTTAAAAGTACAATTAAATTATCAATCACTAGATGATGGGAATTATTCAGTAGATTTAGCACCTAGTGGGATTCATAAAGCAACATCTGTATTAAAGCTTTCTCAACTGGCAATCAATGGAGATAAAAAAAGAGAAGATATACGAGGTAACTTTACATGTATTGGTGATGGCACAAATGATATTACAATGCTTACAGCAGCATATGCACATGGAGAAAATGCAGTCATAGCAGATAAAGATTCTGAAGAAAGTAAAGAATTAAAAGCTGAAATTGAAAATGCTATAAAACCATATGAGAGATTTAGAACAGGAAATTTAGTAGAGCTAGATGGACCAGCAAATGACTATATATTGGCCTTGGCAAAAGAAAAAACAGAAAAAATAGAAAAACAAAAAACAGAAAAACTAGCCAATAAAGCAATGAGAAGAGCAGTAGGAATTGTTGCAGAAAATGGAGAAATTCCTTCAGCAGAAAAAGGAAACCCAACAAAAACAGAAAAATCAAAGTAAAGGTAGTGTAAAGTAATCTATGAAAAAATAGAATATGAAACATTATCCAGAAAATGTAAAAAAGTAAATAAGGGAGATATAAAATGAAAGATTTATATCATTTACATCCAAAAGCATATAAAGAAGGCTATCAAATATTAGATATGTTGCCACAAGAAAGTAAAAACAAAATACCAGAAAAAATATGGAATTTTATAATAGAAAACATGGATAATAAACATGAAGTTACAGTTGAAGATATTCATAAAAATAATTTGTTAGAAGATACCAATATATTACTGGCAATTCTGTATAAACAATATATGGCAACAGAAGAAGAAAAGAAAATTATCAAAGCAAAAGAGAAAATTGTAGAAAGGCGAAAAGAAAAAGAAGCCTATGAAAAATATAATCCAAATGATATATTTAAAAAACATAAAAAGTAATCACGTAAAATTTATTTATGAAGTTAAAACGAATTGAAAATACAAGGGGTTAGCAATAAAGTCTAATGTCTTGTATTTTTTTAATAATATTATGAATTTGTAGAAATATTTTATGAAATATGATATAGTATTTTTGATTCAATTCGGGATTTTTGGGACGGACTCAAAAGGATAAAAAGAATATAGGAGAAAAGAATGAAGGAAAAAGTAATAGGATTTATCCATTCAAAGAAAGTAATTTTAATGGTTTTTGTATTAATAGCTATCATATTTGCAGTACCATCTATTCAGTATTTATTAGAAAATGGAACAATACTAAATTTTAATGAATATTTTAAATTTTGCTTAGATGATAGTAATCGAGTTGAACAAACCATCATATATTTAATGCTATTAACAGGATTAACTATATGCTATTTTTTAATTGTGAAACATAGAGAAAAATTATTTAAAAACAATAAGCAGATGTATATGTATATAGCGATTATTTCACTAATCTTTGTAATTGTTGTACCATTTTTGAGTTCAGATGTGTTTTACTATTTAGGTGTAGGAAGATTAGATAGTGCATATGGACAAAATCCATATTATGTGACAATAAAAGATTTTGTGGAAAGTGAAGATAATAGCCAATATTTAGAGCAAGATACAGTATTAGCAAAGGGATATGAAAATGATTGGGGAAGTACAACAGTTGTATATGGACCTGTGTGGACACTTGTTTGTAAGATTGTAGCAGGCATTTCCTTTGGGAATATTGATATCGGATTATTGGTATTCAAATTATTGAACATGGCAATTCATCTAGTGAATTGTTATCTTATCTATCAATTGACAGGAAAGAAATTATTTGTATTACTATATGGATTAAATCCGTATATGTTTATAGAAGGGATAGCAAATGTACATAATGATATATATGTTGTGACATGTATATTAGCTTCTTTATATTTCTTATTAAAAAAGAAAAATATCATTGTTAGTATTGTATTTTTAGCATTGGCTACTGCAATAAAATATTTTGCAATTTTAGTATTACCATTTATCATTATATATTATTTTAGAGATAGAAAGCCTTTAGAAAGATTGAAGAATTGTTTTTTATATGGTATGCTATTTGTATTTATAGTAGCAATTACTTATTTGTTATACATACAAGATATACAAGTATTAAGTGGAATCATGACACAACAAGGGAAATTTACGAAAAACTTTTATATTATACTAATGGAATATTTTGATATACCAAATTTGGTTTCTAATGTAAATATGATATTCCTCATCTCATTTATCATTATCTATTTCTTTACCTGTTTGACATTGTTGTATAAAAAACAGATAACATTTAGAGAAGAAATAAGAAAAGCAGAATATTTTTTAGTAGTATTTCTATTTTTATTAATTACCAATTTTCAACCATGGTATATTATGTGGTTATTTCCATTAATGATGTGGCAAAAGAAACAGATGATACAATTTATTGCGCAAATCGCATTAATCAGTCAATTTGCCAATAGTGTTTTCTTAATCAATGGAGAAGGTTGGAGAAATGGAACACCATTTACATTTTTCATGTTACTAGGTATTTTTGTGTGTTTAAATTTAATGTCGCATAGACAAACGAACTCTATGAGACAAAAAAATGTCGCATAGACAAACTATGAGACAAAAAAATGTCGCATAGACAAACGATCCCAATGCGACAAAAAATGTCCCAAACAGAAACGACCCCAATGGGACATAGGAGGTAAGGAATGGATAATTTTGTTTTAATCGATGGAAATAGTATTATGAATCGAGCATTTTATGGAATTATGGGAAGTAAAATGCTAACAACAAAAGATGGAAAATATACCAATGCGGTATATGGTTTTTTGGCTATTTTATTTAAATTGATAGAAGATACAAATCCCCAATATATGGCAGTAGCATTTGACTTAAAAGCACCAACTGCAAGACATAAATTATATGAAGGATATAAAGCTAATCGAAAAGGAATGCCAGATGAATTGGCAGAACAAATGCCTTTAATTAAAGAAATATTAAGAGCGATGAATATTGATATTGTGGAAAAAGAAGGCTATGAAGCAGATGATGTTTTAGGAACACTTTCTAGATATGGAGAAAAACAAGGTCTTCATGTGACCATATTATCAGGAGATAGAGATACTTTCCAATTAGCAACAGACAATGTAACCATCAGAATTCCGAGAACAAAAGGTGGAAAAACAGAAACCGATTTATTTGATAGAAGTAAAATATTGGAAACCTATGGGATAGAACCAAAACAATTGATAGAAGTAAAAGGGTTACAAGGTGATAGCTCAGATAATATACCAGGTGTTCCTGGAATTGGAGAAAAAACAGCATTATCTTTGATTCAAAAATATGGTTCAATTGACAATTTATATGACAAAATAGAAAAAAACGAGGATGATTTAAAAGGAAAACAAAGAGAAAAGGTTAAAGATAATAAAGAATTAGCAGAATTATCTAAAACATTAGGAACCATCAATCTAGAAGTACCAATTGAAGATACATTAGAACAATTTAAAGTAGAAGAATGGGATAAGGAAAAAGTATTGAAATTATTTAAAGAATTAAATTTCAATCGATATATTGAACGTTTTCATTTAACAGGTGAAAAAGAGGATAACCAAGAAGAAAACTATAAAATAGAATTTAAGACGGTTGAAAAATCTCTAGAAGAAGTAATGAATATTATTATAGAACAAAAAAATATGATATTTTATTTGCAAACAGAAAAGGACGAGAATCCAGAAAATATTATAAAAGAAAAAATAACAGGAATGAGTGTATATAATCCAGATACGCAAGAAGCCTATTATATAAAACTAAACCAAGAAGAAATCGCACAACTAAAAAATATCTTTGAAGATGCAAACATAAAAAAGACAAGCATCAATTTAACAAAAGTTTATATTTTATTAAAACAAGTAGATATTACTTTAGACGGGATTGAAAATGACATATCTATCGGAGCCTATATTTTAAATCCAACCAATAATAAATTAGACCTTAAAAATTTAGCAATGCAATATTTAGAATTGGATATAGAAGAATATATAGGAGAAGAAGAAAATCAAAAACAAATGACTTTATTTGAAGAAAATGATATGCAAAATGATAAAAAAGCTTCAGAAAAGTATAATTTGTATGTATATGTCATAGAAAAAATAAACAATATGATTTTACAAAAATTAAAAGAAACCAATAGTTTTGATTTATATACCAATATTGATATGCCAACCGTAGAAGTGTTATCTAGTATGCAATGGAATGGCATGTATGTAGATGAACAAGAATTAAGTGCATTTGGAGAAGAATTGACATCACAAATTGAGGTCTTAACAAAGGTAATTCATAAAATGGCAGGTGAAGAATTTAATATTAACTCTACAAAACAATTAGGAGAAATTCTTTTTGAAAAAATGAAATTACCAGTTATTAAGAAGACAAAAAATGGATATTCTACAGATGTAGATGTTTTAGAAAAACTAAAAAGAGAAGATCCCATTATTGGAAAGATATTAGAATATAGACAATTAATGAAATTAAATTCTACCTATGTAGAAGGACTAAAGCCATTTATCAATCCGAAAACCAAAAGAATTCATTCTTTTTTCCATCAAACCATCACAGCAACAGGAAGAATCAGTTCAACAGAACCTAACTTGCAAAATATTCCTACTAGATTTGAATTGGGAAAAAGAGTGAGAAAAGTATTTAAACCAGAAGAGGGAAAAGTCTATATTGATGCAGACTATTCACAAATAGAATTAAGAGTATTGGCACATATTTCAGAAGATAAACATATGATAGATGCTTTTAAGCATAATGAAGATATTCATAAACAAGCAGCTTCAAAAGTTTTTAAAACACCAATCGATGAAGTAACCAAAGAACAAAGAAGTAATGCAAAGGCTGTAAACTTTGGAATTGTCTATGGAATTAGTGATTTTGGATTAGCAGAACAACTAGGAATTTCTAGAAAAAAAGCAAAACAATATATAGATGAATATTTAACAGAGTATGCAGGAATAAAAGAATTTATGGAGAATATTATTGAAAAGGCGAAAGAACAAGGATATGTGGAAACATTATTCCATAGAAGAAGATATGTTCCAGAATTGAATTCTAAAAACTATATGGTAAGACAATTTGGTAATAGAGTGGCAATGAATACGCCAATTCAAGGAACAGCAGCAGACATTATGAAAATAGCGATGATTAATGTAAATAAGGAATTGAAGACTAGAGGATTAGAAGCGAAAATTATTTTACAAGTACATGATGAAATGATGATTGAAGCTCCAGAAAATGAAAAAGAAGAAGTAAAAGATATTATGAAAAAGGAAATGGAGTCTGCAATCCAATTAAAAATACCACTTGTTGCAGAAATATCAGAAGCAAAAAATTGGTATGATTGTAAATAAAATTTATGATATTTTTTTTAGTGTAATTCATCAATATTATTATTTTTTTATTATCTCATCGGCTAGCTCCATGTACTACAAATTCTAAATTTTAAATAAACGAGCCTCTCGCTACAAACGCGCTTCCTCATTTATTTAAAATTAAGAATTTTTATGCCCATTTCACGTCACATTCGTCGATGAATTCTAAAATAATAATATTTATTGATTGCTAAAAAATGAATGAAAATATTAGGAAGTTAAAAACATTATCAATTGACAACAAGCATATAAAAGGGGAAACTTGAAATTTAAAGGAGAGGAAACTTGGTTGAAAAACAAATATAAAATTATCATTGGTACGGTTATTATAGTACTCATAATAGCTATACTATTTGTTCTGTTTAAAGATAAATTATTAAAAATATTATACCCTAAAACATATAGTGAAATTGTATCAGTCTACGCAGAAGAATATGATGTAGAGGAAAATTTAATATATGCGGTGATAAAAGCAGAAAGCAATTTTGAAAGTCAAGCAGTTTCGAATAGAGATGCCATTGGGTTAATGCAAATTGTAGAAGAAACAGCAATTGATGTTGCTAAGAAAAATAACATAGATATTGATACAGAAAATATAGAAGAAGAAATACTAGATATTGATAACAACATTAATATTGGAACAAAATACTTATCAACATTATTAACACAATATGGAAATATAGAAGTTGCATTAGCAGCATATAATGCAGGCATCGGAACAGTGAACAATTGGATAGACAAACAAATCATAAAAGCAGATGGATCAGATATTGAGAACATACCATATAAAGAAACAAATAATTATGTGAGAAAAATATTAAAAGACTATCGTATATATAATGAGTTATATGGATAATGTCGCATTAGGTTCGTTTGTCAATGCGACATTTTGCCCCATTGGAATCAGTGTTGATTGAGACAAAATAGAAAATCAATAAAAGGAGGAAGAAAAGTGAGAATTATATTAGCATCTCAATCCCCAAGAAGAAAAGAATTATTAGCATTAATTGTTCCTAAATTTGAAATCATGGTGAGCAATCAAGAAGAGGTGTTAAATGATACATTATCTGTAGAAGAACAAGTAACTGAAATTGCCTATACAAAGGCGAAAAATGTATTTGATAGAACAGAAGGTGATAGAATTGTCATCGGTTCTGATACCATTGTCACAAAAAAACGGAAAAATATATGGAAAACCAAAAAATAGAAGTCATGCAAAAGAAATGATAAAAGAATTAATTACAGGAGACAAAGTACATAAAATCATAACAGGATTAAGTGTTCTAATAGAAGAAAACGGTATATACAAAGAATATAAAACATATGATGCTGTGAAAGTATATTTAAAAGATATATCTGATGAAGAAATAGAAAGATGGTTAGATACAGGAAATGCCATGGACAAGGCAGCTGCATATGGAATTCAAAATGAATTTTGCGTACATGTAGAAAAAATAGAAGGAAATTATACATCAGCTCTTGGGTTGCCAACACATAAAGTATATGATATTTTAAAAAATGTCCAATCGGGGACGTTTCTGTTTGGGACATTTTGAAGATTTTTATAGAAAAAGAGTATCCATTAATTTTTTTTAAGCGATTGTTGATATAGTTTTAAGCAAATTATGTTTAAACAGTAACTAGATATATAATTAAGAAATCTTTTTTACAAAAAATGGTTGAAAAAATAATGATATTGTAATATAATTGTAACGAAATTGTAATAAGAAAAACATATGATGATAAAATCATCAATTTTGATATATATAGAAGGGAAGATAGGCAAATGTTTAAATTTGGTTTTGGGCAAGATGTAGGAATTGATTTAGGTACTGCAACAGTCATTGTATATGTAAAAGGGAAGGGGATTGTATTAAGAGAACCTTCTGTTGTTGCTGTTGACAATATTACAGGAGAAGTTTTAGCAGTAGGACAAGAGGCTAGAAGAATGTTAGGAAGAACACCAGGAAATATTGTTGCGACAAGACCTTTGAGAGATGGTGTTATATCAGACTATACGGTCACAGAAAAAATGTTAAAACATTTTATTAATAAAGTTTGTGGTAAATTTATTTTTGCACCAAGAATTATGATTTGTATCCCTTCACAAGTAACTGAGGTAGAGAAAAAAGCAGTTATAGATGCAGCAACACAAGCAGGTGCAAGAAAAGTATATCTAATTGAAGAACCAATCGCAGCAGCTATTGGAGCAGGAATTGATATATCAAAACCATGTGGAAATATGGTAGTTGATATTGGTGGAGGTACTACTGATATTGCTGTTATATCTTTAGGTGGCTCAGTTGTGAATACTTCTTTAAAAGTAGCTGGCGATAAATTTGATGAATATATTGTAAAATATGTTAAGAAAAAACATAATATTATGATAGGTGAAAGAACAGCAGAAGATTTAAAAGTTAATATTGGTTGTGTGTATCCTAAAATACAAGATACAGAAATGGATATACGAGGAAGAGATTTAGTAACAGGACTTCCAAAAACCTTAACGGTTCATTCAAGTGAAATGTTAGAAGCATTAATAGAACCAGCCATGATGATTGTCGATGCCGTTCATTCTGTGTTAGAGAGAACACCACCAGAATTGTCAGCAGACATTAGTGATAAAGGAATTTACATGACGGGTGGAGGTTGTCTAGTAGACGGATTAGATAAACTATTACAAGAAAAAACCGGAATTAATGTTATGATCGCACAAGATACGGTATCATGTGTGGCATTAGGAACAGGAAAGGCATTAGATAATTTAGATGTGTTAGAAGGAAAATCAAGAAATTAAACTAGTAAATTTCATTTCTAACAGATATTAAGAATGTATTAAGAAAAGTAATGTGAAAATCAAAAAGAAAATGTTATAAAATATTGAACCTGAGAAATCAAAAAAATCCAACTATTATCACGTTGGATTTTTTTGATTCTCAGATGTTAATAGATCTTCGCTTTTTCAGAATGTCTGGTAATTACTGTAGCAAACAACGCAATTTTTTTTCCGACAGTTCACTGTTAGCAATGTAAGCAACAAATTTATCCGGAAATAGTATGCCGATATTTAAGATATGTGGATAAGAATCATCACATGATGTTATTGATATTTCAGGAATTTTCATATAGTTTCTCATGGTGACCCTTGTGTGATTTTTGGTGGCTTGGAATATTATGAAATATTCTTTGCCATCATTAATTTTTTTCCGGCTTGCTGGTAAAAATACCGGCTTCCCATACTGACGAATATCAATTTCTTTAAATTCAGATATTCCTGATTGAAAATTCTTGTTAGTAAATGGAATTCCCTCATAATAAGTAGATGGTTGTGAGGAAGTCCAACCTTCAACAAATACGGGCTTACATTTCACAATTTCACCATCTGGTAAAATGGGGGAAATTACACCATATAACCGTCCTTCAACAATCTTGTTTGCCATTTTACATTCCTCCTTTTTTTATGGCTTAATAGGTCTTATATCATAAAGTAAAAAGGATATAAGAAATTTTTTGTTAGGAATATTTTAACATAAAATAGCAACAAAAGCAAATTTGCTTGAAAATAAGGCAAAAATATGGGATAATAGAGTTACTGTTTAGACCAAATGCAGCAAAAATAATGTATATATAACCTTTCCTGCATTTGGTCTAAATAGTAAAGAATTTTAAATGAACAAGGAGAGAAGGTTAAAAGAATGATAGTTATTTGATTTTTTTAACTAGCTTGAAACCTTGAGAAAGGAATACAATAAAAAATGAAGACAGTAGCATTTATTACACTGGGATGTAAAGTGAATCAATATGAAACAAATGCCATGACACAACAATTTATAGAAAAAGGGTATGAAGTGGTAGACCATACTGAAAAAGCAGATATCTATATTGTCAATACTTGTACAGTAACAAATATGTCAGATAGAAAATCTAGACAAATGTTAAGAAGAGTAAAAGAATTAAATAAAGAGGCAATTGTCGTTGCTTGTGGTTGTTATGCACAAGTAGCAAAAGAAGAATTAGAAAAGATAGAAGAAATTAACTTGGTGTTAGGAAATAATGAAAAAAAAGATATTGTAGAATATGTTGAAACATACATGCATCATCAAACTTTAAATGAAAATAAAGAAGATACATTACATATAAAAGAGCAAAGTGAAAAAATAGAGGAAGATGTAAAAGTATCACAAAACAAAGAAATAACAGCAAATGCAGAAAAAAATAAAATAACAAAAAACAGAGTAGAAACACAAATCGAAGATGTTATGAACCAAAAAGAGTTTGTGGAATTTGGAGACATCACCTTTACAGAAAAGACAAGAGCTGTTATCAAAATCCAAGATGGTTGTGACCGTTTTTGTTCTTATTGCATTATTCCTTATGCCCGAGGAAGAGTAAGAAGTAGAAAGCCAGAACATATCTTATCTGAAATTCAAAAAATTGCCCAAGAAGGCATAAAAGAAGTCGTTATAACTGGAATTCATATTGCCTCATATGGAAAAGATTTTAAGCAGGAATATCGATTAATTAATTTATTGGAAGAAATGAATGAAATAGAGGGAATTGAAAGAATCAGATTAGGATCAATAGAGCCTTTGTTAATCACACCAGAATTTGTGAGTAGATTAGAAAAACTAGAAAAAGTGTGTCATCAATTTCATTTATCATTACAAAGTGGTTGTGATGAAACATTAAAAAGAATGAATAGAAGGTATACAACAGAACAATTCAAAGAGATAACAAAGTTATTAAGAAAAACTTTTGAAGATGCCATATTAACAACAGATATTATTGTTGGTTTTCCAGGAGAAAGTGAAGAAGAATTTGAAAAAACATACGAATTTTTAAAGAAAATCAAATTTTATAAAATGCATGTATTTAAATATTCTCAAAGAAAAGGAACCAAAGCAGCAGTGATGCCAAATCAAATAGATGGAAATAAAAAAGAAGAAAGAAGTCGAAGATTAATAGAATTATCAAGTGAGAATGAAAAAGCATATAATCAGCAATATGTAGGAAAAGAAGTAGAAGTCCTTTTTGAAGAAGAAAAAAATGGCATGTGGCAGGGACATACGAAAAATTACATATTAGCACATTACAAAACAGAGGAAAATATGGAGAATAAAATCATAAAATTAGAATGTAAAGGGGCAGAACAAGAATATATCCTTGTTCATTAATGTCCCCAATGGACCCAAATGAGAAAAGGAGAGAAAAGAAAAATGGCAAAAAGTAAAACAATTTTTGTATGTAGTGAATGTGGTAATGAGTCTAGCAAATGGCTTGGAAAATGTCCTGCTTGCAATAGTTGGAATACGTTTTATGAACAAAAAGTAGTGGAAACAAAAGCAGGTGGACACAAAGATATAGCCAAAAGTGAAAATAAACCACAAAAATTAAATTCTTATGAGGCAAAAGAAACATTAAGAACTTCAACAGGTTTTGGAGAGTTAGATAGAGTATTAGGTGGTGGACTTGTAAAAGGTTCTCTTGTATTACTTGGAGGGGAACCTGGAATTGGAAAATCTACTTTAATTTTGCAAATATGTGATAAAGTAAAAGGTGAAGGAAAAGTTTTATATGTTTCAGGCGAAGAATCAGCAGAACAAATTAAAATGAGAGCAGATAGATTAGGGATTAATAATGATGATATTTTATTTTTAGGAGAAACAGATATAGATGTGGTGAATCAAGCTATTATAGAAATTCATCCAAAACTTGTGATTATTGATTCCATTCAAACCATGTATTCAGAAGAGATTTCAGCAGCTGCTGGAAGTGTAAGCCAAGTAAGAGAGATTACTTCACAAGTGATGAGAGTTTGTAAATCCAGAGGTATTACAACAATTATCATTGGGCATGTAACAAAAGAAGGAAATATTGCAGGTCCAAGAGTTTTAGAACATATGGTAGATACTGTGTTATATCTAGAAGGAGAAAGATATTTTTCATATAGAGTATTAAGAGGTGTAAAAAATAGATTTGGTTCAACCAATGAAATTGGTATGTTTGAAATGAATGAAGAAGGTATGTGTGAAATTACGAATCCTTCAGATATTTTGATTTCAGAAAGAGAAGATAATCCAGCAGGTTCTTGTATTGTATCTAGCATAGAAGGAACAAGAGCAATTTTGATAGAATTACAAGCACTAACCACACAAAGTATTTTCGGATTTCCAAAAAGAACAGCAAACGGAACAGATTATAATAGATTAGCGTTATTAATTGCTGTTTTAGAAAAAAGGGCAGGTATCATGTTGGGAAGTCAAGATATTTATTTGAATTTAGTAGGAGGTATTCGAGTAAATGAACCATCTATTGACTTAGGTATGATGATGGCAGTGGTTTCAAGCTTCAAAAATGTACCAATTCCAAAAGACATGGTGATTATCGGAGAAGTTGGTTTAACAGGTGAAGTAAGAAGAATTAATTTGATTGACAAAAGGTTGAAAGAAGCAGAAAAATTGGGATTTAAAAGTTGTATTATTCCAGAATCTAACAAAAAAGACTTGAAAGAAACATATAAATTAGATATAATAGGTGTCAGCAATATTAATGAAGCAATGAAAAAGATTGGATTAAAGTAGTGTGCTGAATATTTAGATTTGAATAGCGATTTAAGTAAGAGAGGAGATTAATTTTGAAAAAGGTAAAAGAAGATAATATTACATCTGTTTTAAAATTAATAGCTCCAGGGACACCGATACGAGATGGCCTAGAAAATATATTAAGAGCAAAAACAGGTGCATTATTATTAATTACAGATAATGGAGAAGTCTTAAAAGAAGTGGTTGATGGTGGTTTTGTTATTAATGAAGATTATACATCATCAAAATTATATGAATTAGCAAAAATGGATGGAGCAATTGTATTAAGTGGAGATATGAAAAAAATCCTATATGCCAATGCACAATTAATTCCAGAACATGAAATTCAAACAACAGAAACAGGAACAAGACACAGAACAGCAGAAAGAACAGCAAAACAAACAGGAGAATTAGTCATTAGTATCTCACAAAGAAGAAATATCATTACCGTTTTTAAAGGAAATGATCGATATGTTTTAGAAGACACAGATGTTGTATTAAATAAGGCAAATCAAGCCATTCAAACACTAGAAAAATATAAAAAAGTATTTGATAATAAACTAAACATCTTGAATGAATATGAATTTAATGATATAGTAACATTGCAAAATGTTGTACTTGCCATTCAAAGAGCAGAAATGGTTATGCGAATTGTAGAAGAAATACAAAGACAAATCTATGAGCTTGGAGATGACGGAAGACTAGTAAAAATGCAACTAGATGAATTAATTGGAGGACTTGAAAAAGAAGAAGCTCTCATTATAAAAGATTATGTTGTAAAAAAGAAAAAAACACCTGACAAAATTCTAGAAGAGCTAAAAGATTTAGAATATGAAGAACTGTTAAAAGAATCATCTATTGCAAAATTATTAGGATATGAATATTTTGATAACTATGATGAGGTAGCTGTTTATCCAAAAGGATATCGAATTTTAAGTAAAGTACCAAGAATGCCAAACAACATTGTAGAAAATTTAGTAGACTCTTTCAAATCTTTTCAACATATATTGGCAGCAGACATTGAAAGCTTAGATGAAGTAGATGGTATAGGAGAAGTAAGAGCAAGAACAATAAAACAATCATTAAAAAGAATGCAAGAACAATTTGTCTTTGATAATATGCTATAGAGGACGTGTCAAAATGGACATTTTTGGTTCAAAAGGGACAGACCTGACAAATTTAAATGTATCATGAGGATTTTAAAAGATTCAGAAAAATAAAAGAAAGGAAAAGTGAAGTAAATGGGAAAATTTAAAAATATTATATGGATTGTAGCTTTAATTATTTTAATTGTTTTAATAGGAGTTATCGGTTATGGATATTATAGAAATGCTACAATGCAAGTTACAAGACCTGTTGCAACCATGGAAGTTGAAAATTTTGGGACTATCAAATTTGAATTATATCCAGAATATGCACCAGAAACGGTAGCCAATTTCATAACATTGGCAAATAGAGGATTTTATGACGGATTGACATTCCATAGAATTGTAAAAGACTTTATGATTCAAGGTGGAGATAAAAATGGAGATGGAACAGGAGTAGCAACAACAAGTGATTTAAGAGATGATGGTGATGATACAGAATACACAATAAAAGGTGAATTCATAGCAAATGGTGTAGATAACAAGTTACAATTTGAAGAAGGTGTTGTCGCAATGGCAAGATCTGATTACACCAGCTATTCTTCAACATTAACAGAGGAATCTTATAATTCAGGAAGTTCTCAATTCTTTATTATGACAGCAGAAAATACAGGATTAAATGGTCAATATACATCTTTTGGTAAAGTAACAGAAGGTATGGATATTGTACATCAAATAGAAGCTGTTGAGGTAAAAGCAGCAGATGATGCAGAATCAACAGGAAATACAGAAGTAAGTACACCAGTAAATCCTCCAGTTATCACATCTATTAGAGTAGAAACAAATGGAATTGATTATGGATTACCAGAAACATTAACACCATTTGATTATACATCATGGTTATATCAACAATATGGAATAGATCCAAGTAGTATGACTACAGCTGAATAAGAATTCATATTTTGTAAATACTGATAATAGGAAAAGAAAAATGACAAAGAAAAAAATCCAATAGATACGTATTTACTAAGCAAAAAGCGAATTTTGATGAACGAAATGAAAATAAAAATGACAAAAAATAAAAGAAAATTTATAAAATAGTTGACAAAATGGGGTGAAATAGGTTAAAATAAGAAATGTGCTAATCAAAAGGTGCACGTA
>CAMLYR010000026.1 GCA_946491915.1 uncultured Clostridium sp.
GACTTCTTTTTCCCTTTTTTAATAAAATAAAAAAAAAAATATTTTAATTTTTATAAAAAGGAAAAAATGAGTCCGTCCCCGATGTCCCGATTTCGTCCCCTTTGGCAACTTTTGTAATTTTATTTTCTTTCCTATTATATACAATTCGAGTAAAAAAATAAAGGAATTTTTATAAATTCCTTTATGAAAATTTTATCATTAATTGATTTATCTATCTTGTTTTTCCACGATTTCATTCTTATTCTTATAAATACTATTTTCTGGAACAACACCTCTTACTGAAGATAATGGATAAATATTTGAATTTCTTCCCACAATTGTTCCTGGATTTAATACAGATCCACAACCTACTTCTACATTATCTCCAAGCATAGCACCTACTTTTTTTCTTTTCGTGTCTATGGTTTCTTTTCCGTTTTTTATTACAACTAATTGTTTATCAGATTTTACATTAGATGTAATAGAACCTGCTCCCATATGTGCTTTATATCCTAAAATAGAATCCCCTACATAGTTATAATGTGGAACTTGCACTTTATTAAATAAGATAACATTTTTTAATTCTGTAGAATTTCCAACAACTGCCCCTTCTCCTATAATCGCATTTCCTCTAATAAATGCACAATGTCTTACTTCTGCTTCTTTTCCAATAATTGCAGGACCGTTAATATATGCCGTTGGTGCTACTTTTGCTGTTTTTGCAATCCAAACATTTTCTCCTACTTTTTCATATTCGTCTTTATCTAATGTTTCTCCTAATTCTAAAATAAAGTCTCCTATATAAGGTAATACTTCCCATGGATATGTACTTTTTTCTAATAATTCTTTTGCAATGGTTTCTTCTAAATTATATAAATTTTTAATTTTACATTCTTGCATTTTACTTCAATCCTTTCTTCTTGAAAAATTTTTGGGATGAATCCGATCAAAATAAGTAACCAGCAAATTGGGATTTTGGAGCTGACTTGAGGGAAATTGGGGACGGACTCATTTTTCCCTTTTTATAAAATTTAATATATTTTAAAGTTATTTAAGTAAAAAGGGAAAAATGAGTCCGTCCCCAATTTCCCTCAAGTCAGCTCCAAAATCCCTCACTTTCGTCCGTCACTAATTCCTTAATTTCTGTTCCAGAATTTTTCATATAATTCTTTAGCTGTTTTTGGGCTATCAACTCCCTCTTTATTTTTCACAGGTGCAAAATCATCTTCTCTTTTTCCTCTTAAAATTGCAATGTCATCAAATAATTCAAAGGCATCAAAGATAAATGACTCGAATTTGTATGAATTTGGCTCTGTTGGAATCACTTCTTTTCCATTTTCATCTATATATGAATTTTTCTTAAAAGCACTATGATAAATTAATGTTTCTTTACTAATCTTTTCAATGGCTTCTATGGTATATAAATTACACATAATATGGGCTTCTCCATATTTTAGCTCTCCATCACTATCCACTTCTTCTGCCATTTTTTCTGGCATTTCTGAATATTCAATAACTTTAGGATGTCCATTCATTTTTGCAAATACCCCTACTCTCTCATGTGGATTTGCTTTAACAATTGATTTTGAAGCAATTTGTACTTTTTTATCAATGGCCATTCCTAATAAAATGGTATCTGCCATTTTTAATAAAGCATTATCCACTCCTCCAATAAATACCCATTTAATTCCTTTTTCTTTCATTTCTGCTAGACATCCACTGGCTCTTAATGATGAATATGTACCACCATTTCCATCAGATGCTTCTTTTATTCTCATATCTTTTCCTATTAATAATTTTCCATTTACATCTACTAAAGGCATTTCACTTTGTGCAAAAAATCTTACAAAAGCTTTGTCATATCCAAAATAATTATGTTTTTCCATGAATTCAATTGTTTCATCATTATTTTGTTTACTTGTCATGATATACCATGGAATGACTTTTCCATATTTTTGATTGGCTTCTTTTAAATTTTCTGCTAATATTTCAAATAAATATTTTCCTTTTCCATAAACATCTAATTTAAAAGTTCCTTTTGGACCTGAATGTCCTAATCTTGTTCCTTGACCGCCTGCCATGGTTACCACAGCATATTCACCTTTTTCTAGGATAGCATCTCCCAATCTTTGAAATTCTTCTTTTTGCTCTTTTGATAATTTTTTCTTATCTAAATATGGTAATGGTTCTATTTTATTTTCTTTTATTTCTATTTCTTTCTTTGTATTATCATACAACTCTTTTAATTGGTGAAAATCAATTTTGCTAATTTGTTCCACTAATGCTTGTTTTTTATCTTCATCTAACTTTTCTATCAATTTTATAATATGTTCTTGGTTATACATTTTTAATAAGTCTATTGTATCCTGTACCTTATCCATTTTGTTTCGCTCCTTTTAGCTAATATAGTATAGTATATGTTTTTATTTCAATATTGACATTTTAGCATAATTCTCAATTTTTATCAAGTTTTTTGGAAAACTTGTCATAAACCTAAAAAATTTCAATATACATTAAGTAAAGTATACAAACATTTTGAAAGTAATATAAGGAGGTATATAGATGGAAAATACAAGATTGTATCAAGACATCGCCAAAAGGACTGATGGAGATATTTATGTAGGAGTCGTTGGTCCTGTACGAACTGGTAAATCTACTTTTATTAAAAGATTTATGGATTTATTAGTCATTCCCAACATTGATAATGAATACAAAAAAGAAAGGGCCAAAGATGAATTGCCACAAAGTGCTGGTGGTAGAACCATCATGACAACAGAGCCAAAATTCGTTCCTAATGAAGCAATCGAAATTACCTTGAATGACAATTTAAAATTTAAAGCAAGATTGGTAGATTGTGTTGGATATTTAGTGGATAATGCGATTGGCTATTTAGAAGATGACATGCCTAGGATGGTAAAAACACCTTGGTCTGAGGAAGAAATTCCTTTTGAAACAGCCGCTGAAATTGGGACAAAAAAGGTAATTGAAGAACATTCTACCATCGGTGTTTTAGTAACTACTGATGGAACTATCACAGATATTCCAAGGGAAGATTATGTAAAAGCTGAGGAAAGAGTTGTTAATGAATTAAAAGCTTTAAATAAACCATTTATCATTTTATTAAATTCAAATGACCCTGATTCAGAATATACCAAAGAGCTTGCAGAAGAACTAAGCGAAAAATACAATACATCTGTTATGCCTCTTAATTGTGAATATTTAACCATTGAAAATATTAATACCATGTTTTCAAAAGTATTATATGAATTCCCTGTTGACCAAATCTGCATTAAATTTCCAAGATGGATTGATGGATTAGATATGTCACACCCTTTAAAAACAGAATTATATAAAGAAATTAAAGATGCATTTTCTAATGTCAATGTTTTAAAAGAAATATCAAGCTGTGCAGAAACCATTAAACAAACAGAAATCATTTCTAAAACTTCTGTAACAGATATTCAGTTAGGTACTGGAAGAGTCAATGTAGAAATCACTTTAAAAGAAGAATTATTCTATCAAGTACTAACAGAAATTACAGGTGTTCCAGTTTCTAATGAGGGCGATTTGTTTAGTATTATTTCTGAATTAGCTGATGTAAAAAAGAAATATGATAAAATCGCTTATGCCTTAGATGAAGTTAATAGAAAAGGTTACGGAATTGTTACCCCTTCAATGGATGAATTAATTTTAGAAGAACCAGAAATGGTAAAACAAGGATCTAAATTTGGTGTAAAACTAAAAGCCATGGCACCTTCTATTCACCTTATTAAGACAAATGTTGCAACTGAAGTATGCCCAATTGTTGGTTCTGAAAAGCAATCTGAAGAATTAGTAAATTACTTACTTTCTGGATTTGAAAGTGACCCTCAAAAAATCTGGGAATCAAATATTTTTGGAAAGAGCCTTCATGAATTAGTTAATGAAGGATTACAAACAAAACTTGCCAAAATGCCAGAAGAAGCACAAATTAAATTACAAGAAACATTGGAAAGAATTGTCAATGAAGGTAGTGGTGGATTAATTTGCATTATCCTTTAGGTCTTTGGGGACGTGTCAAAATGGACATTTTATGTTCAATTTGACACGTCCCCTATAGCTGTGTTAACTTCCTTATATACAAAACGTTGCATATAAAGGAACTGATTTGATGTTATTTTCAAAACCAAAGTTTTTTTCTGAAATTCTAATTGCATAAGTTGGATGATATCTTTTCATATACAAATCTAAACTTCTAGATTTTGTATGAATATTTGATTTTACTTCTATTGGAATAATATCCATCTCTTTTTGAATTAAGAAGTCTACTTCTGCTATTCCATTTGATTCCCAATAATAAGTTTCATATCCATTTATTCTTAATTCATTTGCCACATAATGTTCTGTTAATGGTCCCATAGAAATCATGGTAGGTTGTTTACTTAAATCTATTTGATATAATGGATATCTTGCTTTGTTCACGAATAATCCTACATCTGACATATATAATTTAAATGCTGATAAATCTTTATGCATTTCTAATGGTAATTCACTTTCTGTTTTAAACACTTGATTAACAATACCACTATTTTTTAGCCATAAAATCGCTGGGCCAAATAAACTTGATGTAGCTCCTTTTGAAATGACTTTATATTGAAATTTTTGATTTTCTTTTGCTAATTGTACTGGTATGGAATCAAATGCTGCTATAATTCTATTAGATTCTGATGCATCTGCATACTTGGTCATATCTCTTACATAAGAATCTAATATCATAGCCTGAACATCTAATGTCGCAATCACTTTTTCTTCTTCTAAATATGTTTTTACAACTTCTGGCATTCCTCCAACTACTAAATAGGTTCTATATAATTTTAAACATAACTCATGTATATCATTATCCATTCTTTCATTACTTTCAAAATGTTTTTGAATTTCTTCTATTAAATTTTCTCTTCCAAGTGCTATTAAAAATTCTTTAAAAGATAGTGGGTACATATCTATCATTTGGACTTTTCCTACTGGAAAAGAATAATTTTCTCTATTAATAGCTATTCCCAACAGTGAACCTGCTGCTATAATATGATATTCAGGTGCATCTTCACAAAAATATTTTAATGATGTCAAGGCTCTTTCATTTGCCTGTATTTCATCAAAAAATATTAAAGTTTTCTCTGGTAATATTTTTTCACCATAGAATAATTCCAATTTGTTAATAATATATTTGGCATCTATACTCTCATCAATTTGTTCACTTAATTCTTTATTTGTTTCAAAATTCACATAAATTACATTTTCATAAAATTTTTTACCAAATTCTTTTATGATATATGTTTTTCCTACCTGTCTAGCACCATGAACAATTAATGGTTTTCTTGCTTTAGAAGTTTTCCATTCTATTAATTTCTTTATTATTTCTCTTTCCATATTCATCACTTCCTGTTTTAATTATACCTTATAAGTTAGAAAAAGTCAATTTTTATATGATTTTTTGTAACTTATAAACTTTATTTTCTGTTTTATATAGTATATTCTATTTTTTATTCATTACTCATCTATTTTATAAAAATTTTTAATCTTGTTGTATTCAGAATATCTAGATAGGAAATTTTAAATCTGTCTCTTCATATACAATAAAACAAGACCTAGAAATAAACATCTAAGTCTCGTTTTTCTTTTAATGCTTCTTTTTTTTAGAATAATTCCAATATAAAATACTCCAAATTTTCTGACATGATATTCTCTGTTTTAATATTATACATTCTCTTGATTGTTCTCATAATGCCATTACTTGTACAAACTAAAATTAGAGAATTATCTGGATAAGTTGCAAAGATTCTTTCAATTGTTTCTTTTACTCTTGCTTCTACGTCTTCATGCTTTTCACCATGAGATGGTGTATACTCTCCTTGCTGAAAGGCTTTTCGAAGTTTCTGATTAACATTTTCCTTCTTCAATCCTTCCCAATCTCCAAGACTAATTTCTATGAATCCATCCTCTTCAATGAAGTCCCGGTTTGGGAAAATAGCCTCTAAAGTCTGTTTGGTTCTTTTAAGAGGTGAACAATACATTGCATCAAAATGATATTCTTTAAATGCTTCTCTCATTTGTTCTGCTTGTCTTCTTCCCTCTTCTGTAATCTCTACATCTATTCTTCCACAAAACCGACCTTCTTCATTCATCTTGGTCTCTGCATGTCTCAAAAAAATGATTTGTATCAAAATAAATTCCTCCATCAGTTATTCGTAAACAAATTTCTTTACCTCACAGTTTTTGATACATAACGGTAAACACGCTCCACTTTTAGGTATTCCATTGAAATAACTGTTAACAGCTATACTAACTCCTCCATGAGTTACTAATAAAATATTCTTATCTTTATACTTCTTTTTTATCTCATCTAAAAATAAAAATATTCTATTAAAGAAAACTCTGATATTTTCAGCTTTTTCGTAAGTTATATTTTTCTTGTAATTCCAAAACGCTTGAAAATCAAAGTCATCTTTAGACATTCCTTCCATTTCTCCGAAATCTCTTTCAGAAATTCTTTCATCAAAGATAATGGGAATGTTTTTCTCTGAATGAATGATTTCAGCCGTCTGTCTTGCTCTTTTTAAAGGTGAACAGATTATCAAATCAATGTTTTCTTCGTTTAGCTTTTCCATTGTTTCTTTTGCCTGTTCCATTCCTTTAGCATTTAACTCAATATCTGCTTTACCTTGTACTTTTCCATACAAGTTCCAATCTGTTTCTCCATGTCTTGTTACATATAACATATCAATTACCTCTCCATACTTGAAATCCATTCGCAGAAAACGAACAAATCTGTTTTAATTCTGCACAAATCTCTAATTCGTTAATCTGTACTATTTTTCTGATATGCTTTCTTAAACTTTCATCAGTTTCAGAAAAGCTATGCCGATTAATAGCATCCTCTCCAATGGTAATACTTCCAGAATAAAATTTCTTTTCCCCTATTTGTATATCATTTGTATGATAGGTGAAATCACTTTCTTCTGGTAGTTCCAATCCGAAACCATGTGGTATATAGTTATTCTTAGCATTTTCTGTTTTCTTCAATATATACACATTTTTTCCCGGACTTGTGAGCAATGTTGCAAGTCCTTCGGTCTTTTGAACACCAATCAATGCTTCATGTATACTTGGCATTCCATAATGCGATACACTTAAGATTTCTCTTCCCATATTTCCTGATAAAACTTTCTTACAGAAATTATGGTTTCGCTCTCTGTTATAAGATTCCAGCAATTTTGCCCATTCATATAGCTTCTCTGCTTTATCTCCTTTAATATATCTTATATATCGATGATTAAGTCTTTCAGTGCAAATATCTTGATAGTACCAGTTTCCAATAACTGGATACAACTCTTCTTTGTATTCGCATGCTGAAGCATGGACAAGCATATAGTAACCTTCCTTCATTCCCATGTTATTTTCCGAATAACATAAAGAAATAAAATGGTTACCATTGGTAAAATTCCAGTCATACCTTGATGGGGCTTCTAAAGCTTTCTCACATCTCTTTCTAAATTCTGTTATATTCATATCAGAATTTATTTTATACAAAGCTGTACCACATACATTGATTGTAGTATCTACAGGAATGAATGGAGTATCTGGTTGTTCCCAGACATATGCAGCTCCTGTAAAGAAACCACCCCTCATTCTTGTAACATTATGTGCAATCCCTAAATCAGACATTGCATAAATATCACAAGTTTTCTGTGTTGATGAAAGTTTTGTCGCAACTTTTGAAATCAACTTTTCTGTTGTTTCTAACTCCCGAAGCACTTTCCTCTGTGTTCTATCATTTAATGTCAGATTATAAATCATATTGTCTCCTCCTTTATTTTTACATTAAATGTTTTTGGTTACAAATCCTTTACTAAAGAATTCAAGTTTCGCATTCTCAAGCATCTAGTATTATGCTTAATCTATGCCTATTTTATTTTATGTTAATCTGAATTTTTAAAGTTTTCAAAATACAGTTTTTTAAAATTGATAAAAAAATTATCAATTTTCATTTTCTTTATGGAGATATTCCCTTCTATCCTTGTACTTTTATGTAACATAATGGTATAATAAAGATAGATTTTGTTATTGATGGAGGAACATATGGAACAAGATATCTTAAAAACGAATAGAGCAAAATTATTATCTGATTTTATTAATGAAATGAAAGTATCTATAAAAAAACATAATATAAAAGGAGAATTACCTAGTAAAACATATATCTATACAAGAATTGCAGATTATACCCATTATGCAGAAGTGAGTATCCGAAAATTTTTAACTGGTAGTATTCCAAAAGACATTCCTAGTTTTCTGCAAGGAATCCTAGAATATGCAAAATTGGTACAAGTGGATGATTCTAAGATTGATACATTTGCTAAAAATTATTTATCTGCTACAAATACAGTTGTTTTTCAGGATACAACTATCCAAACCAAAAATAATTTAATTCCTCAAGACTTAAGCAAAATTATTCGTTCTCAAAAACTCACTTCATTTTTAGATGATTTTGTAAATCATCCTATTAATATTGCTTATATTTATGGATATAAATTAGGTGGAAAATCAAAATCTGTTATGGCATATATGTATGATTTGAGCTTAAAAAATAAATTTGAAAATATGATTTGGATCAATCTAAAAAAGGAAAATCAATTATCTACTATTTTAGATACCATTTTGCTTTTTAACTTAGAAAATAAAGCAGAAATCAAACCTGAAGAAAAACAGGATGCTTGTTTTGAATTTATAAAAAACAGTAAATCTATTCTTATATTCGATTTTGATGATGATATTATCCAAGATGAAACCATTACATTTGTAAAAAACTTTTCGAAATTTTCGAAAATAGTAATGATTACTTCTATTCCTTATCATCAATACGAAAATGCTTTAGATACCTATTGTTCTAGTTTTTGTATTAATGACTTCATTTCTAAGGAAGAACTAAATGCTATGCTTCATACAACAGAAGATTTTAGAAAAATTATAGATATGCAACCTTCATTAGTTGATACATTATATTCCATTACTGGTGGCATTCCATTTGCCTCTATCTATCTAATGAAAAAAATTGTCAATGCTAATAAACTTGGAATCTCTTTAGAAAATGCCATTTCTAGATATACAAAAACAAATGAAGATTATAAAATCATATCAGAAAAAATCATTCATGATATATGGAAAGAATTGAGTCCAATCGCTAAAAAAATCGTCATCATCTGTGCAAATTTTAAATATACCATCTCGATTGAACTTGTTTCCTACATATTACATTTAGACATATTATCAAATGAGTGGCAAGAAGCAATTACAGAATGTTATACAAATGATTTATTAATCCCGATTATTCAAAATAATCCTAGATTAGATATGCACAATTTAATTAAAACACTTGTCTTGGTAAATGCTTCTGACGAAGATTTTGATAAAGAAACATTTTTGAAACAATTAGCAAAATTTTATATAGATAAATCTGCATATGTAGGTGAATGTTATAACGATATTTCTAAATTAAAATTATTTGATGAATTAGACGAATGGAATATCACAAAACAAGTTTTAAATATGTTAGAAGAAAATAAATTATATAAAGAATATGTTACCATTATTAGAAATTTAAAATACTATATTTATGTTAGAGGTATGTGGAATAAAGGTGAAGATTCTCCACATTTAAAAAGAGCAAAAATGGCAAATATGATTCAAGATAAAAATGAAGAATTAGAAGCTTTGTGTGATTATATTAATATTATGTCTAAATCTCAAAACCAAGAAGAAGCAAAAAAATATTTAGATATTGCTTCAAAAATTGTTGACAAAGAAAAAGATTCTTTAGAAAAACGTATTGTTTGCTTATTTTATCATGTAAAAGCTTTGTATACTTGTAACTGTTTAAAGAATTATAAAGAAAGCTATGACATATGGATGAATATCAAAGAAAACTATTTTCCTTATATTAACGAATATAGAAAATTAGTAACAGATTTATGGATTACCAGATGTTATTTAAAAATTGAAAATGCTTTTGAATTAAAATATAACATGTTAGTTAAGCAATTAGAAGAAGCAAAATCAGCTAACTTTACTCGTGGTCAGGCTGATTATCATCTTTTGTTAATTTCTTTGCTATTAGAAAATTATGCAACCACTAAAGATGTTAAACTTTTGGAAAAAGCAAATACAGAATTAAAGGATTGTGAAAAATTTCTAAAAGACAATGATTTAGATGATATTCGAAATGAAGCTCTATATTATCGATTACAAACCATATACTCTGTCTATACAAATGACTTTGAAAAAGCTGAAGAATTTTGTCAAAAAGCTGTTAAAGACTATGAAATGATGAATTGCAAAAAAGATATTGAAAGTTTACTTGAAATTTTGAACCATTAGGAACGTGTAAAATCGGACATTTTTTGTTCAAAATGGACAGGTCATAATAAACATTTATAACTATTTTTGGTGATTATAAATTTAATGTATTTATCCAAATTAGTAAAAAGAAAATAAAACAGAAAAAATATATGTTATATAAAATTTTCTGTTTTATTTTTTATTATATTTTAATAACAAATTAGTCCTGTCCCTTTTGGACGAAAAATGTCCGATTTGACACGTCCCTAATGGTTCAAATTTTTTCTTCTTAACTGCCCACATGCTGCATCTATGTCTGATCCTAATTCTCGTCTGATAGTTGCCACAATTCCATGGTCATTTAAATAATCTCTAAACTTCATAATATTTTCATTTGAACTTTTGGTATATGCTCCATTTTCAATTTTATTGATCGGAATTAGATTTACATGACAAAGCATTCCTTTTAACAATTTTACTAATCGTTTAGCATCTTCTAAATTGTCATTATTTTCTTTTGCCAATGCATATTCAAAAGAAATCCTTCTATGTGTTTTTTCTATATAATCCTTACATGCTTGTAGTAATTCTTCTATTGGAAATGCATTATTAATTGGCATCATTTCACTTCTTTTTTCATTCGTTGTTGCATGTAAAGATATAGATAATGTACATTGTATGTTTTCTTCTGCTAATTTATATATTCTTGGTACTAAACCACTTGTAGATATACTAATATGTCTTGCCCCTATATTTAATCCTTTTGGATGATTGATAATTCGAATTGCCTTTACAACATTATCATAATTATTTAATGGCTCTCCAATCCCCATAAATACAATATTCGAAATTCTAACATTGGCATCTCTTTCTACTGCCATAATTTGTTCAATAATTTCTCCACTACTTAAATTCCTTGCAAATGGAATTCCTGTTGAAGCACAAAATTTACATCCCATTTTACAACCAATTTGAGAAGATACACAAATACTAAATCCATGATGATATTCCATTAAGACAGTTTCAATGGCATTTCCATCTAAGACATCAAATAAATATTTTCTTGTTCCATCTGATGCTACTTGTTTTTTTAATATCTTAAATTCTTTTATTTCATAGATTTGTTTTAATTTTTCTCTTAATTCTAATGATAGGTTGGTTATTTCATCAAAATCAGAAACTCTTGCTTCATAAAGCCATTTATAAATTTGCTCTGCTCGAAATGGTTTCTCCCCGATTTCTTTTAGTTGTTCTTTTAATTCGTCCAATGTATAGTCTTTAATATTTTTCATTTTCTTTCCCTTCTTATTTTTTATATCAATGATATTTGTTAATCATTACTGTTCTATTATACCATGTTTTCTTAGTTTTTTCATCATTACAAAGAAAAAAGATGTATTTGCCTTATTTTTAGTTACAATTCAAACAAAAATGCCGGAAAGGTTACCTATATATTATTTTGAAATATTGCGTAAGCGACCAAACGAGCAAAAGCGAGTGCGATTGGAGCAACCTTCACACGTTGAAAATTAAATTTTTAGCTAGGATTAAATTTATTTAAGACTAGATAAAAATTTAATTTTCAACATGAGTGGTTGCGACACACAAGATATGAAAAATAGTATATAGGTAACCTTTCCGGCATTTGGTTTTAAATTGTAAACATTTTAGTACCCCATTTTTACTTCATTAATCCCCATTTTTGTTATTTAAATACTGTATATGTTGCTTTTGGGGTAATTCATAAATTTCCAATTTAGCTCCATTCTTGTTTTTTTCATTTAACAAAACTGCATTGATTTGATTATTGTAATAAGTTTTAAAATAATATATACCTTTACTTGCATTCATACAAGAAGAATAGGTTGTCATATCATAATGATTTTCTTTGGTTATAACACTTCCCTTTATCATTGAAACAGAATCTAGAATATGAAAAAATTGAGAAATAGAACTTTCCTCATCTTCATCAGTTATCGAATTAAATTTATAAAATGCCGATCTAACAAATCTAGAAGTTGGTGTGACATCTCCTGGTAATCCCATCATTCCCATTCCTTGTCCATATGGTTTCAAAGGAATTTCTTTTGAAAATGTATTGGTTGGAAATTTAGCTGATACATTCATATAGTTGTTCATATTCATATCATGATAATTAAATGGTGGGTTATTGGTTAAAACACCATAGGGATTATCATAAATTTGTAATCCCTTTTTTGTTTGTTCTAACACAATACATTCTTTTTTATCACTAATCATCCAATGTAAATCCACAACTGGCATATTTTTCTCAAATGATTGATTGGTTATATTTAACTTATTTAACTCATCTCTTAATTCTGCTATACTTGAAAAGTTTCCTAAACACCATGGAATTAGCTCAAATGAAGTTATATTTATATATCCATCTTTTTCTTCATAATATACTGCATTTCCTGGGAAATATAATCCTGCCATGCATAATCCTTTTTCATTTCCGCCATCTGCATATAACGGATAATTATCTACCTCTGTCCCCATTCCTATAATAGCATATTCTGTTTTCATTTTAGTATTATTTCTTAAAGTAAATTCATAATTTCTGGGTGTTATGATTACCTTTTCTCCAAAAGTAGATTCTAAATCCAAATTTCTTCCAAAATAGTAATCTTTTGTTTTTAATGTCATACAAGTACACATATTCTCACCTTTTCATTGATTTTAAAGGTTTTTGATTTCTTTTGGAATAATAATGTTTTTTGGTCTATTTACATTCATTAATTGTTGGTAATTCTCAAATATCTTATAATCCTTTCCATAAAAAAACATCAACAAACCTCTTCTTATTTTATCAAATTTTGTTTGTTTTATTACAATTAATCCTGTTTCCATTTTTTTATGTAACATAAACATCACCAACCTTTGCTTTAACAGCATTATATCATTAGCATTTATTATACTCAAGAAAAATTTTTTTAATTTTTTTTGATTTTGCTATTACATCAATTTTCCAAATATGGTATAATATATAAGTACGTAAACGCGTAGCTTTCATGGCGTAAATCCAGTTTAGTTACACGTTATTTTTATTGAATAGAAAAAATTCGATTTTTCCTATTCAATAAAAATAACAACGTTGCACAGAAAAATTGCAAAGCAACTTTTCGCGTCGACAAATCTTTACACTTCTTTGAGAACTTCACTATATATAGTTGAATTAAAAAAGTAGATAAAAGTTCTCACGAAGTGAGATTTGTCCTGCTTTTAAGAACAAAATAACTGACTAAATATACTAAAAATCATAAATATGGTTCTTACAAAGTGATATTCATTTTACAGAAAGGAGGAATTTATATGCCAACAAATAAAAAAGAAGGTCTTATTTTTGGAATTTGTATGTGTTTGATTATGGTATTTTTTATGGGACTTTTAAATATTTCTATTCATTTAGGCGGATTGAATTTAAATTCTCTAAAAACTGCTATTATTGCTTTTCCTGTAACCTTTATCATTGCCTTTATTTTAGAGAATGTAGTTATTGGGAAAATTAATCATATGCTATTAGAAAAGTTTGTTGATAAATCTGATAGTAAAAATGCATACATTCTTTTTAATTGTTTCTTTATTGTTACCTTAATGTCTTTAGTTATGACAATTATTGGTGGATTTTTAGGTGGAGATAATGCTCAAACAATCTTTAGTGAATTCTTTATTAGATGGCCTAGAAACTTCTGTGCAGCATTTTTCTTAAATATTTTAGTGGCTGGTCCTATTAGTAGAGCAATTTTAAGAGCAATTCAATCTAAAAATGACGCAGTAGATGATTCTGTTTTAGCTAATCAAAATAATGATTAGTATTCTATATTTCAAAAAAATGACGATTTGGAAATTTGTTCCTTTGTGGAATTCTCCAAATCGTCATTTTTATCTTAATTTATTTCTATAATAATAATTTCATTAATATATCCTTCATCTTCATATAGTACAAATTGCAAATTAAATATTTGTTTTTCTATTTTAAAACTTAAAGATGTCAGTAAAGTTATATCATAATTAAAAAATTTACTTTTTATGATGAAAATGTCCCAAACAGAAACGTCCCCAATGGAACATTTTTAAAATGTTCCCAAAAGGACATCTGCCATTTCTTCCATTTGTTTCATGTTTTCATCATTCATGGTTGATTTTATTGTAATCATTGGTTCTATAATGTGGATATTTTTCATTTCTTCTAAGGTTCCCTTCATACATTTTCCAGCTGAAGGTGCCCATGAGCCATTTTCTATGATTCCCACTGTTCTATTTTGATAATTTCTTTCTTTTAGATGGTCTAAGAATTGTTTCATTGGTGGGAATAATCCAGCATTATAGCTAGAAGATGCCACAACTAAATGTGAATATCTAAAGGCATCTTCAATAGCTTCTGCCCAATCTTCTTGGGTTAAATCTGCTAATACAACTTTTTTTGCACCTTTTTCTTTTAAAATTTCTGCTAACTTTTGAGCAGCTTTTAAAGTGTTTCCATAAATAGAACTACAAGCAATATAGATTCCTTCCTCTTCAGGCTTGTAACTACTCCATGTATTATATTTATCTATATAATATCCTAAATTTTCTTTTAAGATTGGTCCGTGTAAAGGACAAATCATTTGAATATCTAATGTTGCAGCTTTTTTTAACAAAGCTTGTACTTGCATTCCATATTTTCCGACAATTCCAAAATAATATCTTCTTGCTTCACAATCCCATTCTTCATCTACATCTAATGCTCCAAATTTTCCAAAACCATCTGCTGAAAATAAGATTTTTTCTGTTTGTTCATATGTTACCATAACCTCTGGCCAATGTACCATTGGTGCCATAAAGAATTGTAATTTATGTTTTCCAATGTCTAATACATCACCTTCCATTACGACAAACTTTCTATTTGAAAAATCAATGTCTTTAAAGAAATTTGCAAGCATATTAAAGGTAAGTTGATTTCCAACAATTTTCATTTGTGGATATTTTTTCGCTAATTTCCCTATATTATATGCATGATCTGGCTCCATATGAGAAACAATTAGATAATCTGGTTTTTCTCCATCTAATGCTTTTTCCAAATTGGCAAACCATACATCTGTTAATTTTTCATCAATTGTATCTAATACGACATTTTTTTCATCTTTTATTAGATAAGAATTATAGCTCATTCCATTTTCTAATACATACTGACTTTCGAATATTTTAATATCTTTATCACTTGCACCTATATGGATAATATCCTTTGAAATTGTCATATCACTCATAAAAACGCTCCTTTTTGTTTTAATTTATTTAAATTCTATTATTTTTTGTAACTGTCTTGTTTTATTATTGTTCTGTAATAATAATTGCACTTACCAATCCTTCATTATATTGTATTTCTACATTATATGTTGAACCTGTTTGAATTTCATCTATTGGTGCTTCTGTATCATCTTTTGTCATGGTAACAGCTCCGCTAACTTCTACTTTTCTATCATCATTCATTTCTGATATATTATTTGCAATAACAGATTGTAATAAAGCCCTAACAGAACTTCCTCTTTGTACTCCCTCATATTGTTCAAATTTTGCATTAAATGCATTCATTTCTACTTCACTCATAGAATTTTCAACAACAACATCTGCTGCTAGATTATAGGTTAATAATCCAATTGATGTTGTTAGTGGGAAAGCATACAAAATTGGATTTCCATATTCCGTAAAGCCGATTTCTTCCATTTGCATAGCATTTACTTCACTAATTCTTTCTCCTATACTCATCATTAATGTAGCAATTTGTTCACTATCATATTCATTTAATGTTTGAATCTCATCTTCTCCAAAATCCTCAATTTGGATATCATCTTTGAATGTATCTGTACAATTCAAATTATAAACCATTTTTTGTTCTTGTCCATCCACTGTTGCTATAATACCAAATTGATATGTCTCATTAACGCTTGTTAATTGTTCTAGCCCTTGATAACTTGCTGACATAAAACATCTTACAGTATCTTCTGAATCTGCATCTTTTATATTCATTTCTATTGTATAGGTTACGATTCCTTGATCATTTGTTTTTGTTATTTTAAACTCATTTTCCTCTATTTTTAAGGTGATTCCTGTTAATTTTTTATTTGCTTGTGAAACCGTAATGGTAGATGCTCCATCTTGGATTTCTGCTGTATTTAATTCATCAATACATTCTTGTATAACATCTTGTACAGTTATTTCTTCTGTTGAACTTTGGTTAGCAATTTCTAAAGTTTCTGCTAAAGCCTCTTCAATTTTAGGTAATATAATTGTATCCGTTTTTAATGTTTCTAAACATTGAACAATTAATTCTTTTGCTTCTTGATTGGTTATTTCAACTGAATAATTGGTTACTCCATTTTCTTCTGTTTTCCCAAATTCTTTATTTGCTAATTTTTCTTCTACAATTGTTCTATATGTGTTAATAATTTGTTCTTTTTCTTCTTCTGTAAAGTTAAAAGCATTTTGATTTTCTGATTGTGCATATAAGTCTATTGAATCTGGAATACTTTCTGTATCTGTAATTCCTAAATTTTCAGCAAATTCTTTTAAGTTTTTATTTTCTATTCCTATATATTTGTTAGAAACATAATCTGTTTGTAATCCCACTGTTTCATTTGAATATTTGTATTTTATAGGAAAATTAACATCACTTGAATAATTAATAGATATATCTTGTTCATTTTTTCTTGCTGTATTATCTATTTTTCCTGAATATTCTATATTAAAATCATTAACCGTTGCTAACATATCTGCATCTAAATTGCTTATATTTATCTCTGCATTAAATTTTCCACTATCTTCATATTTACTTGTTCTTTTCTTTTCAAAGTATGCATTTAAATTACTTTCGATAAATCCATCCTCACTTGCTACTAGTTGTCCTAAATATTGAAAAAATAGTTGTTGATTTGATTTTAATAAATCTGTCCCAAAATAAAGATATGCAAAAATTCCTCCTAAAATTAGAATTAGTATGATTACTATAGTAATCATTCTTCCTATTACTTTTGTTTTCATTTGTTTTCCCCCTTTTTTATTTTGGTTTTGTAAAAAGTTTCTCTGTTAAAACTTCTACAACCCTTGTTTTTTCTATAT
>CAMLYR010000027.1 GCA_946491915.1 uncultured Clostridium sp.
TTCATCATTTTTTTATTATTTTTTACATAATCTTAAAAAATTATACTTTTCATTATCTTTTTGGGATAATTATTTTTTATTTTTTTGACAAATTATTTCTTATTAATTTATTTTATTTTCTGCTCTTAGATAATGTTGTTACTTTATAATTTTAATATATTTTAACAATTGCATGTAATGTTTTGTCATCTTCACTTTTAATAACCACAATATTTTCTCCATTTTCTTTTGCATATTTACATTTTGCAGTCTCTCCTAATTTTATCTGGTTTTTATATTGTATTCTCACATGGTTAAATGGTCTTTTGTTATATTCTTCTTCTGGCAAAGCCTCATATGCTAAATATAAATAATATAAGTTATGTATATGACCAATCACATCAATATCTCTTCTTCTAGCTGTATATGTCATTTCGCTTAAGTACTCTTTTGGCTCTCTCAATTTTTCAATTTTCTTATCTTTAAAAACACATTTTCCAAATTCTGATTGATACCTATCTGCTATTTCTGGTTTTACTCTTACAATCTTTTCAGTCTTACTATTTACTAATAGCCATTTTGAGGTTGCGATTGCACATAAATTGTTTTGTTCATCATAAACTTCAAAATCACGAAGTGCATAAAATTTTTCTATTTCTCTAGACCATGTATGAATCTCTAAAACTTGTCCATATCTTGGTCTTTTTAATACTTCTAGCTCCCAATCTAATAACAACCAACTTAAATGTGTTTCATCTGTTGTATTTACACCAATTCCTACACTGTCAGAATGATATGCTGCAATATCTTCTAAGTACTCTAAAATAGCTATATTACTTACTTCATCTTTTGCCCATACATCTTTTAATCCTATTTTAAATTTTTCTTTGTATATCATGTTTTCCTCCTATGAAATTTTGGGGACGTGTCAAATTGGACATTTTTTATCCAAAAGGGACATGTCTCACCTATTTTATTGTAATGTTATTTATTATATATCATTCTTTTCTCCAATAAAGATTGAAGTGATGATTTTGGGGACGGAGCAAAATCATCACTTTAATCTTTTTAATAACCTGGTTTTTCCAATAGTTTAAACATATTCTTTTTGTACTCTTCTACACCTGGTTGATTAAATGGATTCACTCCTAATATATTTCCAGACATCGCACAGGCTTTTTCAAAGAAATAGATTAATTCTCCTATATTTTCTTCATCTAGTTTTTCCATTTCTATCACAATATTTGGAACATCTCCTGATACATGTGCTTTTATGGTTCCTTCCATTGCTTTTTTATTAACATAGTCCAATCCCTTTCTTGCTAAATAATTTAATCCATCTAAATTGTCATCATCTGGATGAATGGTTATATCTGAATTTGGTGTTTTGATACTAATAACCGTTTCAAATAGGTTTCTTCTACCTTCTTGAATATATTGTCCCATAGAATGTAAATCTGTTGTAAAATCCACACCTGCTGGGAAGATTCCCTTTTGATCTTTTCCTTCACTTTCTCCAAATAATTGCTTCCACCATTCTGTGAAATAGTGCATTTTAGGTTCATAATTTACTAGTATTTCTGTATTTTTGTATAATTTATATAAGATATTTCTTACAACTGCATATTTATAACATTCATTATATTTTAGATTTGGGTCATCATATCTGTCTTGTGCTGTTTTTGCTCCCATCATTAATTTATCAATATCAATTCCTGCTACTGCAATTGGTAATAATCCTACTGCTGTTAATACAGAATATCTACCACCCACATTGTCAGGAACAACAAATTGTTCATATCCTTCATTTTGTGCAAGTGTCTTTAATGCTCCTTTTGCTTTATCTGTTGTTGCATAAATTCTACTTCTTGCCTCATCAATTCCATATTTATTTTCCAAAATTTCTCTAAAAATTCTAAAAGCAACGGCTGGTTCTGTGGTTGTTCCTGATTTTGATATTACATTTACTGAAAAATCTTTATCTCCTATATATTCAATTAATTCATTAATATAATTTGGACTTAAGTTGTTTCCAACATATAAAATTTGCGGATATTTTCTTTGTTTGTTTGGTAACATATTGTAAAATGAACTGGTTAATGCTTCAATAACAGCTCTTGCTCCTAAATAAGATCCTCCAATTCCAATAACGACTAATATGTCAGATTCTTTTTTTATTTTTTTTGCTGCTTTTTTAATTCTTGCAAATTCTTCTTTATCATAATTTGTTGGTAATTCTAACCACCCAACAAAATCTTTTTCATCATTTGCTCTTCTATGCAAATCTTTATGTATATTTTCGACTTGTTCTTTGTATGTTAAGATTGTTTTTTGTGTAATTCCCGTATGTTTCAAATCTAAGCTAATATTTGCCATATGATTACCTCTTTTCTTATTTTATTTTATGGTTATTATATCCAACTTGCTATCATATTGCAAGATATTAAAAGTAAAAAATCGAGATTTCAGGGACGGACTCATTTTTCCCTTTTGGTTTTAATTTAGAGCTAAAAAATATAGAATATAAAAAAATGAAATGATTTTGCGTATCTAAATTTGAAACTAGAAATTCTTAAAGAAAAAAATGAGGAATGTTCATTTGACTTAAGCTTTACAGTCACAATGAAAGAGGCGCATTTTTTTCTTGTAGAATTTCTGTGAAAATTTAGCTTATACAAAATCGTGTAATGACTTTATATTCTATATTTTTTGTTTATTTGAATTCGAAAAAAGGGAAAAATGAGTCCGTCCCTGAAATCTCGATTTTATTTTATAATTTCGTCCATTACTTTTGCTAAATATTTCATGCTGGTTAGACATTGCTCTAATGTATTTCCTGTTGCTCCTACTTCTATGATATTTGCATATTTTCCTGTGTGTTGGTTATATCTTGATGTTGTTAGCATGATTGGTTTAAATAGCCCTGGATATAATTCTTCTGCTTTTTCTTGTACTTTAATCGCAAATTTTAAGTTTTGATTCCAGTTTGGATGCCATAATCCTCCTGCATTTGTTCCGATAACAAACATGATTTGGGCTGCTTCTTCATCTCCGATTTTGACTGTTGGTGCATAATCACTTCTACTTCCTATGGCATCTCTATGTAAGTCAATTATAATATCTGATGGATTTGTTTGTAATAAGCTTTCGACTGTTTTTAAGGAATTGGTATAAGAACCATTATAGGATGGATAATCATGATAACTCGTATCATGAATCACATTATATCCATATTGTTGCAATTGGTTTGTCAGTTCTGTTCCTACTCTTGTAACTGTAAAATTCAAATCTGTTGTTCTAAAATTTCCAGTTGGTGTATAGGGATATAATTCACTTGATGTATAGCTTTCACAACTATGGGTATGAAATATCATAATGTTTTTATTTTCAATTGTAATATCTGGTGTCAACATTTCTTGCGTCAATTCATAATCTGTTTGATTTCTAATTTTGACATTTCCATATTGTGCATTATAATTTTCTGCTATTGGATTATTGGTAATAACTTCTGTTTCTGCATCTGTTGTTGCTAATTCTACTTCTTGTTCTGTCTCATCACTTTGTTCTGTATTTTCTTCTTCTGTTTCTGATATCTCCATATTTTGAATTTCTTCTATAGAACTAATTTGTGTTTCTAACATGGATTTCAATATATCATTTTCACTTATTTTTTCTTTTTCCTTTTCTTCACTATGATTAATAGATGCTACAACAGGAAGTGTAGCATCTAAACAGGATAATAAACTATGACTAGATAATTGATTGGTTACGTTTTCTACTTTTTGTGTTACTTGCTCTGTATTTTTCTTTGTTCCAGAAAAATAATTGGTAATACTAAATATTAATAAAATGAGTACAAATATGCATATAATATATTTTACGATATCCCTTAATCTTAATACTGTTACATTAAACATATACCTTTCTCCTTTGTCCAAATTCCTATATATATGTATATGCAAAAGTTTTAGAAATATTATTGATTTTGAATATTTTTATTTGTTCTCAATCATTCTAAACTATTATTTTATTATTTATATATTTAAAAAATATATAGAAATATTTAAATATGTTGCAAACAGTAGCCACAAGACATAAGGTATTAATAAAATTCCAGATAGTTTATTTTGTTTATAAAATTGATATGTCATAATAATAACCAATACATCTAAAATGATAATCCATAAGACAGACAGTAATCTAAGTCTAAATACAAAAAATATAAATGTCCATAAATAATTGAAAATTAATTGCGCGTAATATAGCTGTTTGGTTTCTTTTGGTACTTCTCCTTTTTCTTTCAACAACGTATAAGATATTCCAATTAACAAATAAATAATTGTCCAAGCAATTGGAAATACAATTCCTGGTGGAGATAATGTTGGTTTTATTAAGTCATTATAATCCATATAACCAGATGTAATCATTCCAACAATTCCTCCAATGATTAATGGTGGTATTGCATGGAATATCTTTTTTACATTTTGATTGCTCTTTATATAAAATCCCTCCCTTCTTAATAAAAGGTATTTCAAAATATAAAATTTATGATATTCTATTAGGGATTTTCGTAACTTGTAAACTTTATATAAAAAATAGATGATTTCAAGGATAAGGACCCTCAGAGCTTACACTCTGAGGGTCCCTTTTACGTTAGGAAAAAAGAAAAACTTCCAGTAGATTCCTAAATTCGGTTATTTCGTCCATCAACTCGTCCGGTATGCATTCATAACACTCTCTTTCATCATAGATTTCACAACTTATATATGTATATAAGATAGCAATTCCGATGGATTTATGCAGTCTTGTGTCCAGCTTCAGATATGGACATATTGGAATATATTCCGATATATATTCCATTTCCAAATTTTCAGTGTCAACTGCTTGTAAAGCTTGGAACAGGTCTTCATATACTTCGTACCCCTTTTTCTTATTTTCGTACAGAAAAGGTCCTAAATTCATCTCCAACCGTTCCTTTTCCTCCACAATTTTTTCCCATTGTTCCTTTTTTTCTTTTTTCATGTCTTAAGCTCCTTTCTACTCACAATACAGCTTTTTTGCTTAGGTTTATACCTATAAGACTTAATAATTATACTACAAATTCACATAATTTACAACTACTATAATTTCCTGCTCATCCTAAAGTACCTATGTATCATTTTGAAGCACCGCGTAAGCGACCAAACGAACGAAGTGAGTACGATTGGAGCAATCTTCTTTCGTTGAAAGATTTATCTTTCAACATAAGTGATTGCGACACACAAGGTGTAAAAAATGATACATAGGTACTTTAGGATGAGCAGGAACGTAACTAATATTTTATTCCTCTTTCACTAACACATTCTCATTTCCAATAATCCATCTAAAAATATCTAAGATATCTTCTGTTACATACATCTGCCCACAACTCTTGTTTTCATTATCCACTTGAACAAAAACAGGCATATTGTTTTTGTCTCCGTTGAAATATTTTATAGCACCTCTTAATTTCTTCTTTTCTTCTTCATCAGCATTGGTAATGTTTAGTACCAAAACTTTATGTTTTTGTTCTCCAAAGTCTTTGATATCATTGGCAACAATTTTTGTAGCATCATCTTCACGAATACTTAATCTTCCTTCTACTAATACGATATTTTCTTCTGTTAGGCTTGAACCTGCTTTCATATAGGCATTTTCAAATACAATAATCTCTGCTTGACCATATAAGTCTTCAATCGTAACAAATGCCATTATCTTGTTATTCTTCGTATATTTCTTTTTGATAGAAGTAATAATTCCTGCATATTTGACATGGTCTCCATCAGAAAATTTTGGTTTTTCTAAGTTCATCTCTCCACCATCATATTGCATTGATACATTTTGTTCATCGATTTCCTTCATTTGCATTGTGTTAATATTGGTTTGTCTTTCAATCTGACCTCTCAATTTTTCTAATGGATGTCCTGATATATAAATACCTAACATTTCTTTTTCTGAAGATAACAAATCTCTTTCTGACATTTCTTCATGTTCTTCAAATACATATTTCTTTTCATTTATTTCTTTTTTATCTTCTTCAGACCCTAAATCAAACATGGATACTTGTCCTGAAAATCCTTTTTTCTTACTACTTTGAATCGTATCTACAATGTTTTCAAAAGAAGCAAGTAATGTACTTCTTGTTTGCTCAAAATTATCAAATACACCTGCTTTTATTAAACTTTCGATACATTTTTTGTTAACAGCATCATCTGCAATTCTTTCGCAAAAATCTGTAAAACCTTTAAAATCTCCATGTTCATTTCTTTCTCGAACAATGTTGTCTACTGGCACAGTTCCTACGTTTTTGATGCTACCTAATCCAAATCGAATTTTTCCATCTTCAACTGTAAATTTGGTATTACTTTTGTTGATTTCTGGTTTCAAAATTTCGATTCCTAAGTTTTTACATTCATCAATATATTGTGGAACTTTATCTAGATTTCCTAAATAACTATTTAATGTTGCTGCCATAAATTCTGCTGGATAATATGCTTTTAAATAGGCTGTTCTATATGCGACAACTGCATAACAAGCAGCATGTGATTTATTAAATGCATATTTTGCAAATTCTGCCATTTCGTCAAAAATCTTATTAGCTGATTCTGCATCGATTCCATTTCTTACACATCCTGGCACAATGACATTTCCATTTTCATCTACTTGTCCATTGATAAAAACTTCTCTTTCTTTTGCCATGACATCTAGCTTTTTCTTTCCCATGGCTCTTCTTACTAAGTCAGCTCTTCCTAAAGAATAACCAGCTAAATTACGAACGATTTGCATAACTTGTTCTTGATATACCATACAACCATAGGTTACATTTAAGATTGGCTCTAAGCTTGGATGAGTATATTCATTATGTCCTGGATGTTGTTTTCCTTTAATATATCTTGGAATTTGATCCATTGGTCCTGGTCTGTATAGTGAAACACCAGCAATTAAATCTTCTAGACAGTCTGGTTTTAGCTCTTTCATGAAGTTGGTCATTCCTTGTGACTCAAATTGGAAAATACCACAAGATTTTCCCTCTTGCCATAATTTATATACCTTAGGGTCTGCCATCTCTTTATCAAATTCGACTTTAATCCCCCTATCTTTTTCCACCATTTCAATGGTATCTTGAATAACCGTTAAAGTTCTTAACCCCAAGAAGTCCATTTTTAATAATCCTAATTCTTCCAATGTTGTCATGATATATTGTGTAGAAATTTGTCCATCACGAACATACAAAGGAACATAGGTATCTACTGGATCTTTTGTAATAACAACTCCACAAGCATGGGTAGAAGCCTGTCTTGGCATTCCTTCTAATCCCATGGCAATATCTAATAGATTTTTTACTTGTGGGTCATTTTCATATTTTTGTCGTAATTCTATATTTTGTTCTAAGGCTTTTTTTATGGTGATATGTAATTCATTTGGTATCATTTTTGCTAATGTATCTGCTTCTGCATAAGGAACATCCAATACTCTTGCAACATCTCGAATAACCATTCTTGCAGACATGGTTCCAAAAGTAATAATCTGTGAAACATGGTCATGTCCATATTTTCGAGATACATAATCGATTACATCTTGTCTATGTGTATCACTAAAGTCGACATCAAAATCAGGCATACTAATTCTTTCTGGATTTAGAAATCTTTCAAATAGTAAATCATATTTCATTGGGTCAATATCTGTAATTTCAATGGCATATGCAATAATAGATCCGGCACCTGAACCTCTTCCTGGTCCTACTGCAATATCATGGGTTTTGGCATAATGAATAAAATCCCATACAATTAGGAAATAGTCTACATATCCCATTTTTTTAATAACACCAATTTCATATTCTGCTCTATCTAAAATTTCTTTGCTTGGATTTTCTCCATATCTCTTTTTGATACCATCATCACAAAGTTTTTTAAAGAAATCAAAATGAGTAGGATATTCTGGTGGTACATCATAATTAGGTAATATGGTATGTCCAAATTCAAATTCTACATTACATTTATCTGCAATTTTTACGGTATTTTCTATGGCATCTGGAAATGCACTAAAATATTCTGACATCTCTTCTGGAGATTTGACATATAGCTCATCTGTATCAAATCGCATTCTATCAGGGTCACTCATTCGTTTTCCTGTTTGAATACATAATAAAACTTCATGATTATAGGCATCTTCTCTTTTTAAATAATGAGCATCATTTGTAGCAACGAGTGGTATGTCTAATTTTCTTGCTAGTTTTACTAATTTTTGATTAGCCAATACTTGTTCTTTAATTCCATTATTTTGGATTTCTATATAATAATCTTCTCCAAAGACTCTTTTATGCCATAAAGCAACTTCTTCTGCTTTTTCTTCTTGTCCATTTAATAAGGCTTGATTGACAGCTCCTGCTAAACAAGCACTTAAACAAATTAAGCCTTCATGATATTTTTCTAACACCTCTAAATCAATACGTGGTTTATAATAATAGCCATCTACAAATCCAATAGAAACCAATTTACTTAAATTTTTGTATCCTTGATTATCTTTTGCTAATAAAATCAAATGATAATAATGGTTATCAATATTTGGCTCTTTATCAAATCTGCTTCTAGGTGCTACATACACTTCACAACCAATAATTGGTTTTATCCCTTCTTTTTTACATGCTTTATAAAAGTCAATGGCACCATACATAACACCATGGTCTGTGATTGCCATTGCCTTCATTCCTAATTCTTTCGCTCTTACTGGTAGGTCTTTTATTCTATTTGCTCCATCTAATAAACTGAATTCACTATGTATATGTAAATGCACAAAATCTGACATATTTTTTCCTCTTTTCGTATTTCTTTTTCTGTTAAAACTTCTTATTCTTTTTTGCATTATATCATAATTTTTATAAATGTCTAGATAATCTTTTGATGGATAATTTTTGGGTGGTAATTTTGAATACGAAGAAAAACACCTTTTCTTTACATCTCCTATAATAAATTTATCTTGTTAATAGAGAATAAGACATATAGTCATAAAATAGAATGTTCGTTCATTTATTAAAACAAAAAATATTTTGATTTTTAAAATATTAATTGATAAAGCATCTATGTATTAAAAGTATAAAGAACATAGAAAATGAGGATGAAGTAATCTCCATCCCCGTCTTTGAATCATCAACAATCTGCATAAATCGCATAGTAGAACCAAAGATTCCTCCTCATTCTTTCGCCATCTATGTAATCACCTGACACTATGATAGTGCCTCCACAATCATAGATCACATCCTGATCGTTTCTTTCTGCCTCCTCTAAAACAGTTCTCCGTTGCTTGGATGACAGTCTAGAATAACTTTTTTTGTACGTACTACTCATTTCTTTGTGCCTCCTTGCACTGTAAAAGTATGGACTCACCATACTTTCTCTTGAATCTGAATTTTCAGTTACACCTAATTTATAACATGTTTTACATAAAATATCAATATAAAGTCGCAGTTTTTTTTAAAATTCTTCTATTTCTTCTTTTATCACACTTTAAATTTAAAAAATGTGAAACTTTTTTATTTTTTTATCACTTTTTGTTTCACATTTTGGTTTATTATACAGATTTTGACTACTTTATATTTAAAATTAATCTTGTCTCCTTCCTACAACTGCAAATCGCCCATCTTGTACATAATATGAACAAGTCGATAAGGTAATTAATTGGTCTCCATAGCTTGCTGTTGTATCGATAGGATATAATGAAGCATTTTTAGCATTTTTCACAAATTGATTATATTCTTCTTCTAATTCACTATTAAGAAAAAAATAATATCGAAATACATTTTTCTCCGATTTACGATACACTCTTGATTTAAAAGCTGAAATAATCTCATATTTTGCATCTTCCTCTGCTGTTGTAAAACGAATAATTGGATGCTCTTGATAAAAACTTTCTTTCTCATATTTTAATAATTCTTGAAACATCATTCCATTTCCTAAATTATGTCCATAAATTAACAAATTATTACTTGGTATATTCCAATTATAATTCGCATCTAAAAAAATGGACCCATTTTTACTGTTTTCTTTTTTATAATTGTGTGTCATATAATAACGATTATCCGTTCCTTGTAATACTGGATAATTGATATTTGTATTTTCAATTTCTAACCAACCAATAATATCTGCATTTTGCCCCTGTAATTCTTTTACTTGCAGCATTCTCTCTGTTTCTTCATTTCGTTCATCTGTGTTTTCTGTTGTTATTGTTTCTCCTTTTTCTTCTGATTTTGACTCAACCTTCTCTTCCTCATCTACTAACATATTTTGTGATACTTCCTTAGCACTTTCCTTTTCATATATATCTATTGCACTTAATAATTTACTTTGTTCTTTTGCTTCTTGCCTCAATGAAAAAAAGTTTATGATATAAATGAGAGATAAAATTATCAATATGCTGAAAAGTAAATAGATAATCACATGTATTCTTTTTCTTTTTGCTTTTGTTTTTTCTTCCATAGTAACTCCTTACACTTAGTATATGGATAAAATAAGGATAGACGCTTTTGCCTATCCTTTGATATTTTTCTTTTTCATAGAAATCATGACAGTTGATGAGAATATAATCACTAATATAGCTAATCCTAAATAATTTTCGACACCTGTTTTTGGTGTTTCATCTTTTTCTTCAATTTCTGGTTCGGTTTCTGGTACAGTTGCCTCTACTGTAGAAATTTTTGCATAAATCGTTGTATCTGCATTTAATGGGTCGTTGAAATTAAATTCTGTTGTATAATCAGCACTTGTGTAGAATCCATCAATTTGTTCATTATCTTCTAATACTATATGTGATTTTACTAAATCAGCAGTAATCATAGTTCCTTCATTTGCAGTAAATTTGATTTCTTGTTCATTAACTATAACAGTTACAATTACCTTTTTATCACCAGCATTTCCTGTTACCTTATCTGGTACAGCTGTTTCAGCAATAACATTATTATATTCATCTGTTAATACAACTTTGTCATCTGTTAAAACGATTTTATTTGTTGTATCTGCTGTATTGTTAATTGTAAATTCTGTTAAACTATCATTTTCAGCAACTCTTACAACATTTTCTGTTGAATCTGATGTTAAAGTACCATTCATTGTTAATGTTGGATTATTGGTTGCAGCTGCTCCTTTTGCAATTTCAATACCATTATTTGCTCCTGTTCCATTATATCCTAAATGTAAATCTATAACTTCAACATTACCACCATTGGCAAGAACACCACCATATTTGAATCCTGTTATAGAAACATTGTTTAATATGACAGTTGCTCCATCATAAGATTGTACACCATATTTAGGTCCATTTTGTAAATTAATATTTTTTAATGTTAATTTACCAGCAGAAAATTGTGCTGTAAACATCGTTTGGTTTCCTGATGTTGATGTCCAATCACTAGAACCTGTAATTGTATATCCATTACCATCAATTGTAATTTGTTTTTGTATAACAATTGGTGCTGTTACAGTTATATTATTTTGTAAAGTAATGGTTTCTCCATCGCCAACACTAGAAATAGCACTAAGTAAAGAACTTTCGTCTGTAACTGGTGTTGCAGCTTTCGTAAAATTAGGAATAAAGAAACTAATCGCAAAAATTGCTATAAAAAATATAATGAATTTTATTGTTTTATTCATTTTTTCACCTCCACTAAATGTATTTTTACCTTTTTTTCTTTTAATTATTTACAAATTTTTTAATTAAATTTTTCCAAATAAACAAAAAAATAAGGTAAGAAAACATTGTTATGTTTCTCACCTTTACGTTAAACATTTTTTTATTTTATATGATTTATTCAATTGGAATATATTTCTTTTCTGGTAATTCTTTTTTATCATCTTTTTTAGGTACTTCAATGGTTAATGTTCCGTTTTTGAATTTTGCTTTAATTTCATCTTCACTTACATTTTCTCCTACATAGAAGCTTCTTGAACATTCACCTACATATCTTTCTTTACGTACATATTTTCCTTTTTCTTTTTCGTCATCTACTTCTTTATTAACAGTTGCATGTACTGTTAAATATCCATCTGATATTTCCATTTTGATATCTTCTTTTTCATATCCAGGTAAATCAATATCAATTATATATTTGTCTTTCTTTTCCTTAATATCTGTTTTCATTACCTTACTTTCTGATCCCTCAAAAAATGGATCTCTAAACATTTCATCAAATAAATCAAAATGATTTCTTCTTGGTATCATCATCATAATAATCAACTCCTTCATTAATTATACATTTATGTGTTGACACCTTTTTTCGGTAGCACATATTTAGATTAAAAGTACTTTTATCTTTTTTCATTTATTATTATATACCTATTTTTAGCAAAGTCAATAGTAGAGTGCTAAAATTCACAAAAGTTTCACATTTCTCTTAAAACCTGCTAATTTCTCGTCTATTCTCTTATTCTTTATATAAAAAATTTGACTTTTCTCTTAATCCTATTTAGAATTATTCTCATTTTTTAAAATTTTTATTCAATTTTTTTCTATTGTTTATTGTTCAGTCTAAAATATATTTTTATATTTTAGGAACAAAAAATTTTTCCATATTCACATTTTCAATTTCTAATAATTTTATCTTTTTATCAATTCCTCCTGCATAGCCAGTTAAACTTCCATTTTTTCCAACCACTCTATGGCAAGGAATAATAATAGAAATCGGATTATGTCCAACTGCATTTCCTACTGCTTGTGCAGACATGGATGGCTTATTTGATTTTTTTGCCACTTTTTTTGCTAAATCTCCATAAGTTATAGTTTCTCCATATGGAATTTTACATAAAAATTTCCACACACATTGTCTAAACATGTTTCCTTCTGGCATTAATGATAATTCAGATATTTCAGGTTTTTCTTGTTTAAAATATCTATCTAACCAATTTTTAGTTTTGTCAAATATTTGTAAATTATCTTTTACAATACTTTCTTTTTCTATTTTATCTAAATAATATTTTTGTCCTTCTATACATAATCCAATGATATTTTCTCCATCACTTGCTATAAATAACTTCCCCACCGGTGACTCATAATATGTTTTATATACCATGTTTCTTTCCTTTCACTTGATTTTAATACTAAAATTTATTGTACTAAGATTCTAACTATATTTATTAAAAATTTAATTATTATATACAAAAAAATTCCTATGAAGTCAAGATTATTTTAAACCTAACAATAAAAACTTAGTAAAATTTTTGTGTATCCTTAAGCATTCCTACATAAAAAATCATTCTTTCTATACCACAAAAAAAGACAAGAACTATTCATTCTTGCCTTTGTATATATTAATAATTTTCAGCTTTGATTTCGAAATATGCTTTTGGATGACTACATACTGGACAAATTTCTGGAGCTGATTTTCCAATAACAATATGTCCACAATTTCTACATTTCCAAATTCTATCTCCATCACGGCTAAATACTAATCCACCTTCAACATTTTCGATTAATTTTTTGTATCTAGCTTCATGTTCTTTTTCAATTTTTCCTACTTCTTCAAACAAGTATGCAATATGGTTAAATCCTTCTTCTTTAGCTTCTTTAGCCATTCTGTCATACATATCTGTCCATTCATAGTTTTCTCCTTCAGCTGCTGCTTTTAAGTTTTCTACTGTAGATTTGATATCCCCACCTTGTAATAATTTGAACCACATTTTTGCATGTTCTTTTTCGTTTGCTGCTGTTTCTTCGAATATAGCTGCAATTTGCTCATATCCTTCTTTTCTAGCTTTAGATGCAAAATATGTATATTTATTTCTAGCTTGTGATTCTCCTGCAAAAGCCTCCATTAAATTTTTCTCTGTTTTTGTACCTGCTAAATTAATTTCTTCCATTCTAATTCCTCCCTATTTTTTATTATTTGATTTACAATCTTCACATATTCCATAAATTGTAATACTATTTATATCCATATTGTTTCCTATTTGTTTTAATAACTCTTTTGAAATATCATCTTTATTAAAATCATAATAGAAATCAAATATGTTCCCACATTTCTCACAAATTGCATGAGAATGTTCTTTATATAAATAGTCATACCTGTCTGGTCCTACTGTCATATTTATTTTTTTGATTTCTCCTAATTCTACTAAAATGTTAATGTTCCTATATACTGTACTTTTACTTATCTGAGGTTCTTTTTCTAACACTAAATGATAAATTTCCTCAGCTGTTGGATGTACTAGGTTTTCTTTCATAACATCTAGTATGGCTTCTCTTTGTTTGGAATAGTTGTTCATAAATCTCTCCTTAAAATTAGGAATAATTCCTAATTTCGGTTTTATCATATATCTTTTTTTTGTGTTTGTCAAGAAGATTTTGTAAAGATTTTATGAACATTTTTAAATTTTTTATTACAATTCCGTTTTACATAGATATGTAAGGCTGAACTGTAATAATTGTTTACATATATTACTTTTTTCTGCATTATATATTTTGACTTTTTCTACAAATCTTGCCATTTTTCCCTATCCTATGATATAATAGTTTTCATAAATATATAATAGGAGCTGATCTTGTATGGATTTATTAAAAGAAAAAATTAAAAATGATGGTATTGTTATCAATGAAAATGTTTTAAAAGTTGATAATTTTTTAAATCATCAAGTAGATACAAAATTAATGGATTTAATTGGAAAGGAATTTGCTGACTACTTTAAATCAAAAAACATTACAAAAGTAGTTACCATCGAATCTTCTGGAATTGCCCCTGCTTATGCATCTGCATTAAAATTAGATGTACCTTTAGTTATCTTTAAAAAGCAATCTTCTGCCATTTTAGATACAGAAACAACGATTCAAACACCAGTACATTCTTTTACTAAAAACACAGACTATATCTTAATGGCTTCAAAAAAATATTTATCTGAAAATGATAATATTTTAATTGTTGATGACTTTCTTGCAAATGGACAAGCAGCAATGGGTGCTTACCGAATTTTAAAAGAAGCTGGTTCTTCTGTTGCAGGTATTGGAATTGTTATTGAAAAATCTTTCCAAGATGGAAGGAAAAAATTAGAAGATTTAGGTTTAGATGTTTACTCTTTAGCAAGAGTTTCTAAAATTTCTTCTAATGGTATTGAATTTTTAAATTAAAATGTCCCATTGGGGACGTTTCTGTTTGGGACATTTTGAGAGATTTGGGACGGACGAAAAGGGAAAAATGAGTCCGTCCCCAAAATCCCTTATTGTTTCAACACCTTTTTCAATTCTTCATTTCTTTTCGTTTTATGAGTTGTTGTTTTAATTAATGGTTCATCTGTCAATACCATATGCATAATATATTTATATCTTGGTAATGTTTTATTTACTTCTTTTATTTTATTCCAAATAATTGGGAATAAATCATCTCGTGAAATATCTCCATATTTTTCTTTTACGATTTCTTTGTTGTATACTACTTCTACAGCAACTTTTATCTTGCTTTTATCTTCTTTGTCTGGCATGCCATATACAAAAGATTCTTCTATTTCCTCATTTCGATTAATTAAGGTTTCTAATTCTTCTGGAAATACTTTTTTACCATTTTTTAAAACAATCATATCCTTTTTTCTTCCTGTAATAAATAGGAAACCATCCTTATCTAGGTATCCTAAATCTCCTGTATGAAACCAACCCTCTTGTAATACTTCTTTTGTTGCTTCTTCATTTTCGTAATATCCAAGCATCACGTTTGGACCTTTTACAACAATTTCCCCTATTCCTTTTTCATCTTTATCTACAATTTTTACTTCTGTATGTTTCATAGGAATTCCTACTGAACCATATTTGGCATATTGATCATTTTCAGCTGCAATAACTGGTGATGTTTCTGTTAATCCATATCCTTGTACCATATGAATTCCAAATTCGTTAAATTTTCTTTCTGTTCTACTGTCAAATGGTGCTCCTCCTGCAACAACAAATCGCATTTTACCACCTAATCCATCAATAATTTGTTTAAATAGTTTTCTTCGAATATCAATATGGAATTTTAATAGGAAATTACTAATTTTTGTTGCTATTTTAATTAATTTTGTTTTTCCTTGCTTTTCAATTTCTTTTTCAATATTGGCATACATTTTATCTACTAATAAAGGAACACCTATAAATACAGATACTTGATATTCCAATAAGTTTTGCTTAATATATCTCAACCCATCTGGAAATACCGTTTTTACACCACATGCTAACATAACTACCATAGCTGTTGAACCAAATATATGATGATATGGTAAAAATGCAATATTCACATCTGTTGGCAAAAATGTTTCTACAATTTGCATATCATAGACATTTGTTGCAATTCCATATTGTGATAACATGACTGCTTTTGATTTAGATGTTGTTCCTGAAGTAAATAATAAGATGCTCATTCCTTTTGAATCCACTTCATAATTGACAAAATCTTGATTTCCTGTTTCTAAAATTTCTTTTCCTTTTGCCAATAATCCTTCAATAATTTCAAAACCATCTATCTTACTCATGCAAATATATTCATGGATATTTGTTTTTTGGTTTTCTTTAATCACTTGTATTTTATCTGTTAATTTTTCATCAAAAATAATACCATCTACTTTACTTCTTATCAATGATTCTTCTAGCTCGTTAATTTGTAAGTCTTTATCTAATGGAACAGAAACAATTCCACCTAACAAACAAGCTAAGTGTGAAATTACCCAATGATATTGATTTTTTCCAATAATCGCTATTCTCTTTCCTTGTAACTCTTTTTCATATAACGCTGTTCCTAGTGCATTTATATCTTCTAGTAATTGTGTATACGTAATATTTTTGTATTCTATTTTATTCTCTTCTTTTTTCTCTTTAATGGTGTAAGCTATATTGTCTGGATATAACTTTACAGAATTGTAAATCATTTCTTTTATGTTCTCAAATTTTGGAACTTCTCTTAATTGATTTTTCATATTCAAAACTCTCCTATCTGGTTTTCT
>CAMLYR010000028.1 GCA_946491915.1 uncultured Clostridium sp.
ATTTAGTTTTCAATGTTCTTTTTCATTATTTTTTCATGTAACTTTTTACAATATCTTTATTTTTTATCTAGGCAGTTTTCATAGCTTTTTTATGACATTTTTTGCCCTTTTCTTTTAAATTCTATCATAATTTATTTTTTTTGTATATATTTTTTTAAAAGTTTCTTTTCCATTTTTTAAAGTTTTGTTACTATTCAGCCATATGTGCAGAATTGGGTGAACAGTAAGAAAAGCGTGCGTTAACGAAATCAAAGATTTCGACGCACACATGTGAAGACTGCTTCGCAGTACTTCACGAATATAAGAAGCTTAACCTTGTTGTATACGGAAAAATCCATATAGGGTCAAGAAAAAAGTCGATTTTTCCTATACAATAACAAAAACCACGCATTAATACGTGGTTTTTATTATATTTAATAATTTTACAATATTCAATTTGCCCTAAAATGTCGCAAACAGAAACGATCCCAAAAGGACAAATGTCCCAAACAGAAACGTCCCCAAAAGGACATTAATCAATTTCGATTGCACCAGTATATAATCCATAATAGGTTCCTTTTTGTGCAATTAATTCTTTATGATTTCCTCTTTCGATAATTCTTCCATGGTCTAATACCATGATTAAATCAGAGTTTTTGATTGTTGAAAGTCTATGAGCAATAACAAATACCGTTCTTCCTTTCATTAATTTATCCATTCCTTCTTGAACAATTTTTTCTGTTCTGGTATCAATACTTGATGTTGCCTCATCTAGGATTAATACTGGTGGATTATTTAGTGCTGCTCTTGCAATAGATAATAATTGTCTTTGACCTTGTGATAATCCTTCTCCATTACCCGTTATCATGGTATCATATCCATGTGGTAAATGTTTAATGAATTTATCTGCATTTGATAGTTTTGCTGCTGCCTCAACTTCTTCATCTGTTGCATCTAGTTTTCCATAACGAATGTTATCTCTGATAGTTCCTGTAAATAAACTTGTATCTTGAAGAACCATTCCTAAAGATCTTCTTAGGTCATCTTTCTTAATTTTTTGAATATTAATTCTGTCATAACGTATCTTTCCATCTTGAATATCGTAAAATCTGTTGATCAAGTTTGTAATCGTTGTTTTTCCTGCTCCTGTTGCTCCCACAAATGATACTTTTTGACCTTCTTTTGCTGTTAATGTAATATCATGTAAAATTCGTTTCTTTGGTTCATATCCAAATTGTACATTTTCAAATTCTACTTGACCACGAAGTCTTGTGTAAGTAATTCTTCCATCTTTATGAGGATGTTTCCATGCCCACATTCCTGTTCTTTCTTCAGATTCCACAATTTTTCCATTTTCCATTTTAGCATTTACTAATGTTACATATCCTTCGTCAACCTCTTCTTCTTGGTCAATTAAATCAAAGATTCTTTCAGCACCAGCTAATGCCATAATGATAGAATTCATTTGTTGAGAAACTTGACCTAATGGATTTGTAAAGGCTTTTACATATTGTAAAAATGCTGCTATACTACCAATTGTTAAAATTCCATTAACAGATAAAATACCACCAATAACAGCAACTAATACATATCCTAGGTTTCCTATATTCATGATACAAGGCATTAAAATATTGGCATACATATTGGCTTTTGTCATACTGTCACATAATTGTTCATTTAAGTCATCAAATTTTGCTTTTGAATCTTCTTCATAATTAAATACTTTGACAACTTTTTGTCCTTCCATCATTTCTTCAATATATCCATTAACTTTTCCGATATCTTCTTGTTGTTTAACGAAAAATCTTGAACTGTTTCCTCCTAGATATCTTGATACAAATATCATTAAAATTACCATTGCTAATACAACAAGTGTTAAATAAAGATTGGTTGCAAGCATTGCAAATAATACTGCTACCATAGAAACACAAGCTGAAAATACTTGTGGAATACTTTGACTTAACATTTGTCTTAAAGTATCTACATCGTTTGTATATGTACTCATAATGTCTCCATGTGTTCTGCTATCAAAATATCTGATTGGTAATTTTTGCATATGATTAAACATTTGTGTACGAATTTTGTTTAGCACACCTTGTGATATATTCACCATTAATCGGTTATATGTGAATGTACAAACCACACCTACTAAATAGATAACTGCCATCATCATAATCACATTTAATAATCTTGAATAATCTGGAGACTGACTTCCTAAAAGTGGTGTGATGAAATCATCAATTAAGTATTTGATAAATTGTGTGCCAAGTACACCTACTAAAGCACTAATAATGATACTCACTAAAACGACTACTAGTTGTAATTTATAATTTTCAGTTACATATTTTAATAATCTTTTAATTGTCTTTCTTTTCTTGCCCTTCACTTTCTCCATCTTCGTCTCCTCCTTTCATCTGTGATTCATATACTTCTCTATAAATTGCATTTGTTTTTAATAATTCTTCAGATGTTCCAATTCCATCTATCTTTCCTTCATTTAAAACAATGATTTTATCTGCATCTTCTACTGAAGAAACCCTTTGTGCAATAATGATTTTGGTTGTATTTGGAATTTCTTCTCTAAATGCTTTTCTAATCAATGCATCTGTTTTGGTATCAACGGCACTTGTTGAATCATCTAGAATTAATATTTTTGGTTTCTTTAACATTGCTCTTGCAATACAAATTCTCTGTTTTTGTCCTCCTGAAACATTGGTACCACCTTGATCTAGTACAGTTTCATATTTGCTTGGGAATTCTTTAATAAATCCATCTGCTTGTGCTAATTTACATACTTCTTCCAATTCTTCTTGATCAGCTTCTTTATCTCCCCATCTTAAGTTTTCTGCAATCGTTCCAGAGAATAAGACATTCTTTTGTAATACCATCGCTACTGCATCTCTTAAAGCGTGAATTTCATAATCTTTGACATCAACGCCTCCTACTTTGATACTTCCTTTTGTGACATCATATAGTCTTGGAATTAGTTGTACAAGTGTTGATTTTGAACTTCCGGTTCCACCGATAATTCCTATGGTTTCCCCTGCTTTAATATCTAAATTAATATTTTCCAGTGCAAATTTATCATCTTTTTCCTCATCACTGTATTGGAAACTGACATTTTCAAATTTAATAGATCCATCTTTTACTTCTGTTACTGGATTTTCCTTATCCTTTATGGTTGGCTCTTCATCAATCACTTCAATAATTCTTTCTGCTGATGATTGTGCCATAATAATCATAACAAATACAAATGATAACATCATTAAGCTTGCAAGGATTTGCCATGCATATGTAATGATACTTGATAATTGTCCTGTTTGCATTTCTCCACCAACAATTAATTGTGTACCAATCCATGAAATTAATAAAATACATGTATAAATGGTAAGTTGCATAACTGGTCCGTTAAAAGCAACAATTTTTTCTGCTTTTTTGAAGTTTTCATACACTTCATCATTAACTTCTTTAAATTTCTTTTCTTCGAAAGATTCTCTAACATATGCTTTTACCACTCTAATAGCAGATACATTTTCTTGAACCACTCTGTTCAATTTATCATATTTTTTAAATACTCTTTCAAAGTTAGGATGTGCTTTTATTGCTATATAGAATAAAATAACTCCTAAAACTGGTATGGCTACAAAAAAGACAGCTGATAATTTCAAACTAATAGACATAACCATTAATAAAGCAAATATCATCATAATTGGTCCTCTAACCAAAATTCTAATAATCATTTGGAAAGCCATTTGCACATTGGTAACATCTGTTGTCATACGTGTCACTAAACTTGATGTTGAAAATTTATCTATGTTTTCAAAAGAATAGTCTTGCACTTTATGAAACATAGCTTTTCTCAAGTTTTTCGCATACCCTGCTGAGGCTTTTGCTGCAAATCTTCCAGATAACATTCCAAAAGTTAAAGATAATATGGCTGAAACAATTAATAAAACGCCCATTTCTAGAATATAGCGTACATCTCCATTTTGGATTCCCACATCTATAATTCTAGCCATTAATAAAGGAATAACAACCTCCATAACCACTTCTAAAACAACAAATATAGGTGTTAATATGGTATCTTTTTTGTATTCTTTAATATAACTTGCTAATTTCTTTAACATATTTTCTCTCCTTTCTTATTATTTTTTATTTGATTTTATCAATGCATGCTTTTCTTATTGTATATGTACAATAAGAAATTTTTGATTTCATTAATGCATGACTCTCTTACAATTTTCTAAATTACTTGATGCTTTTTTTAATAATTCTAAAAATTGCTTTTGTTCTTCTTTGGTCATTTCACTTACAATATTTTTTTCTTCTATGTTTATTTGCCTTTTTACAACGGCTTTTATTTCTAATGCTTTTGGAGTTAATACGATACTTTTCAATCGACAGTCACCTTCCTTAGCTTTTCTTTCAATTAATCCATTTGTTTCTAATAACTGAATAATTCCAGCAACTGTTGCTTTTCTCATATCAAATTCTTCTTCAATATCTTTCGCAAATACTTCTCCCTTTTTAGATTTTTTATAAATATATCCTATGACCATAGATTGTACACCTGTAACATTATACTTGCTTAATGTTTCATCCATATTTCTTTTTAATTGTCTCGATACAATTTGAATGTATTTTCCAATTTCATGTTTTTCCATATCCACACCTCTTTTAGTTCGTGACCTAACTATTTTAATACCATATTTTTTATTTGTCAAGTTTTTTGCAAAAACAATATTTCCATTTTTTTATCACTTTTAACTATCATATTTTTATTGTATACGGAAATACTAATAGTTAATAGAAATTTGAATTCTAGAACAATAGCAGGCTTTCTTAAACATTTTTCTGTTCATAACATTTCAAAGCCCGCGTCATTGTTCAGCACCAAATTTTACGCTAGTAAAATTTGTGTGCAATTGTGTTTTTTTGTTGAATAGGAAAAATCAATTTTTCCTATTCAACAAGAAATGAAAGGAATGGCATGTATATGAATCAAATTATTAATATTGACTTAAATAAACATATTGAACAATCAGAAAATTCTTCTAATAAATATACAAACCCCTCAAAAAAACATTCTTATAAAAAAATATTTAATATTCAATTTTTTCTCTCTATTATCGCTATCATTATAATTGTTTCTGTTTTTACCTATTACAAAATTTCTTTAAACCATAAAGAAGATTTTTCTAATTTATTAATTAATAATTATAGTATCACCAAATTATATTCTAATCATACCAATGATGGTACAAACGATACAACTAAGCTTGAACCAAATAGTATTATTGGTATTATTGAAATTCCGATATTAAATATTTCTTACCCCATTTTTAATGAATTAACTGATGAATTATTAAAAACATCCCCTTGTCGTTTTTTTGGAGATTTTCCTTCTAAAAATTCTAATGATTTTAATTTATGCATTGCCGGGCATAATTATGATAATGATAACTTTTTTAGTAAAATTAAAGATTTAAATATAGATGATAAAATATATGTATATGATACTTCTGATAATCAATATACGTATTCTGTTGTTAAAAATTATGAAGTAAAATCTGATGATTTATCTCCTGTATATCATACGATTACAGATTCTTTTGAATTAACGTTAGTTACATGTAATAATTTTAATGGTAATCGAATCATTATAAAAGCAAAAATTGAAGATGTTTAATCATCTTCAATTTATTTTTATTACTAATCAATATTTCTATAATCTTTTATTTTCTTATATGCATAAACTGCTGAAATTGCAAATACAACAACCAATAAAACTGTTGGTAAAGAATCTTCTATACCTGTCTTTGGTAAAGTATTAGATGTATTAGCAGTGTTACTTGTATTTCTTAATGCATTTAAGTTTTGAACATTACCTGAATTTGTATTTCCAGTATTTGTATTCCCTGTATTTGTGTTTCCTGTGTTGGTATTTCCTGTATTTGAAGTATTAAATATATCCTCAAATCCTTCATCTGTTGCTGCATATACTGGTGTTATTGCAAATATAAGCATTGCACACATTAAAATTACTAAAAAACTTTTTAAAATAATTGATTTTTTCATATTACCTCTCCTTACTTTAAATAGTATATTTTTCGATTACTCTATAAACAATTATTATTATAGCACGTTTTTTTAATAATTGCAAGTCCACAAACACACTATTGCCTATCTTTTGTTTACATTATCATTATAATATACTTATTTTATTTTTTCGTCAATACATTTTTCAGATTTTTTTATTACATTTTTGTTACAAAATCCTGAACGTTTATATGCTTTTCTTTTTGCTAATTGTATAAAAGAAATCCTTTATTATACATTAAATTTGAATAAAACAATATCGCCATCTTGCATAATATAATCTTTTCCTTCTGATCTAACCAATCCTTTTTCCCTTGCAGCAACCATGGAACCTTGTTCTACTAAGTCTTTAAAAGAAACAACTTCTGCTTTTATAAAGCCTCTTTCAATGTCTGAATGTATCTTTCCTGCTGCTTGTGGGGCTTTTGTTCCTTTCTTGATTGTCCATGCTCTTACTTCTGGTTCTCCGGCTGTTAAGAATGACATTAAACCTAGTAAATCATAACTTTTTTTGATAACCTTATCTAGTCCTGATTCTTCTAACCCCAACATTTCTAACATTTCTTTTTTATCATTATCATCTAGCCCTGACAATTCTTCTTCAACTTTTACACATAATGGTATTACTTCAGCTTTTTCTTTAGCAGCATATTCTTTTACTTTTTTGACCATCGGGTCATTTTCTGCATCACTTAATTGTTCTTCAGATACATTTGCAATATATAATATTGGTTTTGTTGTTAGTAAAAACATATCTTTTACTAAAGCTTGTTCATCTTCATTGAAGTCAATTGCTCTTGCTGATATTCCATTTTCTAAACTTTCTTTTATTTTTTCTAGCAAATCAATTTCTTCTTGATATTTTTTATCTGCTTTTAAATTTTTCTTTGCTTTCTCTAATCGTTTGTTAACTGTCTCAATATCTGCAAAAATTAATTCTAAATTAATGGTTTCAATATCTCTTACTGGATCTATGCTTCCATCAACATGTACAATATTAGAATCTTCAAAACATCTTACCACTTCACATATGGCATCTGTTTCACGAATATGTGATAAAAATTTATTTCCTAGTCCTTCTCCTTTACTTGCTCCTTTTACTAATCCTGCTATATCTACAAATTCAATAACTGCATGTGTTGTTTTCTGTGGATGATACATATTGGTTAATACATCTAATCTCTCATCTGGAACAGGTACTACTCCAACATTTGGTTCTATTGTACAAAATGGATAATTTGCACATTCTGCTCCTGCCTTTGTTATACTATTAAATAATGTACTTTTTCCTACATTTGGTAATCCAACAATTCCTAACTTCATTTTTTCATTCCCTCTTCTATATTTATTTAAGTAGCTAAGCTACTTACTAGCGTATTTTATCATACATATTTTACTTCGTCAATTGCAAAAAAATATCAAAAATTAAGTTATTTTATTCAAGTTTGATATTATACAACGGAATAGTTACAGTTATTGTATATAAATTGAAGGATCGATTGCAATAGAATCTTTTAATATTTCAAAATGTAAATGTGGTTCATCTGCAATTTCAAATACAGCACTATTTCCAACGGTTCCTATAGATTGTCCTTTTTCTACGGTTTCGCCTTCTACTACAAATTCAGAAGTTAATAAATTAGAATATACAGTTTGATAAGTATCATCATGTTCAATAACAATGGTTAATCCATATCTAGGATCATTTTTTATAGATTTTATAACACCTGCTTCTGCTGCTTTAACAACTGTTGTCTTATCTGCCTTTATATCAATTCCATTATGTGTAACCCATTCTTCTAATGTTTCTGAATATACTAAATTATCTTGTGCAAACTCTCTTACAATTTCTCCTTCTACTGGTCTTTCAAATGATAATTCTTTTACTTCTTGTGTTTCTTGTTGTTCTTCATTTACTGTATTTTGTGTTGTGTTTGTATTCACACTACTACTTTCTATACTTTCATTACTCATTGTATTTTGCACTGTTTCATTTTGTACACTTTCTTGCTTAGCTTCTTCTTCACTTTCTTCCACTGTTTTTCCTATTTCTGTACTAGCACTTTCTGTTTCTCCATTATCTTCATTTGTGTCACCTATCATATCTGTCATTTGATCTAATGTCATTGTCTCATCTTTGACATCATTATTGATTTTTTGACTATATAATAGAAGCGATATAATAATAATCGCAACAATAATTGCTCCCATTACTACATAAGAAATAATTTTGTCATTTATGTTTTTTTCCTTTATATTTTTTAAATGAATATCCTTTTTCATATAATCCTCCTTAAATACTTTATTATTACAAGTATTTCCTTTTTTTAGAAGATTATACATTTTTAAATAATTTTTTAAAAAATTAAAACAACATGTTTAGCTTGTTACATTCCTAGTCTGTTTTGACCAGTTATTTTCTATTTAAAGAGAATTTACTTCTTTAATTTCTACACCAACATAGAAATGATTAATGATTTCTTCTGCTGTACTTCCACTTTTTGCCATACTATCTGCTCCTGTTTGGCTCATTCCTACACCATGCCCATATCCAATTACTGTGAATTTTATTTTTCCATCTGCTTTTGATAATCCAAAATTGGTAGAACGTAATCCAAATATACTTCTTGCTTCTGTACCGGAAATTTCGTGATTACCAAATTTAATCGTTTTTACTCTTCCACTACTGGTATATTCTAATATTTTTATATCTTCATCATTATTAAAATCAATTTGTATATCTGCATATGTTTCTTTTAATTTTTCTAATACTTCTTCATTGGTTAATTCTAATTCCGAATTATATTGGGTATATCCATCCTCTCCTGCTGTTTCAACAACCTGAAGATATGGCATATTGCTACCGTCCTCCCCATACATCTACTGGAAGTTCTGTTTTTCCTCCACTATTAGAATGAAAAAAAGCATTAATTGGCACATTATCATATGTAATGATTTTTCCTTGTGTTTCTTTTACACATTCTTCTATTTTATTCCACTTTGCTTCTTTGTCTCCATCCCATCTTGCTAATCTATCCTCTTTTGAAATCCAAGCTTGACAACAATTGGAATCATCACAAATATCTGCATTATCATGTTTTTTATTATTTATTTTATAAATGGTATAGGTTCTCGCAACGATTGCTTGTGCCTTTAAAGCTTCTTTTTCAAAATCTACTGGCATTTCTGCTGATACCACATGACAAAGATATGTATCTAATGCAACTTCTTCTACCTCATTGGTATCTGTATGTAACAATTTAATGTTTCCATATTGGTTATATGTATATGTTTCTGAGATTTCTTCTTGGACTTCTTCTTTATTTTCTTCCTCATTGCTCATGTCTGATGATGCACTGATTTCTGATTTTGTAAGTAATGCTGGTAGAATAAAACAAATAAATAGAAAAGCAAAAAAATAGATAAAAACTTTCTTCAATCTATCACCTCTTTACGAAATTAGCTTCATTTTCATATTATTTAAAATTTTTCTTTCTAATCTTGACACTTGTACTTGTGTAATTCCAAGGATTTTTGCTACTTGTGATTGCGTTTTATCTTTATAAAACCTCAGTAAAATAATTTCTTTATCTCTATCTTCTAATCCTTCTATTAGTTGTTTAATTGCTAATTTATTTGTGATACATTCTTCTTCGTTTTTATCTGATGAAATTCTTTCTATTAAGTTAATACTATTTCCATCTTTATGATCTGTATAAAATTTTCCATCTATAGATTCTACTGTATTGTTTGCTTCTAATGCTAATCCAATATCTTCCTTCGAAATTTTTAATTCTTTTTCTAATTCTTCAATCGTCAATTCCTTTCCTTTTTTATTTATACTTTCTTTTTGCAGTTCTCTTATCTTCATGCCTAACTCCTTAATACTTCTACTAACTTTTATTGGTCCATCATCACGTATATATCGTTTAATTTCTCCTATCATATATGGAACTGCATATGTAGATAATTTCACATCATAATTGGTATCAAATCTTTTGATGGATTTTATAAATCCCATACACCCTATCTGGTATAAATCTTCTAAATCATATCCTCTTCCATTAAATCTTTTGACAATACTCCATATAAGTCCATTGTTGTCTCTAATCATTCTTTCCATTTCATATTTATCACCAGATTGTGCTTTTTTGATTGCTTCTACACTGTTTTCAAACATAGTTTACCTCTATTCTTTTGTAATCATTTCAAACTCATCATCCGATTCTTCATTTTCCAGTTTATTTTTTATCACTTTTCTCATGGTCACTTTTGTTCCTAAACCTACAACAGATTCCACATCTACTTCGTCCATAAAACTTTCCATAATGGTAAATCCCATACCTGATCTTTCTAGATTTGGTTTTGTTGTATATAATGGTTCTTTTGCTATATCTATATTTTCGATTCCTTTTCCTTTATCTGATATTTCTATTAAAATCTCATTTTCTTTTAATCTTGCAAATATTTTGACAATTCCCTGCTTTTTATCATATCCATGAATAATACAATTGGTAACTGCTTCTGATACAGCTGTTTTAATATCTGCTAATTCTTCAATGGTTGGGTCTAATTGTGATGCAAAAGCTGCTACGGTAATTCTTGCAAATGCTTCATTTGCAGATTTACTAATAAATTCTAATTTCATTTCATTTTCAATTTCACTTTTCATCTTCTTTTCCTTTTAATATATATTTAGGTTTTTTAAAGGTATGCCTATAAAACCCTATTTTCTTTAATTTTATATTTTGTCATATAGATTGTGATTAACTTCATCATATAATGGATATTTTTGATTTTTATGATACTTCTAAATCCGTAATTGGAATTAATCTTAAAATCCCACTCATTTCAAATATTTTTTTAATACTACTTGTTAAATTAGCAAGTTCTACTGTACTCCCCAACATTTTTGCAAACTTATACCTTCCAATAATCAATCCTATCCCTGCGCTATCCATGAATGTAACACAATTAAAATCAAATATAACTTTTTTAGGCATATATCTTTCAATTTCATAATCCGCCCTCCTCCTTATCTTTTGAACACTAAAATCATCAATTTCATCTGTAATTCTAAAAATTAACAACTTGTCCTCTTCATAAAATTTTGATTCCATCATAGCCTCCTTTAAAATTCTTCTTGTATTATATTCTTTTTTCCAGTATTTTCCAAGAGCAAAATTTAAGAAGTTTTGTCGTTTTATAAGAAGTTTTCGACAATCGGGATTTTGGGGACGGACTCATTTTTCCCTTTTCGTCCGTCCTCAATTTCCCTTATTCATCATCTAAAGTTTCATCATATTCATACTCATAAGTAATTTCCTCTTCTATAGGTTTTTTTGTTTTTTCTATTCTTTCTCTTATATGCCTACTCTCATCTAAATCCTCTTCTATTCTATTTTTATCCATTTTTACCTTTTCAGATTTTTTCTGTTCCTTCCCCTTGCTTTCTTCTTTTGCTTTTTCTTTATCGTTTGACTTTTGCATACATTTGCTAATCATATTATTCGTTTTATCTAATAAGTCTGGAATATAATCTAAAAGCTTGTCTATTGATGAACTATAATTAACAGGCATTAATTTTACATTTTCTCCTTGGATAACTAGAAATGCTATTGGATTAATCGTAACACCCGCTCCTGAACCGCCTCCAAATGGTAATCTATATTGTACCTCTTCTTCTTTTTCTCTCTTTCTGTACTCATCAACAGTTTCTCCCTTAAATTCACTTCCTCCTGCGGCAAAACCAAATGATACTTTTGATATGGGAATAATTACAATATTATTAGATGTTTCAATTGGTTCTCCTATAATGGTATTCACATCTATCATATCTTGGATACTATTCATAGCTGTAGTCATAAGACCTTCTATTGGATGTTCGCTCATGATTTTTCCTTCCTCCTTTTTTATTTAATACATATATGGTATTTATAATATGTATCAGTTTTATTTGAAATATACCAGAAATTTCAATTTTTATAGAATTTTCATTTCTATAAACTGGTTCAATTTTATACACAATATTGTTTTCTTTTAGATGAATTCTTGAAAAAGAAATAGCTAATATACTGGAAAAAAAGGCAACTAATATAGATGTTAGAAATGCATTTTCTGTTCCCAATTCTACTTCTAACTCTAAATTCTCCACATAGATACTTTGACTCAATTCTTTTAATCCTTTTATGATTTGCTTATCAAACTTATTCTTATTTGTCAGAATATCCCTTTCTAATTTCTGTATTTTTTCGCTCATCTTCCTTGATTGTTGTATTTTTTTTAGTTTGTTTTTATTTATTGTAAACCTTAGAATCGGTATATTTCCAAAGATTTTTAATCTTATGATAATTTCATATCTATCATTTATATGCTTTTTACTTTGTGAATCTATGATTAAATTTATCATTCTAATATCTAATTTAGAAGTTAAAATAACCAATACCAAAACTAGAAATATTAATAAAATAAAAAGAAAAACCAATATACTTGCCTCCTTTTTATAAAGCAATTTATATTAGTTTTTCCTTTTTTTATCTTTTTAAACATCGTTATGCTCTTTTTGTTTTCTCAACAGTAATATCTCCAAATAATTCTTCTTGTGTCGTTTCTACCTTTTTTCTTCTTGACATTTCTAATAACCCACTAAATGCTGTTACCACTTCTTGTTTATTATGTTTCTTTAATGAAAATAATTTATTAAACACAAATCGTTTTTGTTTTACCAATACTTTGAACATCTCTTTTACTTTGCTAGCAACTGTATAATTTTCTACCAACGCAATTTTTTCAATATTTTTTGCATTTTGGTTGATTTTTGCACGATTTCTTTCTATTAAATCACTATATATATTAGGAATAACCGTATTATCATAATCTTTTTCTAATTTTTGTTTTGGAAGTTCAATATTTTCTTGGCCTTTATAATATCGATTTCCATTTTGCATAAAATTTTGTTTCAATACTTTACTAATTTCTTTAAACTTTTTGTATTCAATAATTCTTCTAATTAATTCTTCTTCTGTTAATTCTTCTTCTTCCTCTTCTTGTTTTGGAAGTAATTTTTTTGATTTTAAATACAATAAGGTAGATGCCATAACAACAAATTCACTGGCAATTTCTAAATTCATTTCTTCCATTTGATTTAAATATTGTATATATTGGTCTGTAATTTCATTTATTTGGATATCATAGATATTCATTTTATTTATCTCTATTAAATGACATAATAAATCTAATGGTCCTTCAAAATTCTCTATTTTTATAGCATATTTTTTGGTTTCTAATGTTAATATCGACATTGTCCCTCTCCTCTTCTTATATATCTTCTAGTGCTATTGTAATATTTTCTCTTTTATATCCTTTTTTCATTAGATATTGTTTAATTTCTTCTAATTCTAATGATGTTATTTTTTTATTAGCTATATTTTTAGCTGATTTAATTTCATATTGATTTAATTCTTCTTTATTTTCATAAATATAATCTTCTATATCCTCTTTCTTAATTCCTTTGCTGTATAACTTATATTCAATTTCTCGTATGGATAAATTTTTTAAAGCCATAAAATTATTGATTGTTTTTCTGATATATTCTTTATCATCTATATATTTTGCTTCCTTTAAATAGGCAATAATATCCTCTAATAAATTTTCTTCTATCTCTCTTTCAAATTTTTTTCTAATTTCATTTTCGCTTCTCTTTTTATATAATACATATTTTAATACTTTCGTTTTTTCTTTATCAAATTCTTCTACTGTATACATATTCACTCCTTGCTTCTATTAAAAATTTATCAATTGCTTCTGCAAATCCTCCTGTTTTTACCGTATTTTTGGTTACATATGAAGCAACATTTTGTACTCTTTTATAACTACCGCCTATTGCTACTCCGATTCCAGCATGTTTTATCATTTCTATATCATTGATATTATCTCCTATTGCCATTATTTGCTCCATTGGTATCCCTAAATATATACTTAATTGCATTAAAGCTTGATATTTTGTTATATGTCTAGGTACAATATCCAAATATTCATATTCTTTACCAACAACTTTATCTATATATTTTCCACACTTCTTTATTCGTATGGCAGTTACCTTTTCTTTTGATTCAATTTCTTTTTTTATAGTTAATAATTCTTTTTCCCCTGATAAAATCAATTTTAATATATTGGGATTTTGTTCTTTTATATAATTTTCTATAGAATCCACGATTTCAAATTCTACTTGATCTTTGTATAAAATATAATTTCTATAAGCCATATAGTCTAAATTTTCTTGTGCAATAATTTTATGTTCTGTATAAATATGTATATGTAAATGATGTTTTTTAGCAATTTTTAAACAATCCATCACCTGTGCATTTGTTATGGTATTTCTAATAATTTCTTTGCCTGTTTGTATATTGATAATTTGTGTTCCATTTCCAAAAATCCCATATGCTGGTTTTAATTGATGACATATATCTTTTGTCATTGCATATGTTTTTCCTGTACAAACAACAAATTTAACCTCTGTTTGTTTTAATTTTTGGACAGTTTCTAAATCTATTGCTGTTATATTGTTATTGTATACAATTGTTCCATCTAAGTCACTTGCCAATAATTGTATCATATGTTTCTCCTTTACTTTAGGTTTCTGTTCTCCCAACCAAATTCACTATAAGGTATTTTTTGTATATAGTTTTTTATCGCTTCTTTTCTATCATCTACTAAATTATCTGGAAGGTTATGAATATCAAACCATTTTATTTCCTCATTCTTATTAGGTTCTCCAATTCTTGGTTCTCCCTTCCATTTATTGGCCTTAAAATAGCCATTATAGTAAATAGTATCTATTCCATTAATTTTATGAATTAATGAAACAAATTCTAAATCTTGAATATCAATATCAATGCACAATTCTTCTTTTGCTTCCCTTATCATTGCCATTTTCATGCTTTCCATATTCTCGACATGTCCGAGTTGCTGAATAGTCCCAATAACCATCCATATATCCTGTATTTTTTCTTTTTTGTAATAAAATTTCCTCTTTTCCATTATTTTCTCTCATTAACATTAACATAACTGCTGACAAAGTTCTATATCTTTCTTTCATCTTTTTTCTCCTCTATTCGTGAAATACTACGAAGCAGTCTTCACATCTATGCATAGAAATCTTTGATTTCGCATATAGTATACTTTCCTTATATTTTACTATAAAGACTTTAAAATAGCAATAACAAATTTTAATTGAAAAATTCTAATATAACTAGTAATATAAATATTTAAGAACTTGTTCAATATCAAATATCTTTACCGTTGAATAGTAACATTTCAATTGAAAAGGAGATACCTTTTTGTGTATCTCCTTTATCACTTTTGTTATTTTTATTCTTCCTCGTCATCATCCATATCAATTTCAGGTAATTCTTCTCCTAGACTTTCTTCAAATACTTTTTCAAAATCTTGTCTTACTTTTCCTTCTATTTCTTCTAGCATTTTTGGATTTTCTTTTAAGTATTTCTTAACATTTTCTCTTCCTTGTCCGATTCTTTCTCCATTATAGCTAAACCAAGAACCTGCTTTTTCTACAATATCTAAATTAACAGCCATATCTAGAATATTACCTTCTTTTGAAATTCCTTCACCATAGATAATATCAAATTCTGCTTCTCTAAAAGGTGGAGCTACTTTATTTTTGATAACTTTTACTCTTACTCTATTTCCCTTTACCTCTCCATCTTGTTTAATATTTTCTATTTTTCTAATATCCATTCTAACTGATGCATAAAATTTTAATGCTCTACCACCTGTTGTTGTTTCTGGATTTCCAAACATAACCCCTATTTTTTCTCTCAATTGGTTAATAAAAATTAATACAGTTTTAGATTTATTGATTGCTCCTGCTAATTTTCTTAATGCTTGTGACATAAGTCTTGCTTGTAATCCCATATGTGAATCTCCCATGTCACCATCAATTTCAGCTTTTGGAACCAATGCTGCCACTGAGTCTACGACAATAACATCTAGTGCTCCACTTCTAACCAAACTTTCTGTTATTTCTAATGCTTGTTCTCCTGTGTCTGGTTGAGATACAATTAAATTATCTATATCTACACCTAATTTTTTTGCATAAACTGGATCTAACGCATGTTCTGCATCAATAAATGCTGCTTCTCCTCCCATTTTTTGTGCTTCTGCAATGATATGTAATGCTAATGTTGTTTTACCTGAAGATTCTGGTCCAAATACTTCTATAATTCTTCCTCTAGGTACTCCGCCTATTCCTAATGCGATATCTAAACTTAATGCTCCTGTTGGAATAGCTTCTATTTCCATAGCTTTAAATT
>CAMLYR010000029.1 GCA_946491915.1 uncultured Clostridium sp.
CCCAGAAAAGAATAGATAAGCTTCAGCAAGAAGACTTAACTACTCAGGGAAATAGTGAAAATCAGTTTTCAAAAGAGGAATTGGGTGGAATGTTGCGGATCGAGCTCGATTTTACGCAGCCGATTGTAAAAAGAGGGATAATCGACGCATTTGTACGAAAGATAGTTGCCCATAGTGCATTGGAATTTGATTGGTATCTTAACTTGGTTCCTCATGCGGCTGATAGTGGATTTAAAGAAGTTACTTCTTTTACGATAGAATACGAGAGTGCTCACTCATACAGGGAAATGCGCGGCGAGATATTGCGGAAATATCAATATAAAAATATTGTTGTGCATATCTATGCCTAATAAAAAGGTCAAGTCGGAAACAGCTTGACCTTTTTGTTCGCATTATTTGGTACTTGATTAAATCAAGCGTGTATGGTATAATGTTTATATCCTATAATAGAGAATACATGAAGTTATGTAAATGTCTTAATCCAATGACGGGATATGATTATATTTTTAATGATATTTATATTTATATTCCAGTAAGAGTCGTTTAGAGTGTATATTGATAAACTCCAATTAGAGAATAATTGAGTAGGTTTAATTATTAGATAACAAGGAGAGTAAAATGAGTAAATGTATAATTTGTGGTCAAGAGATTGATAAAGAATGTGAAGAACATATTATTCCGTATGCACTAGGGAATAAACATTTTATTATTAGGTCAGTATGTAAAACCTGTAATTCCTTAATGGGCGAAAAAATTGATGCTGAAATTACTGATTCGTTAAGTGGAAAGATTGTGAGATCACAGTATGGAATTAAAGGGCATTCAAAGAAGGAACCAAATCCTTTCAAAGAGGGAGAAACAAGCGATGGAGATAGAATTAGACTGTCGCCAGACTTTAAACCTAAACTTGTACCAAAAGTTACAAGAGATGAAAATGTTTATCACATTAGTACATCGTCTAAAGAGGAAGCGCTGGATATAATTAAAAAAATATACTTGCGTAATGTAAAGAAAACTTTAACGGAAGAACAAAAAGAAATATTATGTACTCAAATGAAACGGACTCAAACCTATCCAGAAATTCAGTTTCATTTTGAATTTAATATTGAAAAGTTTTATTTGGAATTAGTCAAGGTAGCCTTCGAAACGCTATATTATCAAGAGGGAGAAAAAATACTGTTAGAGGAATCTATTTTAAATTTGCAAAAAATATTGCATGACTATATTTATAAGGAACAATATGATAAGGAATTAATAGAAGGAATAATAGGTCTTCCATCAGAAAATGATAGTAAGGATATTGACGAAAGATTATCAGATCTAAAAAAGCAATTAAGCGAGCAAGTTGTTCATTTAATATATGTTTTAAGTATAAACAATGAACTTATAGTATTATCAAATGTTGAAGGAATGCTTAAAGGCGCGGTAAAAATACCAGTTAAAGATAGTAATAATTATAAGACGAAAATGTATTTCATTTGCTATCCAAGTGGGAATATATTGTGAAATAATTAAGTTAATGTTATCACAATAATTCTTAATTTACGGAAATGGAATTATTATGGCAAATTCAATAGAAAGAGTTGGCGTATATCACTGTGGTGAAATTGCAAATTATAATGAAATATGTTTGTGTTTAAAATATTTAAACAAAATAATAAGTAATTTACCGGAAGAATTTGGTTTGAAAGTTATAGAAATAGTTAATTAAATTAATGTTGCTTATAATAATCAACAATATATAATGGAAATTTTGAGAGGGAAGATTATGGTTTTTAATTATGAAAAAATTATGAAAGAGAGACCCCATGTTGTCATTTTAGGTGCAGGGGCAAGTTGTGCGGCTATACCAAATGGGGATAAGGCTGGTAGGAAAATTTCTGCCATGAATGGTTTTATTGAAAAGCTTGGATTATCTGAACTGTTGTCACGGGTAAAGCTTATGACTAAGTCGGATAATCTTGAGGAAATATATATGGAATTGGACGAGAGAAGTAATTGCGAGAAAGATTGCGAGAATGTTAAACTCGAACTAGAACAATGTATATTTAGTTATATGTCAGGATATAAGATTCCTGATGGTCCAACTATATACGATTACCTTGTATTAAGTTTAACTAGTAAAGATTTAATTGCTACATTTAATTGGGATCCTCTCTTGATTCAAGCATATTTAAGAGTCAGTAAGTATACAGATAATTTGCCGTATTTAGTATTTTTACATGGGAATGTTGCTATAGGTTATTGTGAACAGGATAATGCTATAGGAATTGTAAATAGTAAGTGTGTATGTGGTAAGTTGTTTCGACCTGTAAAATTGCTGTATCCTATAAAAAAGAAAGATTATAAGTCGGAAATTGTAATCGATAAATCATGGAAAGAATTACAGAAGAATTTAAAAAGAGCTTATATGGTAACAATTTTTGGTTACAGTGCTCCCAAAAGTGATATAGAAGCAGTATCAATGTTGAAGGAAGCATGGGGAACACCAGAGGAGCGTAATCTTGAAGAGATAGAAATAATAGATATACGCGACGAGGATGAAGTTATATTATCATGGAAGGATTTTATACATACACATCATTATTCATATTATAATAATTTTTTCGATTCAACATTGGGAAGATTTCCGCGAAGGAGTTGTGAAGCAACATTTGATAGGTTAATGAACTGTCTTTTTCTGGATGGAGATAAGGGATTTAAGGACGGAATGACATTTTTGGAAATAAGGCAAAAGATTTTTCCTTTAATTGAAGAAGAAAATGAAATAAAGGGAACTGATCAAATGTTGATATTATATTGATTAATCATTGTGTGTTGAATAATTATATCTCGAACTTAATTTACAATCGCAGGATTTAGATAATGATCAAAACATCTATACGCTTTTTTGAAGATATACCCGTGCGAGCTGTTTGGGAGGAGGAGACTTCCAAATGGTGGTTTTGTGCTGTCGACATCGCTGAGGCTTTAACAAAAAGCAAAAATCCCCGTTCCTATTGGAATGTCATAAAGCGTAGGAATCCTCAGTTGTCGACAATTTGTCGACAACTGAAGTTAACAGCAAAGGACGGTAAGAGATATTTAACCGACGTTGTAGATGAAGAAGGGGTAAATACTGTAATTGCCGTAATACCCAGCAAAAAGTCACTCGTATTCGACAAGTGGCTTAAAGGAATAGGGACTTCAATCGATGAGAAGAGCAAGCAAAAGGCCTACGAGCTATTTGAGAGCGGTCTTATAAACGATATTGAAGTGGGGACGGTAAAGGGCTTGCAGCAAATTCATTCTTATATCTTTGGTGGGCTCTATGATTTTGCGGGCAAAATACGCAGTATGAATATTGCAAAGGGCGGGTTTGCGTTCGCCCCCGCAATGTATTTAAGGGAAAACCTTGAGCTGATAGAAAAAATGCCCGAAGATACTATTGAAAATATCGTCAAAAAGTATGTGGAAATGAACGTAGCCCATCCATTTATGGAGGGCAATGGCAGAGCAACGCGCATCTGGCTCGATTTGATATTGAGAAGCAACCTGCACACCTGCACCGATTGGAGCAGGATAAACAAGCGCGAATACCTTGACGCAATGAAAGAAAGCCCTGTCGATTCGTCGCATATTTTTGAACTTATCAAAGACGCCCAGACGCTGCAGATTGACGATAGGGAGATCTTTATGAAGGGCATTGACTACTCGTATTATTATGAACAAATCGATGAATAGACGATAAAAAAAGTTAATAATTCAAATGTGGTATATTTCCTAAAAAAAGTGGTATTTTGCTCGATTTGGCGACGGCACTCGGAACGGGTATATCAGTGCAGGCTAACATCAAACACCCTAGGGGCTAATGGCTTTTCGCCTGAAAAACCACTGTTTACAGTAACGATTGATGTCTCAATCGCAAGGGAATATTACAAACGCCTCGGAGTAAAATTCTTCAGGACACGTTTTACTCCCATCACAATGGTGGTTTATATAACTTAATAACACAAAGAGACTGTTTCCATTTCGGTTACAGTCTCTTTTTTATGGTATGAATTCTGTTGTTGCGTTAAGGTGGTTGGTGTTCAGATTTTTAAGAGCTTTTTCAAATATTATATTTATAAATGCTGATAAGGTATTGAAATAGCTTAATTTGTATGTTATAATTATCATGTATTATATTATTTGAGGTGTGACTCATGACGTTGAGCTACAATAAACTCTGGAAATTGCTTATAGACAAGGGAATGACAAAGACGGAAATGCGCTTAAAGGCAGATATTTCCACGACCACGCTTGCCAAACTTGGAAAGAATGAGACCGTATCTATGGAAGTGTTACTTAAAATCTGCAAGGTGCTTGAATGTAATGTCGGTGACATAATGGATGTCATAAACGAGGAGACGACAGATGGTAACGAGTAAGAAACTGGAAATTATATATCATAACGGTCAGCCTGACGGTATTAGGTCAATAAGGCGTCATCTTTCTACCATGACAACATACGTCATTCCTCGCCCGTTGCTTGCCGAAGCCAAGAAGATTACCGGAATCAATCGTCCAGGAATTTACTATCTCATCAATGAAAATGACGAGAATAAGATAGCTCAGATTTACATAGGTCAAACTCGAAACGGAGTAGTAAGGCTGGACGATCATAATCGTTCTAAGGATTTCTGGAATAAGGCAATTATGTTCCTTGCCGACAGCAAGACTTTTTCTCTCGATATGATAAGTGGTCTTGAAGAATATGCGATTATGAAGGCGCACGAGTCAAATCGTTATAAGGTTGAAAATTCTGTCAAGCCCAAGTATGAAATAGATGAGTATGACCTGCCCTCTATTGAGGAAGTGTATGATGAAATTCAGTTCATAATGGCAACACAGGGTTATAAGATGGACAATGCCAGAGCAAGCCTGAACGAGGTTGATGTTTTCCACACAACGACGAACGGTATCGATGCCTATGGCGTTTTTGACGGCAGTGAATTTGTGGTATTAAAAGACTCGCAAATCGATATGGAGAGAAAGTGTCGACTGGAAGCTCTTAACAAACAAAGGCAGATTGCGTTGAATAACGGAGATATTTCAGAGCAGGAAGGAAAACATTATTTAATAAAATCCATATCATTCAAAACTCCGAGTGGTGCAGCGTGCTTTGTCTTAGGTGGTAGCCGTAACGGCTGGGCTGAGTGGAAGAACAAAGACGGCAAGACCCTGGATGAGGTTTACAGGAAGTAGAATAGGTTATAGCATTGTAAAAGGGGAAATCTCTTATGAAGCTAAATTTAAAATTATACAATCAGGTATTGCTCTCGTTTGAGTATGATAATATTCCGCTTTCGGGCGAGGAGTGTCGTATTCTGTGGGTAGATGAGAATAATAAAAATCTTTTGCCTATCGGACTTAAATTGACCGAAAGGGGTATTATCTCGTGGCTGAAATCAAGGGTAATCCCTAAAAACAGAGAATATGTTGAAAGTTTCCTTGCAAAGTTGGGGCTCTCATCAAATGACACTCTCGGCATAATACGCATCTGCAAAGGGCTGTCTTTGAATGATTCCTATTGGGTTGTAGAAGACGGATTTGACGGCAAGTTTGAAAACTATAACCTCTATGAAAATAGGTTTTCGCGCACTCTGGCGCTGATTGCCTATACGGGACACGGAAGCAGTGTCGCAAGAGGTTTCACGTCTTCACCTGAGTTCACTACAAACGGAATGCTAAAAAAGTGTTGGCGCAGAGTGGACGGCAAAATATATCTGTACAAAGGCGGCACGATGGGTGCGGCGAATACTGGCAAAGAGCCTTATTCGGAATTTTATGCTGCTCAGATTGCTCAAACAATGGGCATTAAACATGTGGAATACAATCTCAGACAGTGGAAAGGTATGCTCTCATCCGTCTGCGAGTTGTTCACAGACATCAATACTGCATATGTCCCCATTTGGTGCTTTGTGGAAAAAGATTCGCTGCTTGCCATTGCTCAGTTGCTAAAAGACTATGGCGAAGAGTTCTACAATGAGTTTGTGGATATGCTTGTCTTTGATGCGCTGATCTTCAATACGGACAGGCATACTGGTAATTTCGGGCTGCTCGTCGATAGTCATACGAATAAGGTAAAGGCGTTTGCGCCCGTGTTTGACAACGGGCTGTCGCTATTCAATTTTGCAATGGAAGACGACCTTGCGGATATAGGGAATTACTCTAAAACACGTAAACCTGCTATGGGTGGTTCGTATGAAGAAGTTGTAGGTGCGTTTATTTCAGAACGGCAGAGAGCAATGCTTAGAAAGATGATAAATTTTAAGTTTACTCTTCATCCTAGGTACAATTTGCCTAAGAGCAGGTTGAAGATCATAGAAAAATTCTTGCAAAGCAGAGTTCGAGAACTTTTGGAACTATAATATTAGCAGTTAAAGTGAGAAACGCTGGCAAGCGATTTTGTGCTTGGTGGTTCGACTAACGGCTGGTCTGAGTGAAAGAATAAAAACGGTAAGACCTTGGATGAGGTTTATAGAAAGTAGGATAGGTTAATGTATGGAAAATAAAATTAAACATTTGGAAATGATACAAGCAATTATAACAAGAATGGCACAGAATTCTTTTATGATTAAAGGATGGGCATTAACATTAGTTGTTGCAATGTTTGCTTTTGTCCCAAAAACAGCAGGCTTGTTCGTTCCAATAGTATTAGTACCAATTTTAATATTTGCCTTGCTTGACGCTTATTATTTACAATTAGAAAGAAAGTATAGAAAGCTTTATGATATTGTGCGAAAAAAGGAAGATGCTGAAATTGATTTCGAATTAAAAATCACAAAAGAATGTCAGGATCGTAGCACTAGTCTTTTAAATTGTATATTTTCAAGGTCGATTCTATTTTATTATGTCCCTATTTTGTGTGTTTCTGTTGGGATCATAATAGGTCTATTTATATAGAGGTGAAATATGAAAGTCTTTATAAGTTACCATAGAGCGGATAGTAAATATAGACATAAAGTAGAAAATATATTAAATAATGCAGAAATAGATTATTATGCTGTTCCGGAGGATGCTGATTTTAACGGGAAAAGAGCCGAAACAATTAAGACTTATATATGTAATCGCCTGAAAGAATGTGATGTTATGATCTGTCTTATAGGTAAAGAAACTTATAAAAGACCTCACGTTGATAGGGAAATTCACACAGCTTTGAAGGGTGAACCTGGTGAGCGATTGGGCATAATTGGTGTTCTACTTGATAATCGAGGTGATAGCTTAAGCAAGGTTAATTTATCAACTTTTCCTGCTAAATTGTGGGATAATAAGAATTACGTTGTCTGGACGGAATATAAAGATCTGAATGAAAATGTAAATGAATTGGTTAAACAAGCAAAATCGAATTCTCTAAACAGAAAATTACAGACAACTCATAAAAATCCTTGTATGCCTTTAAGAGCAACGCTTTATTACGATAATTAGGAAAAATAGAATATATTAGGGGGGTGAATGTTAAATATGCAAATGGCACTATTGACACAAGTTTTTATGTGTCTATATCATTAAAGTTGAAAAATAGTGCCGTAGAGAACAATAAAATAGCAAATAAAATCAAGTTTTAATCAAAGGTTACTCGACGAGGCAAGGTAATTTATAAAGGGGAAAAATGATGGATATTAAAGATGAAATTATAAATTTTATTGAAAGAAAAGAAGAAACCGGTGCTTTATTAATTACTGGGAAATGGGGTTCGGGGAAGTCATATTATATAAAAAATCTTGCAGCAGAATTAAATGACGCCAAAAAAGAGTATTTGTGTGTTATTTCTCTATTTGGTATAGATAGTGTGGAGAATTTAACTAAAGCGGTCAAGGAGTGCTATTTAGAAGCGAATAGTACAATTTTTACTAAAACGGCAAGAAAAATTGGGAAGATAGTAGGTAAAACAGTAAATTCAGGCTTAAAAGTTGCGGAGGCGGCAACAGGGGGAAATGTTGCCGTTTCGGCTGCTCAAAAAGGTTTTTCATCTGTTATTTCGCTAGGCTTATTAGATTTTATTTCTGTGAAAAACTATATTGGACGTGGAAAATCGAAAAGGAAGTTTGTTCTTGTTTTTGATGATTTAGAGCGTTGTAAAATTAATACTGTTGACCTTTTGGGTGCAATTAATGAGTATTGTGAAAACAGAAATATAAAAACAATAATTTTGGCAGCAGAAGATGTTATTTTAAAAAATGAAGAGAATATAAAAAAAGTTGTTTGGGAAGAAGGAACAACGAAAAAAGAAGCTTCTATCAAAGAGCAAATAAGGTCAGTTTCTGATTATCGGGATTTTAAAGAAAAAGTTATTTTTCAGACCATAGCATTTAGCATGACGTATGTGGATATTATTGATGCCATGATAGATAAATATTCAGAAGGTGTATCTGGCTATAAAGATTTTTTAAAATGTAACAGTTGCAGCATTAAGCAAGTGTTTATAGAAAGCAAATATAATAATTTAAGAACTATTAAGGCAAGTATAACTAAATTTGAACGCGTGTATGCTCTATGGACAAGATTGGCTTTATCGAATGACTACTTGCATTATTTATTATATAGCTTTATAGCTGATTGTTATGAAACGAAACCTGTTTCTGATGATGCAGAAGAAGGTGTCGAGCAAGTCATTGAAAGGTTTGTTATTAAAGATAAGGATGGAAAGAAGTACACTCATTATAATGAGAAGGCGAGTAGTTTAAATTCATTGTGTATGTGGATTGAGAAAGGGGTATTTGATGAAAATGCTATTATTTCAGAAATTCAAGAAAAGTTTACGCAAAATCAGTTTACTGATAAGTTCAAGGTTTTACATTGGTCTATATTTGATTTAGATGCAGAAACTACAATAAAAGGATTAAAAGATGCTTTAAAAGATGCCTATAATGGATTTTTAGATGCAGATGAATATGTAGGACTTATTGACAGGTTACAGTATTATAAAGTTTATAAACTTCCGTTTGATGATTTGGATTATTATAAATTATCTGATGGAATAGATAAATTTATTGAGCGTGTAAAAACAGGTGTCGAGGAAGGAAAATTACGGTTTCATGTCGCAAGTGAGATTATGGCACGTGAGAACGAAGATACTAAAAGTTTGCTTGAAAAGTTAGAGTATATTGAATATAACCATAATTACTGGAAATTGAGAAATAATTTACTTGAAGCCCTTAAAGATAAGAGTGATTTTTTGTATAATTTAAATATATATGGCTTAGAAGAGCTTGACGATGAGTTGCTTGATGTTTTTAAAAAGGCTTATCAAGAAGGAGATAATCGAAGGAAACGAGAGTTAGGACACTTTATATTATCACTCAATTATACTATGGACATGTTACCTACGGGGTCAACAAATAGTTTTGCAAAATTTAAAAGAATTAGTGCTATAGGTGAAACGATAAAAAACTTTGAAGCTTTAATTGATTGGCTCAAAAAACAGAGTGAAATTGAGACAGACATTATTACGAAAATGATTTTAAATCAATTTAGTATTGATATACAGGGTAAGTTAACTCAGCTCAATCAGGATTTAGATAATTTTAAGCAAAAAATACAATCTAAATGAAAATTTTAACCTGTAAGCAAGAAAGTTCTGAATGAAATTTCAAGGAAGAAATATATGGATTTATTTTTAGAAAAAATTTTAATAACAGATAAAGTAATTTGTGACAATATTGATAAAAAAGATGTTTTGGGTATAGAATTGTTGTCTCAAAATATTGTTGCACAACTAAGAAATTTTGTTGAGGCAATTGCAAGATTTTTGTGCAGACAAGAAAAAGACATAGCAGATAATCAAAAAGGGACAACAGCTGCCATAAGTTATATAAAGTCTAAAGATAAATATATCTTTTTAAATCGTTTTCATAAATGTTTACAGGTGTCAGCCTCTCATTCGACTGTAGAACCTGATGTAGCAATTAGGTTAATGTATCGATATTGGGACTACTTATATGATTGTAAAAAGTTTTTAAAGCAAGAATATAATATTGATGTTTTGCGTAACTTAGATGACTTCCCTTTAGAACAGGACGAAACACTCAAGGAATATTATGAGAAAATTTCCATTCAAATTAACAAACGGAGTATAATCCAAATTACAGAAAGTCCTACGAATCGATATTATATACAAAAGAAGAAAGTTTTTAGGGTAAATGGCGAAAAATATTATGAAGTCACATTGTCTGAAGCAGACAATAAGGCATCAAAATTTGATAATATCATCGCATTTACAAAGATTGATATTCCAATTTTTTATGCAATACATCCAAGGCTTGAGGATTCTAAAATTCATATTTTAAATAGAGACATGCCAATACGGATTATTGTTGGATTTAAAGTTTCTATAAGACCATGCGAATTTGATAATTTTTTTAAAATCTTTGATCATCGCACAAGAGTTTCAACCAGTGATAATGAATATAAGGCTCTAATGAGTTATTTGACACAAACTAAATTGAGTTTAACGGAACTGATTGAGCTTGATGACGATGATTTTGCGAAAATAAGAGAAAAAGTTTGCAAAGAGCTTAAAACTACTCATATTTTTGATGGGTTGTCAATATGTCGCCAATTTTATAATAAGCCTGGATACAATGTATTAATATATCTATTGTATAAGCTAAGGAATGTTGTTATAAGAGACCAATATAATTATGAGCCCAATGATAGACTATCTAATTTGAGATTAAAATATAAATGTATTGGCTTTGATACAATGCCTTTCGCGTTTGAATTGTCTAATCATTTTACCAATCTCGGCGATTTGTTTGAGTGTATAAATCTGGCGGGGAGAGAACATGAACTATTGGGAAGGTTAATTAAAAATAATACAGAAATAAGAGCTAAACTTTATACACCGGAGAGCGAATTAAGTAAATTTAAAGATATTGATTCATTAATCTCTAAGTATAACTCGTTGCTGTATTATAAACACAAAGAAGAAGGTTCATTAAAACACGAGAATGGGTTTGTTTATATTAATGGCTACGAAAAAAACACCATTCGTATCATTCAACAACTTAACATGTTAACATCTTCAGGGCTTGGTGGGTATGCAGAGTCATTTGAGCAGTGGCAGAAAGAAACAGGCTATAAAATCGACTCTTCTGAAAAAGAAACAGCCTTGCAAAAACTCTTTTCATATTCAAAAGTTGCACTGATATACGGACCAGCGGGTACAGGAAAATCTACGATGGTCAAGCATATCTCTAATTTCTTTTCAAACAGAACGAAAATATATTTAACTAATACTCATTCGGCTAAAGAGAATCTAAAAAGATGCGTTAACATGGCGGAAAATAATAGCTTTTCTACAATAAAGAATTATATTTCAAAAGGCGGCGCAGAATGTGATATTTTGTTTATAGATGAATGCAGTACCGTCAGCAATGTTGACATGGTTAATATTTTAGAGAAAACACAATTTAAGCTATTAGTATTGGTAGGAGATATTTATCAGATTGAGTCTATAAGATTTGGTAATTGGTTTGCTATAGCACGTTCATACATACCATCAAAGGCTATTTGTGAGTTAACATATGTTCATAGAAGTACTGACGAAGTTTTGAAGGAGTTATGGGAATCTGTTAGAAAATTGGATGGCAGGATGGCAGATTTATTAGATGCACATCATTATTCAGTTTCATTAGATGAGTCTATATTCAATCGATCTTCAAATGATGAAATTATTCTTTGCTTAAATTATGATGGTTTGTATGGAATAAACAATATTAATAAATTTCTGCAAGACAGCAATAATTCCAAATCCGTTAAAATGGGTATGGAAATATATAAAGTTAACGATAGAATTATTTTTAAGGATAATGAACGATTTGGCGATTTATTATATAACAACCTCAAGGGAACAATAATAAATATTGAAGAGGAAAAAAGCTCTGTTAAATTTTATATTGAGGTGGAAAAGGTTTTTAATGAATTAGATGTTGAGAATGCTAATTTTAAATTAGAAACGCCACGGAATAAAGGTAAATCTATTGTAAGTTTCTACGTTAATAAATTTTCAAATCGTGACGATGACGATAAAGATTATTTATCCATTGTTCCATTCCAAATAGCATACGCTGTTTCGATTCATAAAGCCCAAGGATTAGAGTATGATTCTGTAAAAATATTAATAACCGATGAAGTCGAAGAGTTGATTTCTCACAACATATTTTATACAGCAATTACTAGAGCAAAGAATAATTTAAAAATATATTGGACTGAAAAGTCTCAACGGCATATATTAGAAGAAATGCACTCAATGTACAATAAACAAGATGCATCAATTATTGCAAAAAAATATAATTTGAAAATGTATACTTAGCAAAATAAAATTTGAATACAAACAAGAAGTGAGTATGGGCGTATTTAAATTCTTCCGTAATGAACAGTACGGCTAAAAAATGAAGATATAAATAGCAAGACTGTTTATTGCTGGTTTGTAAAAAAGAGGCGGAACTTTGTAAAGAATTGTGCGAAGTCTGCTATATAGTAAAGGTTGGAGTTTAATTATTTAAATTGGCAAACTTAATTTTGCTATCCTTTTTGGCGTGAAATATCTCGATTTCTTGCTGATTTGTATGATTAATTAAAAACATAAAAGAAGTAGAGGGTTTATTCTCTGCTTCTTTTATGTGAAACTTATCGGCTATTTGGAAGTGCTGCAAATATTTAATTTCATCAGTTTCTATGTTTTGCTTTAGCGTAAAGGTTTCAATGTATTAACTGTAAGAATTTAAATGAATTGACAAAATGGATGCAACTTGATTTATTAGGTGTGTCATGTTATAATAGGAATGTTATATTGACTACAAGAGTTTCGTGAATATTTTTATAGATGTTTACTTAATGGGAGAACACAATGAATAAACAACAATTAGCGGCAAAAATATGGAAAGCAGCAAATGATATGCGTTCTAAAATCGAAGCTAGTGAATATAAGGATTACATTTTAGGATTTATATTCTATAAGTTTGTGTCCGAAAATGAGGAAAGATATTTTCATGAGCGAGAAGCGACTGTTGAAGAAATTAAAGAGATTACTGAAGACAGTTCTGATGCTGCAACCACAAAGAGGAATATAGGGTACTTTATTCATTATAATCATCTTTTTTCTACATGGCTAAAAAAAGGTGATGACTTTTCTGTGGATGATGTTATAACCGCACTAAACGCATTTTCAAGACTAAATTATATGAGTCATAATGCGGAAAAAGATAGAAATGAAAAAACGATTTATTACAATATTTTTAATACTCTTGAAACTGGCTTGAGTAAGCTTGGTGAAAATTCTTCTGCCCAAACAAAAGCAATTAAAGGACTAATTAAAATTATCAAAGATATTCCTATAGACGACAAAGATGGTTACGATGTTCTCGGGTTTATATATGAATATCTTATAGGTTTACTATAACTTTCTTTTTGCATAAGGCATAATCATAAGCGAGCTTTGTCCCACTAACTTTTTTATTTGGACAGCAAACGTGCTTGTTTGGTATTCGGTCGCGGGGAGGGGAATAAGTCTTGTCGAAATAAAATATACAGATATCGGCTCTGTCTATCATGTGAAAATTGCGTTCAACATAGGCGGCTCTGCCAGCGTTCAAAATCTTGTCGGGGAAATAGGTATCATCGTAAAAATTTAATAAGTAATCTTTGTAATTCTCACTTATATGTGGGTATTCCGCTCTGACGTAAATCAGCTTTACGTTCGGGCGGATTTTTTTAACTTCGGTAGCTGCTTGCAGGCATAAATCATTGAATTGACTTTTGCTGCCAAACAGAAAAGTATCGGCATTCTTGTAATCCACAAGCCGAAGAATCAAATCTATAAGTTTGCCATAAAGAATACTTTTTTCAGCAATTTTACGATGTCCTATAAAAGTTACAATCAAATTTAGCTCCTTACTATACGACGTTATAACTTCCTATATTTTACTGCATTTAGATAGTATAGGCAACAAAATACGGCGTTTAAAATCCGTATTTTAAACTTCATATTTAAGTAAAATAAGACCAAACAGCAAAGGAGTAATGATTATGACGCTTTGTCAGGCGGTCGCTAAACGTGTAAATAAGTTGTTAAAGGAAAGAAACATGTCGCAGTATAGGTTGGAGCAGAATTCGGGAATTCAACACGGGACAATGAACGGCATTATGAGCGCAAAGAATAAGGGGATAGAGCTGAATACCGTCATGATGATTGCACGTGGGTTCAGTATGACCGTGCTTGAATTTTTGGACGATGAAATATTTTTGTCAGAGGACTTGGAGATAGAATAGTAAAATATATGTATTGTAGGCATATTCTGAAATATTTCAATAAATTTAAAGCTTTTTGATTCTTGCAAATACGGGGGATGTTTATGTGTTTTGATCAAATCCAAATTAATTATAAAGAATTAGAAAATATTCTAAATACATGCACTGTAAATAATAATGGGAAGAAGTTTAGCGGATTTAAGAAATCTAAGCACAAAGTATATCGGATATATTGGAGTAAGAAAGTAGTACAAGAAGATGTACAAGAAAATGTAGAATACACCTTTAAGTATAAAGAAGAAATAAGTTTTATAAAGGAAAGTAGTTTATCAAAAACAGCTGTTTGTATCGGTTATAATCCGGCAAAGGCTGAAGATGAAATTGACACAACCAATAAAAGATTAATAGATTTATTGTGGGATGACTATGATGGATATATACTCTATAATCTTTATCCTCAAGTTTCGTCAGATAAAGACACTTGTAATCTTGATTTAGAAGAAAATGAAAATTTTATTCATCTTTTATCTGAAGTTATAAAAAAAGAAGAATCAGATATTATTTTATTTTGGGGAAGAAGTGTAAATATTGATAAGAAAATAAAATTGGCAATTGAAGCCAGATTGCGAAATAATAAAGTTCTTAAAATTACAACTTTTAAAAATGAGTTTAAGCATCCTGGAGCACATGGTGGCTGTGTGCTTAAAGAGTTAAAATCTGGAGATACGTATATCCATAAACAAACAACTTATCGTATAGTACTTAATTCTAATAAATAGTGTTACCTTCTTAATTGCGCTGGTTGTATCTATTAAAAAAATATTTATGGATAACTTATTCCACTTGACAATACTAAATTTCTCTGCTATAATACAAACAAATGTTTGCGTTTTGGTAAGAGGATATGGCAATGGACAGCCGAGGAACGGGAGAAGAAAAGCTAAAGAAGAGGAAGAAGCACAGAAAGCATACGTTAGGGAAGCCAGGGGACGAGACAATACATAAGCATAAATTTGGCTTTATTGAGATTGAAAATCCCGAATATTACGACAATCAATATTGCTTTTCTCCGTCCGAGTTTCTTATGCGCAAGGCAACACCCGAGGAGCGGCGGGAAATGGTGGTAAACTATATCATCCGTCGGGACGGGAAGCCGATAAATTTAGAGAAACTTGCTGCAAAACTCGCCGTGTCCAAGCGGACAATACAATCTCTCATGAGGGGCTTGAAGGAAGAAGGTTTGATAGAAGTACTCCCAAATTACGAGCAAAACGGCAGACAGGAACATAATTCATATCATTATATCGGACCGCCTACAGAGAAGTTCGGTTCAGGCTTGACGATAGGAATGTTGTACGACCTTAAAAACAGGGCAGGTTTTCGCGACTGGGAATGGGACGATTATAGCTACAAAAATAAAGGCGAATATGACTTGATGGACTTGTATTCCGCCAAAAGTTACAGGCGCGAAACGCGCGGGAAATTCCTTGAACGTCGCAATGCGGATAAGTCTGCCTGCATAAGAAAACCAAAATATCTT
>CAMLYR010000030.1 GCA_946491915.1 uncultured Clostridium sp.
AATCCGTCCTGAATAATATCTCCATCAATAAGATTTAAGATATATAAAATTAATACTTTATTTTCAGCCAAAGTAGTATTATTATTTGAATTTGAACTCATAAATAGCACTCCTTACTTTGATTATTTGCTAAATTATATCATAACTGGAGAAAAAAGTAAAATAAATTATATAAAAAATCTTTTAATTTCAAGAAAAAAGTAGTATACTATTAATGTCGCACAGACAAACGATTTCAATGAGACATGTCGCACAGACAAACGATCTCAATGAGACATGTCGCATAGACAAACGATCTCAATGCGACAAAACAAGATAAAATTATAAATAAAGGAAGGGTTTATATGAAAAAAGGAAAAATTGTTTTAGTAGGGACAGGATTTGTAGGAATGAGTATGGCATACTCTATGTTAAACAGAGGGGGAATACAAGAACTTATCTTAATAGATATTAATAAAGATAAAACTATCGGAGAAGAAATGGATTTGGCACATGGATTACCATATGCACCACAAAAAATGATCATTAGAGCAGGGGATTATGATGAATGTAAAGATGCACAAGTAGTTGTTATTACAGCAGGTATTGCACAAAAACCAGGACAAACAAGATTAGAATTAGCAGAAGTAAATGCCAAAATCATGAAAGATATTACCAAAAGTATTATGGCAAGTGGATTTAATGGAATTATCGTTGTTGCAAGTAACCCTGTAGATTTAATGACATATGTTGTAGCAAAAGTATCTGGATTACCAAAAAATCAAGTCATTGGTTCAGGAACAGTTTTAGATACAGCAAGATTAAGATATATTGTAGGACAATACTTGAAAATATCTAGTAAAAATATACATGCCTATATCATGGGAGAGCATGGAGATTCTTCATTCGTACCATGGGAACATTGTTATGTAGGATGTAAAAAGATTACAGATGTTATGAAAGATAATCATCATCCAATGGATAAATTAAATAAGATGCATGAAGAAGTTGTTAATGCTGCATATGAAATTATCGAAAAGAAAAAAGCAACTTATTATGGAATTGGTATGGCATTAAATAGATTGGTAAGAGCTATTTTAGATGACGAAAATTCAATTTTAACTGTATCAACGTATTTAGATAATCAATATGGACAAGATGATATTTATATTGGAATACCAGCTATTATTAATAAAAATGGTGTAAGAGAATTGGTAAACTTAGAATTAAATGAAAAAGAACAAGAAAAACTAAATAATAGTTGTCAAGTTATCAAAGAGATGAGAGAACAATCAATAGACAAGATTATAAATGAAAAATAGGAATTTTGAAATATAATGAAAAATGTTTGCATTTTAGGAAAATATATGTTAAAATAGCAAAGTATAATTGGAGAAAAAACCATAGAATAGTTGGAAAAGAGTTAAATTGTCATAAACAAATTAATAATTAATAAATTAGTAATTATTTTTCAACTTACTATTAATAAAAATGGTGTAAGAGAATTGGTAAACTTAGAATTAAATGAAAAAGAACAAGAAAAACTAAATAATAGTTGTCAAGTTATCAAAGAGATGAGAGAACAATCAATAGACAAGATTATAAATGAAAAATAGGAATTTTGAAATATAATGAAAAATGTTTGCATTTTAGGAAAATATATGTTAAAATAGCAAAGTATAATTGGAGAAAAAACCATAGAATAGTTGGAAAAGAGTTAAATTGTCATAAACAAATTAATAATTAATAAATTAGTAATTATTTTTCAACTTACAGAAAGGAATGAGATTAAATATGGAAATAGCAAAATGGATATTGGTTGTTATATATTTTATAGTAGCATTAGCTTTAATCATATTAGCATTATTACAATCAAAAGAAGATTCAGGATTATCTTCAACCATAACCGGTTCATCAACCAATAACTTCTTTGAAAAAAATAAAAGTAGAACAAAAGAAGGAAAACAAAAAAGATGGACAGTTATATTATCAATCATATTTGCGATATTAACAATCGTATTAGGAATATTATATATGGCATAAAAAAGAAAAGGGATTTTGGGGACGAACTCATTTTTCCCTTTTTTTGAATTTTGTCCAATTGGGGACGTTTCTGTTTGGGACATTTTTATGTAGATTTTCTTCAAATATATTTTTTAATGGACAAAATAAAATTTTAAGAAATATATAAGTCTGTATTAAGACAGATAGCTTAAACAGAGACGTTTTCAAGTAGATATGGATATAGAAATAGATAGTTTAAACAGAAATGGTTTTAAGTAGACATAAAAATGTCCCAAACAGAAACGTCCCCAATGGGACACAAAAGTTGCCAAAATGCCCCGTCCCCAATGGCAACCAATGGCAACCCCAAAAAGAAAGGAATGTTAATGGAAGAACAGGAACTGAAAGTTTTAAATTTAATTAAAGATAAGGATTATGCACCAATGAAGGCAAAGGAAATTGCCATGATTATGCATGTGCCAAAAAGTGAATATAATGAGCTTTTAAATATATTAGGAAAGCTAGAAATGGAAATGAAAATCCAAAAAAATAGGAAAAATCAATACAGACCAGTAGATAAAGTTTATTATGATGGTATTTACAGAAAGAATCAAAAAGGGTTTGGATTTGTTAAAATTGAGGACCAAGAAGATGAAATTTATATTGCTAAAGAGAATTCGAAAAATGCTTTAAATGGAGATAGAGTTTTAATCGAAATTATTGAAGAGAAAAATAAAGTTAAAAAGGCAGAAGGAAAAGTTGTTAAAATTCTGAAACATGAAAAAGATACTATTGTTGGCAGATTTGAAAATAATAAAAATTTTGGATTTGTAGTACCAGATGATAAAAATTTTGGTACAGATATCTTTATCTCAAAAAAGAATTTTGGCAAGGCAAGAAACAACCATAAGGTATTAGTAAAAATCACAAAATATCCTGAAAAAGGTAAAAAGGCAGAAGGAAAAATTATCGAAGTATTGGGAAATGTGAATGAAGCAGGGGTCGATATGCTATCTTTAATAAAAGAACATAATTTACCATCAACATTTCCAGAACCAGTTGTAGAAGAAGCCAAAAAATGTGGAAATCAGATTGATGAAAATGATATTGCAAACAGGAGAGATTTAAGAAAAGATATCATTTTTACGATTGATGGAGAAGATGCCAAAGATTTAGATGATGCTGTGAAGGTAACAAAATTAGAAAATGGAAATTACAGGTTAGATGTACACATTGCTGATGTTAGTTACTATGTAAAACCCAATAGTTTATTAGACCAAGAAGCTTTATTAAGAGGGACGAGTATCTATATGCTAGGAAGAGTGATTCCAATGCTACCAAGAGAGTTATCAAATGGAATTTGTAGTTTGAATGCAGGAGAGGACAGATTTACGCTATCTTGTAGCATGGAAATTAACCAAAAGGGTGAAGTGATTTCCTCAGATGTCTATAAAGCAGTGATTAATGTAACAGAAAGAATGACGTATACAAATGTACAAAAAATATTAGATTATCTGAACACAGAGAAACAAGAGATATCAAACAATATAGATCAAATGGAAATCAAGACACAAGATGATATAGATGAAGAAGTCATCAATCGATATAAACCATATTTTTCTGAATTTAAATTAATGGAAGAATTGGCATTGATTTTAAAACATAAACGATTAGAACAAGGATATTTAAACTTAGATATTCCAGAAAGCAAAATTGAGTTAGACATTGATGGAAGAGTTACCAATATAAAAAAATATGAAACCACTTTTGCAAATGAGATCATTGAGCAATTTATGCTAACTGCCAATGAAACGATTGCAGAAAAATTTTTCTGGCTAGATGCACCATTTATATATCGTGTACATGAAAAGCCAGACTATGAAAAGGTGCAAGAATTAAATAAATTTCTATTTAATTTTGGATTGAAAATTAAAGCCAATAAAGACAATATATATCCAAAAGAATTTGCTAAAATTTTAGAGGAAGTACAAGGAAAAGAAGAGGAAAAAGTAGTTTCCAATTTAGTCTTAAGGACATTAAAAGTAGCAAGATATGAAGCAATTAATGAAGGACATTTTGGAATAGCTAGTAAATATTATTGCCATTTTACATCACCAATTAGAAGATATCCAGATTTATTTATCCATAGAATCATTTCAAAATATTTAGAAGATAATTATGATGTAGAAGAAACTTTTGTAGAAGAATATAAAAAACAAGCAGAAGAAAGAGCAAAACAATCTTCAGAAAGAGAAAGCATAGCAACAAAAGTGGAAAGAGAAAGTGAAGATATCAAAAAGGCAGAATATATGGAAAGTAGAATTGGAGAAGAATATGAAGGTATTATTTCTTCTGTCACTTCTTTTGGGATTTTTGTAGAATTAGAAAATACTGTGGAAGGTTTAATTCGATTTGACGATTTAGGAGATGAATATTTTATCTATGATGAAGATAGAAAGATGTTAATTGGAGAACATACAAAAACAACTTATAAAATAGGAGATAAAATCAATATTAGGGTAAAAGATGCTAGCAAATTAATGAGAACAGTTGATTTTGAGAAAATTTAAGGGATTTTGGGGACGGACTCAATTTTCCCTTTTTGAATTCATATACTTAAAAAATATAGAATATAAAGTCATTACACGATTTTGTATAAGCTAAATTTTCACAGAAATTCTATAAGAAAAAAATGAGCCTCTTTCATTGTGACTGTAAAACTTAAGTCAAATGAACATCCCTCATTTTTTTCTTTAAGAATTTCTAGTTTCAAATTTAGATACGCAAAATCGTTCCATTTTTTTATATTCTATATTTTTTGTTTTGCTTAGATCCAAAAAAAAGGGAAAAATGAGTCCGTCCCCAAAATCCCTGTTAAGAAATGCATATAGCGACAATGCTTAAAATAATAGAAAATAGTGAAAAAACGATTACAAAGACACCACCAAATTTATTATCATTTTTATATTCATAAATTCCATAACTGAGAGACTCTTTAAAAACATATAGACAAAATAAAATAAAAATAACAAATTCTAAAAAACTAATCATAAATGAATGCCTCCTTTAGCTTTCTGCCGATCACTAACTTTTGTGAATATTTAGCCTTCTGCCCACCATTAACTTCTGTGAATATTTAGCTTTCTGTTAATAATGAAGAAGAACGAATCGAAGAATTAACAGTTACTTTAAAAAAGCTATCTTTATATTTTTCACTCCAATTATAATCGTAAAATTCATCAAGAGTCAAAAAGTTATTTCTAGCAGTTTTTCCAAAACCATTGATATCAGAATTTAATGCTTTAGATGTTTTATATAAATAATCTGTCAAAACAGATTCTAGATAACTATTACAAGAATTTGAAATTTGATTTAACATATCATTATCTAAATAATCAGCTCCATCTTCCATAGAATAAATTCTTCCTGTGAAACGACAATCCACAGTAATATATGGGGTTCCATTTAAGATATCAACCTTTATCTGAGGAGTAACTAATGGAGTGACATGTAAATCCATATAAGAATTAGCTTTGCCAGGATTTGGAACAGATATCAAAAAGCCATCTACTTGATTTCGAATAATAGAAAAACATAAGGTTTCTATAGAATTTAATTCACCAACCAAAACATCATCTTTAAAGACGGCAAGACCTGTATTTTCGGCCGTAGATTGACCAGACAAAGAAGAGGCATTTGATTTTGTGGTAGAGTCATTTTCTGAATTGGTGCTACCGGTATATTCTGTGGATTTATTTGTAACACCACCTAATATCGCAAATGGCTCACATGAATGGCATATTAGGCTATCAAAAAAGTCACCGATGGTAGCATTTGCAGTATATCCTGTATAACTACCAGAAGCAGAAAAGACTTCATAATATTTAGTAATCAAGTTTTCAAATAAAGGTTTTGAATGCTCTAAATAATATCTAGCAGAGGTTTTAGAAATCACAATATTGGTGGAAGGTCTAATTTGTGTGTCATTGATTAATGTATAGATTTCATCAGAAATTCCCTGACTTGCCACTTCTTCTGAAAACGTAATGACCTTACAATGGGAAAGATTAACAGATTTTCCTATATACGTATTAATTAAATTAATACCTGAACTAATGGAAGAAGCGTCTACAGAGTAAATAATGGAAGGGGCTTGTTCAGAGGTTCCGGATTCAGAAACAGAAGAGGGATTGGTAAATTGAAAGCTAATCTGTAAACGATTTTTATCTGAGACATCAATCCCCATAGCAACAACGACACTTAAATTATCAATATTTAAAGTGGAGTAAGACTTGGAAAAGGCAAGGAGAAGCATGATGATTAAAATGACAATAAAGATTTTTTTAAATAGATTTTTGGGCATCTGCTTTCAACTCCTTTTTCTTTCTTTTTTTGAAATATGCGAGGATTAGGAGAGAAACTCCTAAAAATATAGAAACAATAATAACCATATAATGATAAATATAATCCTCAATGAATTTTGAAACTGCATAATTTTTCGGTAGTAAGCTAATTGCAAAAATCAATAATCCAAATACAAAAATCAATGGTTTTTCGTCACGAATATTCGTGATTTTTTTGAATATGGAAAGAGAGATTTTAGCAACAATGGTTAAATAACAAACCATCTGTAAAATCCATATCAAAAGGAAGATGGATTCTAATCTTTGAAAAAAGTTTCCAAATTCAATATATCTGGCAGCAGAATATAAAGGCATAATTTGGTTGGTATACATTAAGGAGATAAACATGAATAAGATAATAGAAACACATAACAAGAAATAGACCGTTCCTAAAATAATGGATGTTAGATAAATTTTCTTCATCTTTTGAGGCTCTTTTAAATATGGTGGAAGAAAATATAATAGAGTAATACCACCAAAAGCACCTAAATTGCCTAATCCAGTTACAAATGTATTAAATAAGCCATCTCCAAAAATTGGAAAGATATTATCAAAAGAAAAGTTTTTCATGTTGGCAATAAATAAGAAAATGATACTCATAATCACTAAAGGAATAATCAACAGATTTACTTTAGCAATGGATGAAAAACGATGGTGCAAAGTAATACAAATGACAACAATGAAGGTCAATATAATAAAGATTAAGCTTGTCATAGGATAATATACAATTTTCAAACATTCACAAAAATTTCGAAGAAGAATACTGCTACTAAATAAAAAGTAAAAGATAAACACCATTCCAATAAATGTTTTTAATGTTTTTCCACCCAAATATTCTGCAATATCAACAATATCACTTCCAGGAAATTTAATCAGTAATTTATAAATTAAAAAAGTGATTAATAATGCGATGATACCAACATAGATAAGATTAATTAAAGTAGATGTTTTGGTTGTTTCAAGCATACTTCTTGGAAGAGCCACTAAAGTATAAGCAACGAAAATTCCAAGAACAATGCTAATTGCTTCAGCAGCCGTTATTTTAGAGGTTTCCATATAAACTCCTTTCAATTGTCATGTCGCATTAGGTTCGTTTGTCTATGCGACATTTTTCTCGAGTGTCGCATAAGGATCTGATCCCAATGCGACATTATTTCCATTTCATTGAAATATGACCTTGTTTTGTTTCTTTTTTTGAATTCAAGAAACCGGAACGATATTCTCTTTTCTCCATAGGTGGCAAGAAATAGGAGCTACCTTTTACTTTTTCAAGAGGTGAAGCACCGACTGTAAAAGGAACACCAAAAGATTTTGAGTCACACATAGCAATCATATATACAAATAGGCCGAGTGCAATTCCCAAGAATCCACATAGATATCCTAAAAAGATAAAGACAAATCGATAAACTCTTAAGTGGAATCCAAAAGCATAATCTGGTATGGCAAATGAGGCCGTCCCTGTAATGGCAACAACAATGATTAAAATAGGACTGACAATTCCAGCACTAACAGCAGCTTGTCCCATTACCAAAGCTCCAACAATTCCGATGGTAGGTCCAATCGGAGAAGGAACCCTTAAACCAGCTTCACGGATTAATTCAAATGATAATTCTAACACCAATAATTCGAAAATAATGGGAAAAGGAACATTGGCACGAGAGGCTAAAATAGAGAATAATAATTCTGTTGGTAGAATTTCTTGGTGAAAACTGGTAACGGCAATATAGAGTCCTGGTAATAATAAAGTAATAAAAGCAGCGATTAATCTAATCAATTTCGTAAAATTAGAAAAGAGTGCTTTTTGATTTTTGTCATCAGGTGAACTTAAAAAATCTGATAAAATACCAGGGGTGATGATGGCATAGGGAGAACCATTTACCAAAATAATGACTCTACCATCTAGTAAGTAACTAGCTGCTTTATCAGGTCTTTCAGTAGAAATCAGTTGTGGGACATTTAAGTTACTAGAATCAGAAATCAATTGTTCTAATTGTCCAGCAGAAAGCAAAGAGTCAACATCCAAATTATTCATTCGGAATTTTACTTCTGCAATTAAATCTTCATTGGCAAGACCAGAAACATAACAAATGCCACATTTTGTTTTCGTAATGTTTCCAACACTTATATTTTCGATAACTAAATTTTCATTATTGACAAATCTTCTGACAAGTGATGTATTGGTTCTAATATTTTCCACAAATGCTTCATGAGGTCCTTTGATGACAATTTCATTACTAGGTTTTTCAATCCCTCTTTGCTTAAAACCTTTTACTTCTATATCAAAAGCAATATCTAAGGTATCCACAAATAAAGCACAATTTCCGGAATTGATACCTGCAATCGCATCTTCAAAAGTAGAAACTTGTTTAATGGCGTTCTGAGGAACTAAACAACTGGAAATATAGTTTGGTAAATTAAATTTTTTCACTTTTCGAACAGTAATGTTATTGGCAACAGCCTCAGAAATGACTCTATTTTGTGAATTGTCATATAGATTATTTCGATTTCTCATCATAAGAGGTTCTAAAATAAACTCATTCATAATTTCTGTATTAATCATTCCATCAATAAAGATAAGAAGGGCATGATATTGTTTACCTCTAGCATTTAAGATAAAATCACGAAAAATGATATCAGAATTAATTAATAAATTATATTTTGTTTTCAAATAATCTGTATTGACAGTAACACTTGGATAGATTTTTGTTTTTTCGTTTCCTTCTTTTCCTAATGTGCTGTCTGGATATATTTTTGTATTTAAATCTTCTACTAAATTAAAATTGTAAGTTTCCTTATTATCAGGTGTATAAGTAAAAAGTGAAGAGAATAAATCTTTTAAATTCATAATGAAATCTCCTAATTCATAACCATACGTATTTTATTTTCACTTTGAGCCTAAGTAACTTAAAGTTTTATATTGTTTCCTATACAACCAAAAACAATGTTGTACAGAAAAATGATACGATTGTTCAAAAATATCTTATTTGTTCAACGTATTAGAAATAATTGTCATTTATTTTAGTATTGCTAAAATTTTTAAATTTATACTAGTTTTTATATAATAAAAATGATATAATAAAAGCATAGTGTTATGAAAGGAAAAAATAATATGAAAGAAGAAATCATGGATAAAATTACTTCAGTGATATTATTTTTGGTTATCATAGGCATTTTTGCAGTCATCATTGTTTTTGCTATTATTGCAATCCAAGAATTTTCAGGAGATGACGAGGCATTAGCATTTGTAGAAAATTTTGGAAATGTGGCTACTGTAACAAATGATGAGAAAACAGTAGAAGATGATATTGAAGTGCCAGAAATTGTTGAAAATCCTATTAATTCAATAGAAAGAAATAATAATACGAATACAGATTATTCAAATGTGCAAGTAGATAAATATTTTTATAATCAATTAGAAGAAAAATCAAGAATTATATATAGAGCATTTGAAAGTAATAAAGAACAAATGAAAACAGGAACCTATCAAATTGAATTAGGAGATAGTTTTTCAGATACATTATCTCAAAGCAATGGACAAGAGCAATTAGGAGAATATTATCAATCTGCAATAGAAGCCTATACATATGATAATCCAGAAATTTTTTATTTAAGCCCTAAAAAAATGTACTTGAATATAGAAACCACAACAAGGGGTGGAACTTCAACATATAATGTATATATTAACTCTGGAAATCAAGCCAATTATTTAGCAGACGAATTTAATTCTAAACAGGCAATAGATCAAGCAACAGCACAAATTGAGCAAGTCAAAAACCAAATTGTGCAAAATAGAACAGGAAATACTTATGAAGATATCAAAATGGTCCATGACTATTTGGTAGATAACATTAATTATGAAAGCAGTTTATCAAAAGAAAATATATATAATATTTATGGGGCATTGGTGAATAGAGAATGTGTATGTGAAGGATATGCAAGGGCATTTAAATATCTATTAGATGAGCTAAATATTCCTTGTGTGATGGTGATTGGAACAGGAACAAACTCACAAGGTGAAACAGAAAATCATGCTTGGAATTATGTACAATTAAATGGAAATTGGTATGCAGTAGATAGTACTTGGGACGACCCAGTGGTTATAGGGGGAGGAACTGCAAGTGAGCAATCTAGATATAAATATTTTTTAGTTGGAAGAGAAGTGATAGACCAAGACCATAGTCCAAGTGGACAATTTACTGAAAATGGAAAAATATTTAGTTATCCAAATGTAACTTATGAAAGTTATTCAAATTAAAGATGCAAGTGAGACAGAATGAATCAAAAAATGAAAGTGAGACAGAATGAATAAGATGAGAAGAGAACAGGGAAGATAAATAGAAAAATGAAAGCAAGAAAATAAAAAGTTGAGGATAAAAAATCAAGAATACAAAAAGAAAAAATGCTATAAAGTGAAAAAATGCAATGTCATAAAGCAAAAGATTTCAAAAAGGAAGGAGCAAGTTGTGTAGCAGAAAGCGAACAACAAACCAATATGATATTAGATGAAATATTTGGAAACAAAATAAAAGTATATGCATTTGTTGGACCATCAGGAACAGGAAAAAGTTATCGAGCACAAATGGTAGCAAGTGAAAAAAATATAAACTATATTATTGATGATGGATTATTAATCAAAGATAATGAAGTGTTAGCAGGAGAATCAGCAAAAAAGGCACCAACAAAAGTAGGAACAGTTAAACATGCATTATTTTATGAAAAAGAAGAAAGAGAAAAAATTATAAAAGCATTAAAAAAAGAAAGACCACAAAGTATCTTAATATTAGGAACATCTGATGGTATGGTGCAAAAAATTGCAGCGAATTTAGGCTTGCCTGAAATTAGTGAATATATCTATATAACAGATGTTGCAACAAAACAGGAAATGGAAACAGCCAGAAGAATTCGTGTAACGGAAGGAAAACATGTTATACCAGTACCAACTTTTCAAATCAAGAAAGACTTTTCTGGATATTTATTAGACCCATTACAAATCTTTAAATCAAAAGGAAAAGGGCAAAAACCATATATATCAGAAAAATCTATCATCAGACCAACCTTTAGTTATCTTGGAAAATTTACGATATCAGATTTGGTGTTTAGACAAATATTAGAATATATAGCTGTAAAAACACCAGCAATATATAAAATTTCAAGAACAAGAGTAGAAAACTATGGTGAAGGTGCAAAAATCTATGTAGAAGTTACTGTTATGTATGGATATAATGTAATAAATGGAATTAAAGATTTTAAAGATAGAGCAAGAAAAGAAATCGAAAAATTAACTGCGATGAATGTTGTAGAATTAGATGTGGTTGCGAAAAATATTTATGTACCAGAAAAGCAAGATGAATAGGCGGGTTATGAGCCCGACGATTAGTAAACTGTTAAAAATTCGGGATTTTGGGGACGGACTCATTTTTCCCTTTTTAAATGTTAGGGGAATGTTAGGGAGGTGTCAAATTGTTCAAAAAATGAACCATTTGGTTTGGCTCCAATGTTTACCCAAGGTTCAAAAAAATTGGCACGACCAAACGATGGTAAGTCGTGCCAAACTGCCTAGGGAAGGTCAGAAAGCCTATAAAATTTTTATTCATAGAGAAGTCATAAAAATATAAGAAAAGAGGGAATGCAAATGTCATTTGTAGTTGCAATCGATGGACCTGCAGGAGCAGGAAAAGGAACGATAACAAAATTAGTGGGTGAGAAATTAGGCTTAGTCAACATTGATACAGGAGCAACCTTTCGATGTGTTGCTTTAAATATGATTCAAGAACATATCGATATACAAGAAGAAAAGAAAATAGAGGAAATGTTAAATAAAATTAATATTGAGATGCATACAGATGGGAAAATATTTTTGAATGGAGAAGAAGTAACCAAAAGAATTAGAGAAAATGATGTAAATAGATTAGTTTCACCAGTATCTGTTTTACCAATTGTAAGAAACAAACTATTAGAAGTACAAAGAAAAATTGCAGAAGGAAAAAATGTCATCATGGAAGGAAGAGATATTGGAACAGTTGTATTTCCAAATGCAAATGTAAAAATCTATTTAGATGCAGCAGCTGAGGAAAGAGCAAGAAGAAGAGTATTGCAAAATCAAGAAAAAGGAATAGAATCATCTTATGAAGAAGTATTAGAAGGAATAAAGGATAGAGATAAAAGAGATTCTACTAGAGAAATTGCACCATTAAAAAAGGCAGAAGATGCCATATATGTAGATTCTACAAATTTAAGTGTTGAACAAGTGGTAGAAGAAATTATAGAAATTATTAAGAAGAAAAAATAACAAGATAAAAAAGAAAATAGGGTTGTCCTTTTCGTTTAATTTTTGAACATCAGGTCAAATTATTCAGAAATGGAACGATTTGGCACGTCCCCAATGTTTCAGAAAAGGAGAAAAAAATGAAAAAAGTATTAAAAGAAATCATAAAATGGATTGTAAGAGGTGCTTTATATATATGGTTTAAGATTTATTATCAAACAGAAATTAAAGGATTAGAAAATGTTCCAAAAGAAGGAGCCGTTATTTTTTGTGGAAATCATAGAAGTTATATAGATCCACCATTAATGGTGGCAACTGCCAAGAGAGATATGAAATTTTTAGCCAAAGAAGAGTTATATAAAAATAAATTCTTAGCATTTTTAGGTTGGGCATTTGAAGCCATACCAGTAAAAAGAGATGAAAAAGATATTTCAGCGATCAAAGCATCATTAAAAGATTTAAAAGAAGGAAAATGTATTGCTTTATTCCCAGAAGGAACGAGAAACGGATTAGAAAAAGGCGAAAAAGTAAAAGATGGTGTAGCCTTTTTTGCCATAAGAAGTGGGGCAAAGGTTGTCCCTTGTGGTATCAAAGGTGGAACAAAAGATCATCATAAAATTACGATTACTTATGGTAAACCACTAGATTATAGTCAGTATAAAGGAAGCAAAGATAAAGAAGTGTTAGATAAAGTAACTGAAGAAATTATGAGCAAGATTATCAAACTTGCTAGTTAGGAGAATGTCGCATAGACAAACGAACCTAATGCGACATTAATAAAAAACAGATTGGTAAGCGAATCTGTTTTTTTTCTATTTTCAATTTTTCAAACAATCCTCTACAGCTTTTCTGAGAGCTTGTACTAATTCATCATTTGTTTTATCCATAAAATCTGCACTCCAGACTCTAACGGGGCTTCTTGTAAAATAGAATTGTTTTTTTGAATCGGGGATGTAAAACTTTTTTATAGGCAGTTTGGGTTTTGTTATTAATCCAACAGATTCCATAAAGTTCTCCTTTCTATCAATTGAATCAAGGTTGTTAGCAAGCTTACCATTGCCAAAGTTACAAATGCTTAATGCATTACTATAAACTTAACATAAATGGTAATCATTGTCAAATAAAAGTAATCAAAATAGAAATTTATAAAGTGAAAAGCGTAGAATAATGAAATAAATCACCACAAATCTTTGAAATGAAATGCCACAAATTTTTGAAATAAAACATCACAAATATTTGAAATAAATTGCCACAAATCATTGAAATGATTTCAAAAAAATGGTATAATATAATTAATGATTGATATAATAAAAAAGAAGGTGATTTTATGGAATATATAAAAAGAATTGTTGATGAAGAAATTAAAAATAAATTAAAAATAATGGGAGCAGTTTTAATAAAAGGACCAAAATGGTGTGGAAAAACAACTAGTGCAAAACAAATAGCGAAAAGTGTTTTAGAAATGCAAAATCCAGATTTACAAGAAAATTATATAGAGCTAGCAAATACAAAACCATCATTGCTATTAGAAGGAGAAAAACCAAGATTAATAGATGAATGGCAATTAGTCCCTAAATTATGGAATGCAGTTAGATATTCCATAGATAATATAGGACTTCCAAACCAATATATCCTTACAGGTTCTGCGACACCAACAGAGGATCCTTCTCTACATAGTGGTGTGGGAAGATTCGCTTTTGTTACTATGAAACCAATGACATTATATGAAAGTGGAGATTCAAATGGAAAAATATCTCTAAAAGAAATTTTAGAAGGAAATAGAGAAATTGATGGAATAAAGACAGATTTAGAATATGAAAAAATAGCATATGTTTTATGTAGAGGTGGTTGGCCAAATGCAATAAAATTACCTGAAAAAGAAGCTTTAGAAATATCAAAAAATTATATTGATGTACTATGTGAATCAGATATTTCAAGAATAGATGGTACAAGTAGAAATCCTAATCTTGCTAGAGCCATATTAAAGGCATATGCAAGACAAGTATCAACAATAAATTCTGATCAAGCACTAATTGAAGATGTAAAAGCAAATTATTCAAATATTAGTGATAGAACAATTATAGAATATCTAGCTGTATTAAAAAAATTGTACATTATAGAAGAAATAGAAGCATGGAATCCTAATATAAGAAGTAAAACTGCCATTAGAACATCTCCAAAGAAAAGTATGATAGATCCGTCTTTAGCCATAGCTGCATTAGGAGTGTCACCTAAAGAAATTATGCTAGATATAAGAACATATGGATTATTATTTGAAAATCTTGTAAATAGGGATTTAAGTGTATATGTAAATTCAATAGGTGGAAATTTAAAACATTATAGAGATAGGTACCAGTTGGAATGTGATAACGTTATTCATTTCAATGATGGGAGATATGCATTAATTGAAGTGAAATTAGGTGGAACAAGAATAAAAGAAGCAGAAGAACATTTATTAACATTAAAAAAATTAATCTTAGAAAATCAACCTAAAATAGGTGAACCAGAATTCTTGATGATCATTACAGGTACAGATATAGCATATACAACGGCAAATAATGTATTAGTAGTGCCAATTGGTTGTTTGAAAAATTAATGTCAATAGTTTTTGAAAATGTCCTAAAAAATTTTTAACATTAACGGGAAAAAA
>CAMLYR010000031.1 GCA_946491915.1 uncultured Clostridium sp.
TAGAAGAAAATATCAATTGTTTAATCAAAGTAAAAAATAAATTTCATTATCTAGGATATTTTGAAAATGAACAAGCAATTGGGACTAAAATAGAAGATTTAAAAATACAAAATAGTGAGATTAAAAAATATTTAATATCTACTATCAATGACAAAGACAATGCCGACTAAGCATTGTCTTTTAAAATAAATTTATAAGTTCTCTTTTATTTCTGGAAAAAGATTATATAAATTGTAACCTAATAAGTCATCAAAATACTTTTTTAATTTAAGTGTTTCTTCTATGTGATAGTAAGTCTTTTTAAATATTCCGTGTCTTATAAGTAAATCCATCATTCTTTTATCAACTGTTAAAACTTTTGTAGTACACATCAAATCGCATAAATTTATTATTTTTTCATAGATTGAATATTCTTCCTTTATGTAATTTTTAACAAATTCATAGTTAGGATTACTCCTATCTGTTTCATTTCTGTCATTTGATATACAATCAATATCATTATTAAGAAAAGAATGTTTGATACAAATGCCGGCATAGTCTTCATCATATCCCAACTCTTTTATGTAGTTATATCCATTCATTGCGTGTGGAAAAACACCTCCGTGTTCTTGAAACATTTTACCTATATCGTGAATATATCCCAATGTTTTAGCATAGTCTTCATCTAAATTTAATTCCTTGGCAATTATTGCTGCAGTATTTCCTACACATATTGAATGTTTAATAAATCTGTCTTCATTAACTTTTTTTCTTGCTTCTTCCAAAAGTTCTAATGCTTTTTCACTTGATAACTTCATAACTCATACTCCTTAATCTAACAATTTTTTAATCCTCTATTTAAAAATTTATCATCTTGTATTCCCTCAAAATACTCATTAAAGACTTTTGATAACCCACTATGTGCGACTATCAATATGCTTTTATATTGTTTTTCTTTTAATTTGTCTAAAAAGCCATAAACTCTATTAAAAAATTCTTGTATATTTTCACTTGTTCCATATTGAATATCTGTGTAATAATTCCAATATTCTTCACGATTTGTCACTTCTAAAGATTTTCCAGATAAATTCCCACAATCTCGTTCTTTTAGCATATCATCATAAATAATTTTATTATTGTTTATATTTATTATTTTTGCTGTCTGTTTTGCCCTTTTTAATGGAGAACATATGATTATATCAAAGTTAATATCTCTAATTATATTTCTTAATTGTGTAGCTTGTTTTATACCTAAATCTGTTAAACTTTCATTTGATGCATTGTATTGATTTAATGCATTATGTGAAACTTATCCATGTCTAACTATTTAAATCTTTTTTCATATATAAATCCTTTTTCAGAAGATATATTACCACATTTATCCGGTTCTCCACATGGTATTATTTTTTCATAAATCTTTTTACAATTAAGACTTTCATAAAACTTAGAATTACAAGATTCATAACTTAAAATCTGAATATTTTTCATGTTATCAATACATGCTACTTCAAATATTTTAGTCAATAATTGTTTTCCAATTCCTTTGCCTCTATGTAATTTATCTACTATAAGAATTGTTATTTCCCCATCAAAATAATTTTCTAATTCTTTTGGAAGATAATCATAATCATTGTTGTATTTATATATTGCTTTTTTGTTTTTTATTAACGGACTATTTATTAAAATATTCTTTAAAATTCCATAAAAGTTTTTTCTAAAAATATGCTTTCGAGAATTCTATTTTGAATAGCCACATACACCTATTACTTTATCATCTTCTTTTTCTATCAATATTTTTTCAGCCTCATTTAATATTTCAAGCCAATAAATCCAAGCACAAGTTTTTCCTTTTGCTTCAGAACTCCTTTTCTCTAAATCCCACTCATTATATAACATATCAACGATTTGTTTATGATACTTAATTTTCATTATTTCACTCCTAATTTTCCAAATAAGTCTGCATATATTTTATCAGCATCTAAATCATTAACCATAGTTATTTTATGTCTATTTTGAGTTTTAGAATAAGTTGTATCATCATTTATTTTTGGACAACTAATCATTTCTTCTTTAAACCAATTCCTATTAATTAGATAAGCAACAACACTAATATCCCAAATAACTCTTCTTTCTTGTATTCCATGATAGCCGTCATTATAAAACCTATCTATTAAATAATTGCATAACTCACTTTTATCTTTTAAATAATGATTTAATTCATATATTGATGTTCTTAAATTAGAGGCAACATTTTTACATGGTATAACTGTTAGTTTAACATTTGACTCAAACACAGTTTTAACTGCTTCCATATCCTGTCTAAAATTAAATTCTAAATTATCTTTTTGTAAGAAACTATGTCCCCCTAACCATATAACTTCAATCTTATCAATTATCTTTGGTTCTTTCTTTATAGCAAGAGCAACATTAGTAATAGCCCCGATTGCCATAATATATGTTTTATCATTTTTTAATGCTATTTCAATTATTTTATTAATGGCATCATTACTTTCGTCATAACCATTCATCATATAGTCATTAGATCCCTTAAATACTTTATTTGTAGTATCAAAGTTCAACCAATTACATATTTTTAATATTTCGTTATAACTTAAAGCTTGTCCCTCTTTAACTGATACATCTATTTTTTTATGAGAATAAGGAGCTACTGTAATGGCCTCAACATTAAAAATATCTTGTGATTTTAACATATAGGCAAGAGCAAATTGATCATCACATTCGTTATATGTATCCGTATCTAAAATAACATTTAATTTAATTTTTTTATAATTAGAAACAAATTCATAAAATTCTTGCCAATCGTAGACTCTTTTAATATTTGAATATTTATTATAAGGTGTATCCATCAAAATAGTAGTTATTCCACTTTCAATACAAACTTTACATATAGAAACGGAATCATCAATCATAATATCTATACTATTTTCAAGACATTTAATAGCCTTTTGATGTTTATTATGAGCATTTGTTAATATTAACTTATCATAATATATATTGTAATTATTTAGCCATTCTTTGGTCATGTTATAAGGATCTGTATATTCACCATTATCTCTACCAGTAATAATATAAATAAAATATCCATCAGCTTTTAATTTATCTATATATTCTTTAGCGCCATCAATTACAGTTAAACTTTTAGCTATTCTTTCTATATTATTTTTATAAAAAGATTCTTCTTCTTCGCTAGACCAGTCAAACATACCTTTTCTAATATAATCAGCATTTTTATTTATAATGCCATTATTATTTAATTCTTTATCGTGTAACAAATACTCATTTAATAAAACTTCATTAAAATTTGATATTACATTATCAATATCTATTCCTATTCTCATTGTTGCCTCCTATCTATATTATTTAAATATTTATTTAAATTCGATTTTTTCTTTTTTAGAACTTTCTTTATCATATTTTTGTATGTATTTAGGAAATTTTTTTAACCATTCAGCAAAATCTTTAGAATTATTAAAACTATATAACTTATATCCATTTTCTGTTGTATTTTTTTCTTCTAAATTTAAAAAATTTTCTATAAACTTCTGTCCATCTTTTGTTTGTCCTTCAGCACACATATTTTCAAATCTTATGTTTTTTTGCAATAAAGTATTTATTTTCACATTCATTCCTTTCAATAAATAACTTAAAACTCTACTATCATTTCTATATTCCTTGGCTATTGCAATGACGGAGAACAATAAATAATATAAGCCATTTTCTTCATATTTCAATAAATTGTGCGCCTTAAATTCAACATCCTCAATTTTGTTTAGCATAAAATCATCAAACTGTTTTTTTGACAATGGTAACAAAGTTATTTCTCCAACAATTTTATTAAAATTTAAATCTCTAACAAAAATATGTATATCTTTATTTTTATTATCCCATTCCATAACTTGCTCAACCCTTGAAATTGTTGATGGTTCTAAATATTCTTTTTCAATATTCCATACATCTTCAAAATCTATTTGTGTATGATTACTATATTCAATCACATATCTTTCTCTCACCTTTTTACACCATTCCTTTAATTTATATATAAAAAGTTAGTAAGTTAGTTTTTTAAAATAAACACAAGTACTTTTTAATATGCATACTTTAAAAAATGTTATTAAAATAGCGTAAATTATAATTAATCTAATTTAATTAATTAAATGCAAATTATTATCATATAAATATGAAATAAAAAATTTAATCACTAATATTATTTAAATAATTCGCCACATCTTCTAAACTATTATAAACCCTACAACCATTATCTTTAATTATATCTTCTACTGATCTTATGCTTTCTAATAGATGACCTTCAAATTTTAAATCATTACATTTATATAATACGCAAAAAACAAGTTTATTTGGAAATTTATTACTATAATCAACAGCAGAAGCTATCGAAGTAAAACCTTTTTGTTGAGGCGTTATTACATATAATAAAACATCGCATTCGTTAATTCTTTTTGTTTTATCCTTTTTAGCATTATCATTATATACCCAATTATTAACTACAGGGTTTATACATTTTACATTAGAATTTAGTAATAAAATTAATTTGTCTCGCCAATTGCTATTTCCACAAGTTCCACCTAAATGTACCTTAATCATTTTATCACTATCCTTTCATATATTTCCAAAGCATAAAATTTTGATACTGCATATCCATTTCTATTCTCATTTTATCACCATATTTTAATAAATCAACTATTAAAATTATACTATAAATAACAAAATATTTCTATATTGCACAGAAAAAATACTACTTTTATTATTAAATTTAAAAATATAATTTTGAAATTGTATAAACAAGATATTGAAAATAATTAAATATTTGGTATAATAAATTTATCAGTTGATTTAATCAATCTTGGGAGTATATTTTTTCGCATACGTGTATAGTTAAGGCTCCAAAAATAATTGAATCGTAATAGTTGAGATAGAATACCTAAAAAGTATTTCTATCTCTATTTTTTATATAAATTTAAAATAGATCCTTGACAATTACAAACAAATGTTTTACAATATAAGTAATCTATTTAAGGACGTGAATTTATGGAAGAAAACAAATTATCAATTCAAAATGAAATATCTAATGAAGAAATTAAAAATTTAATATATACAATTCGAGGAAAACAAGTTATGTTGGACAGTGATGTAGCTATGTTATATCATTATGAAACTAAAAATGTAAATAAAGCTGTAAAAAGAAATATTGATAGATTTCCAGAAGATTTTTGTTTTCAACTAACAGAAAACGAATTTGAAATTTTGAGGTTCCAATTTGGAACCTCAAAACGAAATTTAAAAACAAATGATGAACTTAGAGGTGGAAGAAGATATTTACCTTATGTTTTTACAGAACAAGGAATTGCTATGCTAGCAGGTGTTTTAAAAAATGATATAGCTGTAAAAGTTAGTATTAATATAATAAAATCTTTTATAGAAATGAGAAAATTCATATCTTTGAATGGACAAGTATTTGAAAGACTGACAAATATGGAATATAAACTACTAGAACATGACAAAAAATTTGATGAAATTTTTAATCAACTTCAACTAGAAGAAAATATCAAGCAAAGAATATTCTTTGACGGTCAAATATATGATGCATATAGCTTAATTATAGATATTATAAAAAAAGCAAATAAGAAAATTTTAATTATAGACAATTATATTGATGATAGCGTTTTGAAAATGCTAGTCAAAAAGAAGAATAATGTAGAAGTAGTTATTTTGACATCTGATAAAAGTAATATTCAAAATATAGATATTCAAAAATTTAATAAAGAATATCCTATATTAAAAGTTACTAGAACGAATAAATATCATGATAGATTTATTATTATAGATAACAAAGAAATGTATCATTTAGGAGCTTCAATAAAAGATTTGGGAAAGAAATGTTTTGGAATTAATAAAATAGAAGATATGCAAATTGTAGAAAAAATTATTAATTTATAAATAAGATTTTGTCTTAAATTATTATTGCAAATTCATAAAAATGCCAAAAGAAAAGTTGCAATATAACCCAAAATATGATAAAGTATAACCATCATATCGGAGGTGATATTGTATGAGAGAAGTAAAACCATATACATTGTATAGGCATTTCAAGGGTTCACGTGCTATGGTCATCACGGTGGCTAAACACAGTGAAACAGGAGAGGAGTTGGTAGTTTACTATTGCATGGACAATGCAGGAAAAACAAATCACAAAGATGGAATCTATGCAAGACCACTCAGCATGTTCTTGTCAGAAGTCGATCACGAAAAATATCCAGATGTGAAACAAAAATATCGTTTTGAAGAAATTACCGATGAAGGGGTATAACTCTCATTAAAAATCATCAAAACGAATTATCTGGATAGATAAAATAGACTTTAGGAAAACAAGTACCCTTAAAAACGAGTCAATGATCAAACTTGAGAATTGACTCGTTTTTAAAAAGAAGGAGGCATACAATGCTTGATTTAAAGCAAAGTGTACAATATATAAAAACAGTAGGACCAGCCAAAGTTCCTATTTTAAATAACCTAAATATTTATACTCTTTGGGATTTATTAACCTACTTTCCAAGAGAATATGAAGATAGAAGCAATATCAAAAAAATTGCAGATTTAGTGGATGGAGAAGAAGTAACCATTGAAGCAAAAGTGGTAGCAGAAATTAATGTCAACTATATTCGAAAAAATATGACAGTCTTAAAAACTGTTGTAGAAGACGATACTGGAAGATGTACGATTACTTGGTTTAATCAAACCTATATTAAAGGGCAAATTAAAAGAGGACAAACATATCGCTTTTTTGGAAAAATTGTGAATGAATTCAATCATGTAGAAATGAGAACACCAGTATTTGATGAAATAGGAAAAAATAAAAACACAGGAAGAATTATGCCAATTTATCCTTCTACTTATCGTTTATCGCAAAATGCTATTAGACAAGCGATGCAAAATGCTTTAAAAATGGTAGAGGGAAAATTACCAGAAACTTTACCGGAATATATGTTATCGGAATACAATTTATTAGATTTAGAAAAAAGTCTCAATCAAATACATTTTCCTTCTAATATGGAATCTCGTTTGCAAGCTAGAAAACGATTAGTATTTGAGGAATTACTTATTTTACAGCTTGCTCTATTAGAACTAAAAGGACAGAATGATAAAAACGAGGGAATTGCATTTGATAAAAATGCTAAAATGTCAGATGTTATTAATCAATTACCATTTCATTTAACAAAAGCACAATTAAAAGTATTAGAAGAAATTGATAGTGATATGGAAGCAAACACACCAATGAACCGATTATTACAAGGTGATGTGGGTTCTGGTAAGACAGTAGTTTCCATTATTGCAGCATACAAAGCAGTGAAATCTGGTTATCAAGTGGCAGTGATGGCACCAACAGCCATTTTGGCTACGCAACACTTGTCTGAATTTCAAAAAATTTTAGAACCATTTGGCATTCATTGTAGATTGCTATTAGGTGCGACAAAACCAAAAGAGAGAAAAGAAATTTTGGAACAATTAGAAAATGGAACAATTGATATTCTAATTGGTACACATGCCTTACTTACAGAAAATGTTATTTTTCAAAATTTGGGATTAGTAGTAACAGATGAACAGCATCGTTTTGGGGTAAGACAAAGGTCAGCAATTGCAGCAAAAGGAAAAAATCCAGATGTATTAGTAATGACAGCAACCCCAATTCCAAGAACATTAGCGTTGATTTTGTATGGTGACTTAGACATCTCTATTATTGATGAGCTCCCTCCTAACCGTAAAAAAATAGAGACATTTGCAGTAACAAAACGAATGGAGGAAAGGGTAAATAATTTCATTCGCAAAAATGTGCAAGAAGGAAGGCAAGTATATGTTGTTTGCCCATTAGTAGAAGAAAAAGAAGATACAAATGAAATCAATGATGAGCAAAGTTTAGATAAAAGTAATAGCTTACAATTAAGTATTGATAAAAACGAGAATTCAAAATCAAACTTAAGAGCAGACCTAAAAGCAGTAAAAGAATGGACTAAGATTTACCAAGAAGAAATTTTTCCTGATTTAAGAGTAGCTTGTGTTTATGGAAAAATGAAACCAAAAGAAAAAGATGAAATAATGGAGCAATTCAAAGAAGGAAAAATTGATATATTGGTTTCTACTACTGTAATTGAGGTAGGAGTTAATGTACCAAATGCAAGTATGATGGTTGTAGAAAATGCGGACCGATTTGGTTTAGCACAATTACACCAATTAAGAGGAAGAGTTGGTAGAGGAGAATATCAGTCTTATTGTATTTTAAAATATGATAGTAGATGTTCACAAGTAGGAAGAGAAAGAATGAAAACAATGCAAGAAACAAATGATGGATTTGTGATTGCAGAAAAGGACCTAGAATTAAGAGGAACAGGTGAGTTTTTTGGAACTAAACAACATGGACTTCCAGAATTTAAAATAGCCAACTTATTTGTAGATATGCCAATGCTAAAATCTGTACAAAGTGTTGCCCTTAAAATAGAGGCAGAAGATAGAGGACTAAAGTTAGAAAAAAATGTAAAACTACGTAAATTAGTAGATGAAAAATTAAAACAGAGTATTTCGTTATAAAAATACATATCGGTCTCCACCTTAAGACTTCAATAAAAATACATATATATCAGTTGCCTAAAGTAAATTACAGCTTATGAATTGTAACAAATATTCCAAAAGATGTTGACAAAAAGTAAAAAACAGGATATAACTTAATTATCAATCATAGAATAGTCTTTCTTTTAATTAAGAGGAGGAGATTACATGTACAATATGTCAAATATTTCCTTTTTGATTTCTCCCTATGGGGCAATAGAAAAGGGAAAGGAGCTACTACTAACCTTATGGATTCCTAATATTTACGGATTTGTAGAAAATGTACAAGTGTTATTTCATCGGCAACATGAACCAGTCTATCAAACGATTCGTCTGCAATATGTTGAAACAGAAGGTGAAGTAAGTAGTTTTCAGGCAAAGTTTACTTTACAAAGAGTAGGGATTAACTATTTTTACTTCTCTTTGCTGTTAAATCAGACAAAAGCAGAAATACGCTATGATTTGGCAGCTAAAAAACCATGTTTTACAAGTCAAAATGGAGCCGAGTTTTCTATTACGGTTTATGAGCAAGGTTTTGATTGTCCAGAATGGGCAAAAGAAGCGGTAATGTATCACATTTTTGTTGACCGATTTAGAAAGGGAAAAAATACCATCATACTTCCAATGCCAAATAGAGTGGTTCATCAGGATTGGAATGAGTATCCTATCTGGTTTTCAGAAGATGGAGAAGTAAAAAACAATGATTTCTTTGGTGGAAACTTAAAAGGAATCAAGGAAAGTATTCACTATTTGAAAAAAATGGGCATAACCATTTTGTACCTTAGCCCTATTGCAAGAAGCCAATCCAATCATCGCTATGACACAGGAGATTATGAAGAAATTGACCCTTATGCAGGTACAGAGCAAGAATTGAAAGAATTATGCAAAACCGCTCATCAAAATGGAATGAAAGTCATTTTAGATGCTGTATTTAACCACACTGGAAATGATAGTAAGTATTTTAATGAATATCATCATTACCAGACATTAGGCGCATTTGATGGACCAAGTTCACCATATTATGAGTGGTATCGTAAAAATGGAACTTCTTTTGAGTATTGGTGGGGATTTCGCAACCTTCCTGTATGTGATGGAACAAACCTGAGTTGGCAACAGTATATCTATGGAAAAGGTGGAGTCATTGACAAATGGTTTTCATGGGGAATTGATGGTATCCGCATTGATGTGGCAGATGAACTAACAGAAGAGTTTTTGGAAAATATTCATACAGCAGTTATTTGCAACCAGTCAGATGGATTTATTATTGGAGAAGTTTGGGAAAATGCAATCACAAAACAGAAATATGGAAAAGAAAGATCCTATCTGTTAGGAAAGTCACTACATACTGTAATGAATTACCCTTTCACAGATGGCATTCTAAAATATGTCAGGTTTGGTGATGCACCATATTTGAAACAAGTGGTTAATGAAATCCTAACAACCTATCCAAAATCTGCTTATCACAGCATGACAAATGCACTTTCTACCCATGATATTCCAAGAGCCCTTACTACTTTATCAGGGGAAGGAATTTTCCATAACCGGTATGAATGGACATGGGATATTGGAGATAAGCTTAATCAGGATTGGAAATGGCGCTTTGAACATGACCAATTATCCAGAGAAGCTTATCGGACAGGTAAAAAGCTATTAAAATTGGCAGTATTGCTTCAATTCTTTTTGCCAGGGACTGCTTGCATTTTCTATGGTGATGAAGTAGGCATGCAAGGATATAAAGATAATGGCAACAGAAAAACATATCCATGGACAAAAAGAGATAAGGACTTGCTTCGATTTTACAGAAGAATCGGAACTCTCAAAACGAAATTAACTTTCCTAAAAAATGCTGACTGCCATATCATTTATGTAGATGAGCAAAGGCTTGTCTTTGAGCGAACTGATCAATCACAAAAATTGATTGTTGCAATCAACAAAGCAGAGAACCAGACTACATTAGAGCCGGAATGGATAGAATATGCACAAGTGCTATATAGGTACCATTATGCAAATGGTGAATTAGGACCTTATGGAGGAGTAGTATTATTGAAAAATTGTACATAAAAAATCATTGAAGTAGTAAAAAAATGAAATTGCAGTGGCTGTGAAATTAATTTTCACAGCCACTATATTTAAAAAAATACTTCTTAAAAATAAATAGAGAGAAATACATAGTGGAATGATGATATATACTTGAAATTTACATAAAAAAACAATATCATATATATGAAAATAAGAAAGGAGAAGGTTATGCATACCCAAATGTTAACCACCAAAAAAGGTGGGGAATTAATCAGTTTTAAGATCAATGGGAAAGAAAAAATACATCAAGGGGAAAAATGTCTTGACCAAAACGGAAAAGTTTATTGGAAAAGACATTCACCAGTATTATTTCCAATTGTAGGCAAACTAAAGAAAAATCAGACTTTAATTGGTGGAAGAATTTATGAATTAATGCAACATGGGTTTGCAAGGGACTTAGACTTTGAACCAATTACTAAGTTAGATAATTTTCATTCATATGTCTTAAAAAGTAATGCTTATACAATAACTAGATATCCATATGAATTCGAATTATATAATACTTACCGTACAGAAGAAAATAAATTAACAACGATTTATAAAGTGGTCAACACTGGGCTTATCAACTTACCATTTGGAATAGGAGGACATCCTGCTTTTCAAATTGAGGAAGAAGAGCTCAAGAGAGGAAATTATTATTTAGAATTTGAACAAGAGGAAGAAAAAATTCACTTTTTATATTTAGTGGATGGATTAATAGGAACAGAATATGCTAAAAATAGAATTGTGAATAAAAAATATATTCCAATAGATATACATACATTTGATAATGATGCACTAATTATGAAAGGAATTACATCTCATAAAATTAGTTTGAAAAATAGAGAAAGTGGAAAAACAATATTAACAATGGACTTTACAGATTTTCCCTATTTAGCAATTTGGTCAAAACCAGGAGCACCATTTATTTGTATAGAACCATGGTACTCAACAGCAGATACAGTAAAAAGCAGCGGAGTTTTTACACAAAAACAAGATATTATATCATTAAAACCAAATGATTCATTTGAATGTAAATATACAGTAGAATTTTTTGAATAAAAAAATAATAAGTAGTAAAAATAAGGAATGTGATAAAATGGAAAATATGATTTTGGTAATAGTGGGACTAGTTTTAGCCACAATAGGAGTAGTTTGTATTTTTGATGCAAGAGTCATCACTAAAAAAGTATTTGGATTTGGAGATCAAAATGAAGGAACTATGGGATTAAAAATTTTTGGGTTTTTATTTGCCATAGCAGGAGCTTTCGTTATATTTTTTAATATGTGATGAAAGTCAATGCTTGGTACTCAATAGTCCGTACTTTTAAATATAATTAGTTTGAACTTTTACTAAATCATTTGGCAACAAAAATATAAATTAGAATAAAGAAAAGACTTGTAATTCATGCGAAATTGTGTTATGATAAGTATCATAAAAAATAAAAGCAATGAAAAAGAGGAGTAAGTTTTAACTAGCTAGAAAAGAGAATAGAAGTCACCGGCTGAAAACTTCTAATAGAATAGAAAACTGAAGGTAGCTTTGAAGCTGATAAACTCAAAAATATTCTGAAGTAAAAAGAAAAAATAGGAATAACTAAGTTTATCCGTGTAGCTTGCGTTAAAAGTAATTAAGATAACAAAGCAAATACAAAAATAATGAATAAAGTTTTGAATTTTGTTATATTAAGGTGGTACCGTGAGAACATATCTCGCCCTTATTTGAGGGCGAGTTTTTTGCTGACATAACCAAAAGAAGGAGGAAATAACATGAAAGAACACAAATTAAGTGACAAATTTAATCCAAAGGATTTTGAAGGTGAAATTTATGAAGAGTGGGAGAAAAATGGATATTTCAAACCATCAGAAGATAAAACAAAAAAGCCATATACCATTGTGATTCCACCACCAAATATTACAGGAAAATTGCATATGGGGCATGCCTTAGATGAAACGATTCAAGATATTTTAATTAGATATAAAAGAATGCAAGGGTTTAATACTCTTTGGCTTCCAGGTACTGACCATGCTTCTATTGCAACAGAGGCGAAAATTGTTGCAAAATTGAAAGAAGAAGGAACAACCAAGGAAGAATTAGGTAGAGAAGAATTTTTAAAAAGAGCATGGGCATGGAAAGAAGAGTATGGTGGAACAATTTTAAAGCAATTAAAGAAATTAGGCTGTTCTTGTGATTGGTCTAGAGAAAGATTTACCATGGATGAAGGGCTTTCTAATGCAGTAAAGCATGTTTTTGTTAATCTATATGAAAAAGGTTTAATTTACAAAGGCAAAAAAATGATTAACTGGTGTCCTTATTGTGATACCTCTATTTCTGATGCAGAAGTAGAATATGAAGAAGAGCCAACCCATTTATGGTATATAAAATATCCATTAAAAGAAGATTCTAGTAAATATGTGATTGTTGCTACAACTAGGCCAGAAACAATGCTCGGAGACACTGGTGTTGCAGTTCACCCTGCTGATGAAAGATACAAAGATTTTGTTGGTAAAACAGTTATTTTACCAATTATGAATAAAGAAATCCCAGTTATTGCAGATGAATTTGTAGAAAAAGAATTTGGTACAGGTGCAGTAAAGCTTACTCCTGCAAGTGATCCAAATGACTATGAGGCTGCTTTAAGACATGGATTAGAAATTGTAGAAGTATTTGATAGCAATTTTAAAATGGGTAATTTGGTACCAGAATATCAAGGCATGGATATGTATGAGGCAAGACAGAAAATAGTAGAAAGACTAGAACAAGAAGGATATCTAATCAAAATAGAAGACTATACTCATAATGTAGGAAAATGTTACCGTTGCCACCATACTATTGAACCTAAGATTTCAGAGCAATGGTTCGTAAAAATGGAGCCTTTAGCAAAACCAGCCATTGATGTGGTAAAACAAGGAAAAGTAAAATTTATTCCAGAAAGATTTGACAAAACTTATTATAATTGGATGGAAAATATTAGGGATTGGTGTATTTCTAGACAATTATGGTGGGGACATCGTATTCCAGCATATTACTGCCAAGATTGTAATGAGGTGATAGTAGCAGAAGAAGAACCAACAACTTGTAGCAAATGCGGTGGACATAATTTCAAACAAGATGAAGATACTTTAGATACTTGGTTTAGTTCTGCCCTATGGCCATTTTCAACATTAGGTTGGCCAGAAGAAACAGAGGATTACAAATATTTTTACCCAACAAGTACCTTAGTAACAGGATATGATATTATTTTCTTCTGGGTAGCAAGAATGATTTTTTCTGCACTAGAACATACTGGAAAAATTCCTTTTGAAAATGTATTTATTCATGGAATTGTACGTGATAGTCAAGGAAGGAAAATGTCTAAAAGCCTAGGAAACGGTATTGACCCATTAGAGGTAATTGATCAGTATGGAACAGACGCTTTAAGATTTTCACTCATTCTTGGAATTTCTCCAGGAAATGATATACGTTACATGCCTGAAAAATTAGAGTCAGCTTCCAATTTTGCTAATAAATTGTGGAATGCTTCTAAATTTGTACTTCATAACTTACCAGAAAAAGGTTCACAAGAAGCAGAAAGATTAGCAAGTGATGAATTACCAGAAAACTTATGTTATGAAGATAAATGGATCTTATCAAAAATCAATCGATTAAATAGAGAAGTAACTAATAATTTAGAACATTTTGAATTAGGTGTTGCAACACAAAAAATATATGACTTTATTTGGAATGAATTTTGTGACTGGTATATAGAAATGGTAAAACCTCGTTTATATGCAGAAGATGAAACCACTAAATTTGCGGCACAATACACATTAAATAGAGTATTAAAAAATGCTTTAAAACTATTACACCCAGTAATGCCATTTATTACAGAAGAAATTTATACTGCTCTATATCATTACGATGCAAGCATTATGATTTCTAAGTGGCCAGAAGAGTCAGCACATTTATCATTTGAAAAAGAAGAAAATCAAATAGAAAAATTGAAAGAAATCATTGTAGGAATTAGAAATTTACGTACGAACCTTAATGTACACCCAAGCAAAAAATCAAAATTAATTTTTGTGACACAAACGATGCAAGATATGATAGAACAATCAAAAGAGATGATTCAAAAATTAGGTTTTGCTAATGAAATTATTATACAACAAGATAAAACTAATATTCCTCAAAATGCAATGTCAGTTCTTCTAGAAGGAATTGAAGTATATATTCCATTTGAAGAATTAGTAGATATAAAGGCAGAAAAACAAAGATTAGAAGGAGAAAAGAAAAAACTAACAGCAGAAGTAGAAAGAGCACAAAAAATGCTTTCTAACCCAGGCTTTGTAAACAAAGCTCCAGAAGCCAAAATACAAGAAGAAAAAGAAAAATTAGCAAAATACCAAGAAATGCTAAAAGCAGTAGAAGAAAGAATGAAAAGCTTTTAATGTAGAAATCTTCTTGTTAAGTAAATTAATAATATTAGAAAATTATTTAACACTAATAGGTCAAGAAATGGTACCATTGGGGACAGTCCCCTTTGGTCCTATTTTATTGCACTAGTAGTGACCCTAG
>CAMLYR010000032.1 GCA_946491915.1 uncultured Clostridium sp.
TATATTGTCAAAATTTAAAAAAGATGATTTTGGGGACGGAGAAAAAAATCATCGCTTTTAGTTTTTATTCTATCTCATACAAATAAAGTATATTAAATGATGATTTTTTTCTCCGTCCCCAAAATCATCTTTTTTCGATTGTTATTTTCTCCTATTTTTGATATACTGTATGTATTATGGAAAGTTTATATAGATACACAAAATTAAATGAATATTATATAAAACGATTTGGAGAAAGAGTTTTAAAAATTTGTATTAATGGACATTTTACTTGTCCTAATCGTGATGGAACTTTAAGTCATTCTGGTTGTATCTTTTGTAGCGAATGTGGTTCTGGAGAACATTTAGATCCATATAAAGACATTTCAGAGCAAGTAGAAGATTATTTTAACTCTCCTCGTTCTAACAGAGCTAATAAATTTATTGTTTATTTTCAAAATTTTTCTAATACATACGATTCTATTGATAACTTGAGAAAAAAATATGACAGTGCATTAATTAATCCTAAAATTATTGGATTATCAGTTGCTACAAGACCTGATTGTATTAATGAAGATATTGTAAAACTGTTATATTCTTATTCTGATAAATATTATGTTTCGGTAGAATTAGGATTACAAACATCTAATGAAGAAATTGGAAAATTTATTAATAGACACTATACAAATAAACAATTTACAAAAGCTGTTGCATTACTTAATCAATATCATATTGATGTGATTTTCCATATAATGGTAGGATTACCAAACGAAACTTTTGAGGATATACAAAATACAGTAGATTTTATAAACCAACATCATATCCAAGGTTTAAAAATTCATAATACTTATGTCGTAGAAAATACTGTCTTAGCAGATATGTATAATAAAAATGAATATCAGCCCATTTCTTTAGAATATTACTTAGATTGCTTAGCATATATTATTTCACATATTTCTCCTGATATTGTGATTCATAGAATATCTGGTGATGCTCCTAAAGATATATTAATTGCTCCTAAATGGGATTTACACAAAAAGTGGATACTAAATGGTTTGGATAAAAAATTAAAAGAAGAAAATTTATATCAAGGAATATTTTATAAAAATGGTAAAACCTAGGAACAGATCTGATTATCTGTATCCTAGGTCTCCCCTTCAGTCGCAGTCGTTATCGACAACTGCGAACTTTTCCAGGTATTCGTCAAATTTCTTTAAGAAATCTGACATCTTTACCTGGTTTTCTTCGTTCCCCTCCTGTCCATCCTGGAGGTCCATCAGCATGTCAAATATTTCATCTGATGCTTTCTCCAGTTTTTTGGAAAAATACGGCTTGCTCTCAAAGAGCTGAACCAAGATTTCCTGACGAGCCTCTTTCCTTTCTGACTTCCGTCTGGAAGTCAATCTTTTTCTTTCCTCCTTGAGAACCTTTAACGTTTTCTTTTCCAGTTCGTACATTTTGTTCCTTTCTGCCAAGATATGCCTCTTGGCTTGGCACTACTACGGGTTACTATCTTTATTATACCATATTCACATAATTTTCGCAAAAATTTATATCATAACTCTTTTTACATTTTTCTTTAACCATTTATCAATTTCGAAATAATTTGGTATATATTGTTGAACTAAATTATAGAAATTGTTACTATGATTAGCAAATATCATATGTGACAATTCATGAACAATGATTGCATCAATTTTATCTTCTGGTAACATGATGAGCCTATTACTAAAATGAAGTGCTTTTTTGCTTGGTATACAACTACCATATTTACTTGTTGCATCCCCCACCTTGCATTCATAGTATTCTGTTTTCATTTTTTGACTCCAATATGGTAGTCGCTTTTCTAAATATTCTTTTGTTTTTACACAAAGAAATCTTTTTACATATTTATCTATGATTGCTTTATTGTCTTCATCTTTCAATATTTCTGGTATTTCGATAATAAATTGTTTATTTTCTTCATCTAAGATAATTTTTATTCTTTTTTTAGAAACATATTCTATTTGTATACAAAAATCTTCACCTTTATAGCTTATCTTCTCTCCTGTATACCAATGTTTCATTTTATCATTTTCTTTAGAAATGATTTTTAGATATTGTTCATATATTTGTTCTTCATTTTGCTTAATAAATTCCAGCATTCTTTTTTTAGATAAATATTTAGATTTACTAATGTTCAAGACATTCCCTTTAAAATACATTTTTATTAAATTTGTATGTCTATAATTTCTAATGATAACTGGAATTTCTTTTTCCCTAATTTTTATATACGCATTTGCCATTGTTATTTCAATTCCTTTTTTTTAGTTTTCAATCTTTGCTTCTTATTTTATAATGTTTTCCCTTTCTAAATATTCCAAAAATCCAGTGCATCCTTCTACAATATCCTGATAAGTGACTGTAAAGTTTCCTGTGTACCATGGATCTGCAATATCTCTTGGATTTTTTGAGAAATCTAAAAGTTTATATATTTTATTGTCTTTATCATTTCCTACAATTCTTTGGATATTTCGAATATTACTTTCTTCCATCCCAATGATATAGTCGTATTTTTCATAATCCTGTTTTTCAATTCTTCTTGCTTTATGTTTTTTATATGGAATACCCACTTCATTTAATTTATCTTTTGTTCCATAATGCATATCATTTCCTATTTCTTCATAACTGGTTGCCGCTGAAGCAATAGAAAATTGCTTTTCTAAGCCTTTCTTTTTTACCATATCTTTAAATACATATTCTGCCATAGGAGATCTACATATATTTCCTAAGCATACAAATAATACTTTAATCATATTTTTTACCTTTCCTATTATTTTAAATATTGTATTAACATTTCATATACAGGTTTTCTTTCTGCTACCAAGTTATTAGAAATCATATGTTGTACTTCTTCTAGATTACACAATTTTACTTGTTCTACTTCACTTTCTTGAATCTTTATTTTTGATACATCTATCACTTCTGTTTTTACCAAGTAGAAATCAAAAATATGATTTGCATAGAAATGTTCTTTTACTTTTCTTCCTGTTTGATAAGTAAGCATATATTGTAAATCTTTTTCTTCTAAATCAATTCCAATTTCTTCCTTTACTTCTCTAATGGCTGATTCTATAGAATTTTGTCCTGCTGATACATGTCCTGCAACAGAAACATCCCATTTTCCTGGGTTAGTTTCTTTATCTTTCGCTCTTTGTTGCATCAATATATGTCCTTCTTTATCAATGATTGCAATGACAACAATTCTATGCCATAAGCCTTTTTCATGTACTCCTTTTCTTGTTACAACTTTTCCGGTTTTTGTTCCATCTTCATTTAAAACATCTATTAGTTCTTCCATAATTTAATCTTTTTGTTCCTTTCTTAACAGTTAACTTGTCTACTCTTATATTTCATATTCTTTTAATCTATCTATAAATGTTTGTATAGACTGATTGTTAATATCTTCTGGTTTTAATTTGCAATATCTCATGACTTGTTCTTCAATTTCCAATGCCCATTTGATTAATTGATTTGCTTTTTCTTCATTAGACCACACAGATAATGGTTTATCTTTATATCGTATCTTTGCATCTTCTAATCGCTCTCTTAAACTAACTACACCATCTGGTGCAACTCTTTGGTCACAATAGGCACATATCTTAATTTCATAATTATCCGATTTGGCTGTTTGTCCATTTTTTCTGGAACGTTTTCCATCCAAAATTTCTAATTCTTTATCGGTTAAGCCCAATCTCTTTCCAATTATCATATTGATTTCATGGTCATTTGTTCCATATTTTTCATAATATTTTCTTCTTATCTCTATAAATTCTTTATCTTGCCCCTCTTCTGGTATTTTTACCATATTTCCCATATCATGTAATAAAGAAACTCTTGTAATCGCTTTTCTATCTATTGGCTTTCCAGTCCAGTTATCTAGAATCAAATTTGTACATGCTGCTACCCTTAACATATGCATTTGTAAATTCTCTGGTAAATAATATTGGTTATATATTTCGATTATGTTCATACTTCCTCCTATTTCACCAAATCCAAATTACCATTTATTATAATTGGTGAAAATCCTGATATTTCATCATATAACATACCTTCTGGAATTGGATTATACATATAGATTTTTTTACCTTTCATAAAAGCTTCATATAACTCTAGGAAAGTTGCTCCACCAATATAGTTTGGTTGTCCATTTTTATCAAAGTTTAAAGTTAATACAGCATCCATATTTGAAATGGTTGCTTCACTTCGTTGAAACATTCTTTTCTTAAATTCAGAATGAGCCTTATCTCCTAACGCCCATGCTTCTTTTTCAGCTCCTGGGTTATCATATGAATTTGGTAGTTCTATACTATGTCCCATTTCTTCTAATTTTTGTTTAATCGGTTCAATTCGATTATAAAATGTCTTGCTACAAATCACTAATATTTTCATAACCATTACTCCTTTTATTTATTCTTCTATTAATTCAAATCGATAAGTTTGTTTTACATCTGGATATTTTTCATGATCTACTTCTGATAAAAACATATTTAATGGTCTAGCCCATATTTCATTATCTTCTTCATGAGTATAAATTACTAAATCTTCTTTCGTTTCTGAATGTTTAGCAATACAAATAATTTTATGAGTAGTTCCTTTGAAATGTCTATATACTTGTCCCGGTTTTACTTCTCTTTCCATAACCATTCTCCTTTCTTTATTTTATTTTTTCTATTTTTGTATTTATTCCCATATTCCTTGGTTAATAAATTTAATTAAAGCCATAATACACGCATTTTCTGTTAAATCAATTCTAGATACTTCATCATGTGTTAAAATACTAATTCCACCTTTTCCCGTATTTAATCCATGACTTTTAAAGATTCTATCCATAACTTTTCCAAGTTCAGTACTCGTTATTTCATCTATATATTTTGCATCAATAGGAAATCCTTGACTAGTTCCCACACTTTGTTTTCCTTCCTTATTTTCAATCACAACTGTATTAATATCTATCCATTCATCTAATAAATCTGTAATTCCTGCTTCACTTGCTACATAATAATCTGCATCTATGTTATTTTTCTTAGCATATTCTTTTACATTTTTTACTCTGTTTCTTGCACCGATAATAATCTCTTTATTAATCGGCTGTACTCCTACTTCTGAATCAACCGGTATTCCTTCTATTTCAACATTATCAAAATATCTTTCAAATGCTCTTTTTACACCTTCTATTTTCCCTTGATTCTTTGTTCCCATTAATATTTTCATTCTGTTCACTTCCCTTTCCCGTACATCTTTTCTATCATCCTGCCACACAATTTCTCTCTTATATTTTCTGTGCCTATTTTATCACGGATAAAATGGAATGTAAATATTTAGAAACTTATTGAATTTTATAAAGTTTCATAATATACTTTGAGTACAAATATCTATATTTTGATAAAGAAAGGAATATTAAAATGACAAATAGTAGAGATTTTTTAGATAAACTAGTTGATGTCATCATCGACAAGCCATTAGGCAGTAAACATTCTGAAAAATATCCAAATCATATCTATCCTGTGAATTATGGATATGTTCCAAATACCATGAGTGGAGACAACGAAGAATTAGATTGCTATATATTAGGTGTATTTGAACCTTTGGAAACTTTTAGAGGAAAATGCATTGCCATTATTCATAGAACAAATGATAATGATGATAAATTAATTGTTGTTCCTGAAGATAGAACTTACTCAAACGAAGAAATTAGAGCATTAACGGAATTTCAAGAACGCTTTTTTGAAAGTGAAATCATCAGAAATGATGTTGATTTTGTATTTAATAAAAATATTCCTGAACTTTCTGTAAGTAATTTAGAAAATAGTTTTTCATTCTACAAAACTTTAGGATTTAAAGTAGAATATGAAAGACCAGAAAATAAATTTGTATTTCTTTCAATGGGAGATATTCAATTTATGCTACAAGAATTATCTGATAATGAAAAATGGGAATTAGCTCCTCTTACCTATCCTTTTGGAAATGGTATCAATTTTCAATTAGAAGTAAATTCTGTTGATAGAATTTATTTAAAATTAAAAGAACATAACTATCCAATTGCCTTTGATATTGAGGAAAACTGGTATAGACAAGATGATAAATTACTTGGAAATAAAGAATTTTTAGTACAAGACCCAGATGGGTATTTACTAAGATTTTCTGAAGATTTAGGCGAAAAAGAGGTGATATAAATGCAAGAAAATGAATGGAAACGATATGAAGATATTGGAAACTGGGATTTTTCTGATATAAAATATACAACTTATCAAGAATCAAATTGGAACTTTTATGATGAAATTAAAAAACATTCTACTAACTCCTCTCTACTTTTAGATTTAGGTACTGGTGGTGGAGAAAAAGCACTATCTTTTCTTCCTGATGTTGGCATGATAATTGCTACTGATTTTTCTAAAGAAATGATTAAAACCGCTAATGAGAATAAAAAGCAATTTCCTGATAAAAAAATTAAATTTGTATGTATGGATAATTTAAACATGACCTTTCCAAAAAATTTATTTGATATTGTATCTGCAAGACATACAATGATTGATGCTAAACAAATATATGATGTATTAGACAATAATGGATATTTAATTATTGAAGGTGTTAATAAAAAAGATTGTTGGGAGTTAAAAACTTTATTTCAAAGAGGACAAGCATTTAATGATGAAATACCAATTAGTCAAATCGATTACGAAAATATTAAAAAAGTTGGCTTTCGAGAAATAGAAATGCAAGAAATTATACAATATGAATACTATGAAACAAAAGAAGATTTATTAGCATTACTTTTAAAAGCACCAATTCTAGATGATTTTTCTGAAATAGAAAGTGTTAATAACACACATAACCCATCAATTGAAAAAGATTTATTTGATACATATGTATCTACACATACCACTTCAAAAGGTATTGAATTAAAACGTGTTTTATATGGTATTGTTGCTAAAAAATAACTTGTAGGAGCTGATTAAATGATTGAAATTAAACAGTATAGAAAAATCAAACAAGAAGAATTACCAGAAACTTTAAACTTAGTACGTAAAGTTTTTGATGAATTTGAAGCACCTTATTATTCTGAAGAAGGCGTTACATCATTTTATAAATTTATTGATATAAATAATATGTCAGAACAATATTCTAATGGTTCTTTATATTTTTATGGTTGCTTTGTTAATGATATTATTGTAGGTATGATTGCTATTAAAGATTTTATCCACATTTCGTTATTATTTGTGGATAAACAGTATCATAAACAAGGTATTGCTAGAAATTTATTTGACCATATGATACAAATATGTAAAGGAAAAAATCCTTCTTTAAAAATGATTACTGTTAATTCTTCTTCTTATGCTGTGGAGGTATATCATAAGTTTGGATTTTCTGATGTTTCTTCTGAACAGGTTATGGATGGGATAAGGTTTGTACCTATGGAATTGAAAATAGAAAAGAATAACTAATATTCTTTTCTATTTTTTTAGATTATGCACTTTCTTTTTTACTTTTATATTTCTTATATCCCCAATAGCCTCCTCCACCTAGAAATCCTAATGTTACAATTCCTCCTAAAGCACTTCCTTCTTCATTGTTAGTATCACTATTGATGGTATTTTCTGTTTCCGTATTCGTTTTTTCTATTAAATCATTGGTCGCATTATAACTACTTTCCACTTTTACTGGTTCTTTAACATTAATTGTAATTGTACTTGATTTACCATTTGATGTAGTTGCTGTTATAGTTACAACTCCAGATTTTTTAGCACTTACTTCTCCCGTTTGGTCAACTGTTGCAACATTTACATCACTTGACTGCCATGTAACATTTTTATCTGTTGCATTACTAGGTGTAATAGTTGCCGTTAATTTTTCATTTTCACCTATTTCCATATCTTCTATTTTTTCTTCTATTTGTATTTCAGTCACTGCAATCGTACTTGGTACAGATGTACTTGTTTTACTACTTGAAGAAGAAGTTGAACTCGAGCCAGAACTTGTACTTGAACTGGAACTTGAGCTGGAACTTGAACCTGAGCTTGTTCCTGAACCAGAACTAGATGTGCTACTTTTACTAGATGAAGAATATGGACAAACACCATTTGGATGTAAATGTGCTGGATGTCCTCCACAATGATAATGATAGCTTCCTAGTCCACTTTTATTTTGATTATCTTTATGACCCCCATTTGCATCTGTTCTACCAGAATGTGAATACACGCTAATTTGCATAGATACTACTATTAGTATACTTATTAAGGCTGATACTATTTTCTTGATATATTTTTTCATAAACATCCCCCTAAATGATTATACTAAATAAAAAATAAATAATTTGTCGAATTTTGTAAGTAAACTGTATAATTCGACAATTTTTTTACGTTTTTATAGAAAATCATAGGAAAGTGTTGACAGAAATTGGAAAACAATATATACTTTACTCATTAATTTACAAAATTATAATTTTAATTGCATATATTTTAATATGAATTTTTTATCTATATCATTTTAAATTGTTGTTTATATTTTACCATTCCCTTTATTGTTTTATTTTTTCCCCCATTTTTTTAGTTTATTATTATATTTTTATCATTATTATTTAGATGTTTATTCTATACATTCTTAAACTTAAATCCACTAAATTTATCAAAAAATTAGAGATCTATATTTTATTAAAAATAATATGAAAGGATGATGCAATGTTATCAATTGTAAAAAGTCTTGCTTTGCATGGATTGCAAGGTTATTTAGTCAATATCCAAGTAGACATATCTGCTGGTATGCCTTCTTTTGAAATTGTCGGCTTACCAGACACTAGCATTCGAGAGGCAAAAGAAAGAGTCAAAACAGCCATAAAAAATTCCACATCTGAATTTTTAAGTAGAAAAATTGTTGTAAATCTCGCTCCTGCTAATACCAAAAAAGAAGGCTCTATTTTTGATTTACCAATTGCAGTTGGCATTTTAATTGCAAATGGATATATTTATAATGCAGATTTAACGAATACCATTCTGGTCGGTGAACTTTCATTAGATGGCTTTATTTGTCCTATCAAAGGTATTTTACCTATTTGTATAGAAGCCAAACGTTTAGGAATGAAACGTATTCTTTTACCAATAGCAAATGCTAAAGAAGCCTCAATTATTAATGGACTTGAAATCATACCTGTTTCTAATCTAAACGAAATCATTGATTATCTCAATGGTCAATTTCTTATTTCTCCTGAACCAACATCACATTTTATTTCTAATACAAACACCACTTATGAATTCGATTTTTCAGAGGTAAAAGGACAAGAAAATGTTAAACGTGCTTTAGAAATATCAGCAGCAGGTGGACACAATTGCCTTTTAATCGGTAGTCCTGGTTCTGGAAAAACCATGTTAGCTCGAAGACTTCCATCCATTTTACCTGATTTAACTTTTGATGAAGCCTTAGAAATCACAAAAATTCATAGTATTTCTGGCTTATTATCTGAAGATGTACCCTTTATTTTCAAAAGACCTTTCAGAAGCCCTCATCATACCATTACGGAAACCTCATTAGTAGGAGGTGGAAGGATTCCGAAACCTGGTGAAATCAGTTTGGCACATTTTGGTGTTTTATTCCTCGATGAATTACCAGAATTTAACAAATCTACATTAGAAGTCTTACGAGGACCTTTAGAAGATAAAACGGTAACCATTAGCCGTGTTGATTTTTCAACTACTTATCCTTGTAATTTCATGTTTATAGCCAGCATGAATCCATGTCCTTGTGGATATTATGGATCAAAAGAAAAACAATGTACCTGCCGTGAAGATCAAATTCAAAAATATATTCATAAGATAAGTGGTCCACTTTTAGATAGAATTGATATTCATATAGAAGTGGAAAGTGTAAATTATCAAAAATTAGGGAATGATTCTCCTTCAGAATCTTCTGATGAAATCAGAAAAAGAGTCAATAAAGCTCGAGAGATCCAAGTCAATCGTTATAAAGAACATCATATTTTTTCAAATTCAGAATTGACCCCAAAATTAATATCCAAATATTGTAAACTTTCTTCTAAAAGCAAACAAATTTTGGAAACAGCTTTCAATCAGCTTGGTCTTAGTGCCAGAGCTTACAGTAGAATTTTAAAGGTTGCAAGAACCATTGCAGATTTAGACAATTCTAACAATATTAAAACACACCATTTGGCAGAAGCTATACAATATAGGAGTTTAGATAGGAAATATTGGTGTCGATAATAAAATGTTTTATTTGTAGATAAAGTAAATTTGGAATATGTAACAATATTTGTTTATTCTTTGAAACAATATTTTATATGATAAAGGAGTGATTATATAAAAAAAATTAAAATAGATGAAAAAATATATCCCAAACAGCTAAAGAAAATACCTAATCCACCACAAACTTTATATTTAGAAGGAAATATGGATTTATTAAACAACCCAATTATTGCAATCATTGGTTCTCGTAAATGTACAAAAAACGGCAGACTTTTAGCTCAGAAATTTTCTTACGAACTATCTCAATTGCGGTATTACCATTATTAGTGGACTAGCAGAACGGTATTGATACAGTCGCACATTTATATTCCTATAATCAACTTGGTAAGACAATTGCCGTTCTTGGAAATGGATTCAATCATATTTTTCCTCCAGAAAATATAGAATTATATAAAAAAATTTTAGATTTTGGTGGATTAGTCATTAGCGAATATCCTCCTGATACAAAATGTCAATCTAATTATTTTTTGGAAAGAAATCGCATTGTTAGTGGATTATCTCTAGGTATTCTAGTGATAGAAGCTGTTCATAGAAGTGGTACAAGTGTCACTGCAAAATTAGCTATTTCACAAAATAGAAAAGTGTTCGCATTACCACATGAAATTTGGAATTCTCATGGGACAGGTACTAATAGATTGATTAAAAATGGTGCTATTCTGGTTGATTGTACTGAAGATATTCTTCAGGAATTTAAATCTTTAAAGAAATTGTCTAAAAAATTGAATGCTATACAAAAATTAGATTTGGATTCTTTAGATGTTGATTTTGAAATTTTTGAAAGTTCTAAGAAATCCTTAGGCCCTATGAAATCTTCTAATATTCATTCTTCTGTCGATAGAACGTTAGCTCACTCTCTTAAATTTAATTCTTCCATTCCTTCTACTCTTCATTCTAGTAATAACTTATCATCTTTAAATACGCAAAATAAAAAAGAATTAAAAAATCCTAAATTTGCATATATTTATGACTTAATAACACTAGAACCTATATCTATTAATGAACTTTGTAAAAAAACGTCTAAACCTATTTCACAAATTTCAAATGATTTATTTTTATTAGAGTTGGAAGGGTATATAAAGAAAGTGGCAGGTGGTTATATATGTATTTTAAACAAGTAACTGGTAAATTTGGTGAAGATTTAGCTTGCGAATATTTGAAAAAATGCAATTATATTATTATTGAACGAAATTTTTCTTGTTATCAAGGTGAGATTGATATTATTGCTAAGGATACTTCTAAAAATGAGTTGGTTTTTATTGAGGTAAAAACTAGGACAAGCTTTAAATATGGTTCTCCTATTGATGCTGTTGATAAAAATAAGCAAAAACATTTATTTAAAGCTTGTGAGTATTATTTATATAGATATAATCTTCGTCATCTTTTTGTTCGTGTGGATGTGATCGAGGTGTTTATTAGTAATCATATTCCTCGTATTCGTCATGTGAAGCAGGTTTTGTAGTTTTGCTTTAACTGTATACTAATTGTTGCTATTATCCAATTTTCAATTCTTAGCAAATTATGAACAGATTTGTTTTTTTATTGCTTTCTATTCACTATATCTTTATCCTATTATGGAAATAACTGCGGATGTCTTAAGAGGACTATTACTATTTTTTACAATAAGATTTCTTAAATATCTAAACATATCAGCGTAGCATTCCATTAAAATTTTTCCATCAATCATATATACTATTATGTCTGCAAATATTGTTAATTTATTTGCAATATATCATATATCATTACTGTATATACATCCTTCTATTAATTGAAATTTTTCATACTGTTTTTGTTCCGCAATTTCCATCAATTCATCATATTTTTTGTCCTTCAATTCTTTAATCAAACTTTTATCTTCTTTTTCACTCGTATTTTCTACGGCTATTTCTAATTGCTCCTCTATAAATTTAATGGCATATTTTTCCATAAATTCTCTTTTCATCTCTAAAAGTAAATATTTTTCGTTTTCTAATGGATTGTTATAAATATTTAAATCAATTGTTTTTTTTATTTTTTCTAATATTTCTTCTCTTGTATATCTTTCTTTTTTCACTATTATTGTTTTTGCAATACCACATCCTAAAAATGTTCCCATATAAATCATCTCCTCTTTAATTTATAAAATAATATTTTTTATAAATGTATTAATTATTTCTATAAATTTATTATCATTTTATTTTTATTTATATATAATCTATAATATTATGTAGATTGTTTAAAAAATTTGTACTTCATTTAGGTGTTATGATACTTTTGTGAAAAATTCTTACTGTTATTTTAAACAGAGATTCTGATTGTGTTTCTGATATTCTTAATGACGTTAGTGAAAAACTCCTAAATTATTATATCTATTAAAATGAAAAGTATTATATGATTAGTTTTGGTTATGGAATTAAGTTTATTTAGCAATCTTTCAATTAATAGATAAAGGCGAGTTTATTCTCGCCTTTAATTTTTATTATCCTTTTCTATAAGTAGTATTAGAACACTTTGGACATGGTGGTAAAGTATCAGTATTATCATCTAATGTTACATTTTGACCACATTTTGTGCAATAGTATTCGCCTTTTCCTGGTTTTTCTCCCGTTCTATACATTATTTATCACCTCTTTCTTTTATTTTCCATCATTAAATAATATGAATCTAATATCAAAAAAACTATCAATGGAATTATTATTAGTATTACGGCCTTATGAGAATTTTTTCTTGCAAAAGTATATATAGCAATCATTATCTCCACTGCCATTGCTTTAAGGAAAAAGAATTATTTCTCATTTTAGCAATTATTTCTTGAATCATATTTAAATAACCGATTTTATTTGATTGTTCTTGCAAAACTATGTCCTTCTTGTACAACTATTTTATTTATTATATCAATTCTCCTTTTAATTTTACATACCAAAAATGCGACAAAGTAAATATTTTAAGACTATTTTGTCGTATTATGTGTCATTTTGTAATTTTCATAAAATTCATTAATATTATTCTTCTTTAAACTCTCTCGAAGCAATTCTATAATTTTAACTTTCTCATCAAGAGTAATATTTTTATCTTTTAAAAATTTATCTGATATTTTCACATATTCGTCTTCTGTAATCTTGTTTATTTCGAACAAATTATCTAGACTTACTTCATATATATTAGCCAATTTTGTTGCTTCTGTTATACTCATATCTCTTCTATTTGTTTCCCAACTAGAAACCTTTGAACGACTTATGTCTAATTTTTCAGCTAACTGTTCTTGCGTGATTTTTTTACTTTTTCTTAATTTTTTCAATTTTTCAATTATTGCATAGTCCATATTTCATCACCTTTGTTACTCATAACATATTTCTTTTGATTTTTTTGTCGAAACTTGTCGCTAAATATGAAAAAAGCAAAATAATCCTGTAATTTTAAAATTACTTTCATACTTTGCTTTTAATTTTTACCAATTATTTCTTTTTTTCATTTCTTCTTTTGTTGGCATTTATAAATTCCACCAAGAATAATCTCTTATTCGAAAAAAATGCTTAATGGGGCGTTATTGCGGTGTAATCCTCAAACTTACGACCTTCGGGTTATGAGGACTGAAAGTTTTTTAAAAAAATCTCAGTGTTTTCAATACTTTCCAGCCTCGTTTTTTGTTTGTACCCTTTATTTACCCTTTATCTTTTAAGCCATTTTTAAATCGTCCAAATAAGCCTCTAATCTATTCATTTGAGTTAGTTTTACTTGTCCTAAAATATGAACATATATATCTGCTGTTGTACTATAACTTGCGTGTCCTAAAATCTCTTGCAGAACTCTTAAATCTATTCCTGCCTCTATTGCCCTTGTTGCAAATGTGTGTCTTAATTCGTGAATACCTACTTTCCTAAAATTATGACTTTCACAAATTTGCTGACAATGTTTTCGCAAATATTCTGAGTTTATAGGATTATTGCATTTCGTTTTAAATATAAAATCATCTTCTTTGAATCCTTCTCCTAGTTCTGCAACTTCTTCACACTCTTTTATCTTTTGTTCTTTATATTCTTTTAGTATTCTCACAACTTTATCCAACATTGGTACTACTCTATAACTATTATCTGTTTTTACATCTGTTATTTTTCTTTCTCTTTTTATTTTATTAAAATCATCATCATAAGTTGTTACCTTTTGCACACCTCGTCTTACATAAAGAGCTTTATTTTCAAAATCAATATCTTTCCAAGTGAGTCCACTTAGTTCTCCTGCTCTTAAACCTGTATTTACTAAAACAATGTATGCCACTCCCATTGTGTGTTCTTTCATAAATCCTTCAAAAACTTGTTGTTCTTCTTTTGTCATAATCTTTAATTCTTTTTTTCGCATACTTGGTAACTTTAATTTTCTTGTTGGATTCATTACCATAAGTCTACACATAATAGCATCATCAAAACACATTTTTAATATGCTGTTATAGTGTCTTAATGATTTGGGAGATTTACCTTCTTTTTGTAATTCACTAATAAACTTTTGTAAATGATATAACTCAATTTTTTGTAACTGCATATTACCTAAATGCTCTATTATTGTTTTTGATTTTTCTACATATCCTTGAAAAGTCCTTGGAGAAACATACGGTTTTTTATAAACTTTCATCCATTCTTTTATCCATTCTTCAAGAGTAATATTATTGTTATCAATAAAATAATTATCATCTTTCTGCCTTCTTAATTCTTGCATTTTTTGTATAACAATTCTTTGAGTTTTACCATATACAGAAATTTGTTTACTTTCTCCATTTACATTTACAGTAACCCTCCCTTCATAGCCATTTCCTCTTTTTCTTATTGTGCCTTCTCCTTTAATCCTTCTTGAAACTTTACTACTACTATTTTTACTCATTATCTTCCTCCCATAAAAAAGGGATTTATAATAATGACAATTTAATATTGTTAATCATCATCTATTATAAATCCTTTATATTTTTAAGACCAA
>CAMLYR010000033.1 GCA_946491915.1 uncultured Clostridium sp.
TCAGCCTTATGATCAGGTATATGTCCGTCGCAGTCCGGGTTATCAGGCACAGCAGAACGTCGCCATTGAGGGTGAAATCCTTTTCGGAGGAAATTACGCCATGACCAGCCGTGAGGAACGTCTTTCTGATCTGGTGAATAAAGCCGGTGGTCCGACCAGTTACGCTTACCTGCGTGGTGCAAAGCTGACTCGTGTGGCTAATGCCAGTGAGAAGAAACGTATGAGCGATGTCGTCCGCTTAATGCAGAGACAGTTGGGTGAGGCCATGATTGATTCTTTGGGTATCCGCGTTGAAGATACCTTTACGGTTGGGATTGATTTGGAGAAGGCCTTGAGTAACCCTAAAGGTAATGCCGATCTTGTTTTGCGTGAAGGTGATGTGATCTCTGTTCCTAAGAATAATAATACCGTAACTATCAATGGTGCTGTCATGGTTCCGAATACGGTTTCTTATATACAGGGAAAAGATGTGGACTACTATTTGAATCAGGCCGGTGGTTATTCAGATAATGCGAAGAAGAGTAAGAAGTTCATCGTTTACATGAATGGTCAGGTGACGAAGGTGAAGGGTAGTGGTAAGAAACAGATTGAACCGGGTTGTGAGATTATTGTGCCTAGTAAGGCTAAGAAGAAGGCGAATATTGGGAACATACTGGGTTATGCTACTTCCTTCAGTTCTTTGGGGATGATGATTGCTTCTATTGCCAATTTAATAAAAAAATGATAACCTTTTTATTGCTATGATGGAACAACGATTAGAAAAGGAGGCTCTTTCTGAATTAGATAAGAGCTTAAACAAAGAGATCGAAATTGATTTGATAGATATTTTACGTAAAATAATTACTTATCGTAGAGTGCTATATAAAGCCGCTGGCATAGGATTGATTGTTGGTGTCGTTGTAGCATTGAGTATGCCTAGTCAATATACAGTTCAGGTAACTCTTTCACCTGAAATAGGGAACTCGAAAGGAAGTGGTGGTCTAGCTGGGCTTGCTGCTTCTTTTTTGGGAAATGGAGTTACTATGGGAGAAACAGTAGATGCTTTAAATGCATCTCTTTCAGCAGATATAGTTTCTTCAACGCCTTTCTTATTAGAGATTTTAAACATGCAAGTTATTGTATCTCCAAAAGGGGATAGAATGGATTTAGGTTCCTATTTAGATCACTGCTCTTCGCCTTGGTGGAGTTATATAATTGGTTTTCCGAGTCTGATTATCAATGGAGTTCAGTCATTCTTTAAAGATGAACAAATAACAGATAAGATATCACAAGGAGCTATTGAACTGAGTAAAGAAGAAAATGATAGAATTAATTTTCTGAAAAATCATATAACTGCTGGAATAGATAAAAAAACTGCAATAACTAGTATTTCTGTAACTTTGCAAGATCCCAAAGTTACTGCAATTGTTGCAGATTCTATAATTCATAAATTACAAGAATATATTATTAATTATCGTACATTCAAGGCTAAAGAGGATTGTGCTTATTTGAGCAAATTATTTGAGGAACGGAAAGAAGAATATTATGTGGCCCAAGGAAATTATGCTGATTATATGGATAGTCATGATGATTTAATTCTCCAAAGTGTACGTGCTGAACAAGAACGATTGCAAAACGATATGAACTTAGCTTATCAGGTATATAGTCAAGTCGCTAATCAGTTGCAGGTTGCTAGAGCAAAAGTACAAGAAGAGAAGCCAATATTTGCAGTGGTTGAACCGGCAGTTGTGCCATTGGAGCCTTCAGGCGTGAGTAAAAAAGTATATGTTTTATTGTTTGTGTGTATAGCAGTGATTTGTACAGGTATTTGGATCCTATTTGGTAAGGATATATTGCTTCTTTTAAAAAATGAAATCAAAAAATAATTTCTAAACTAGTCTCATTTTATGGGGTAACTATTTATATGAATTATATATTTATAATCTTAGCTTTTGTAATCTCTGTTTTCATAGCGAGACTTATTATTCCTCGCATTCTCATGATTTCTCTTCGTAAGAAACTATTCGATATTCCTGATGAGAGAAAAATACATAAACGTGCTATACCTCGCTTGGGGGGCGTCTCTTTCTTTCCTACGATATTGTTCTCTTGTTGTATAGTATTGGCATTTCGTACTTTGACGGGGTATAGTATTTCAACTGTGCAAACAATATATGTGCTGCCAGAATATTTACTATTGGTGTGTGGTATGGTTCTTTTATATTTGACAGGCATTGCTGACGATCTCATGGGGGTTCGTTATCGGCAGAAATTTGTGATTCAAATTATTTGTGCATGTTTTTTTTCAATTGCAGGACTTTGGATAAATAATCTTTATGGATTGTGTGGCATCTATTTTTTACCTGCATGGATTGGTATACCTTTAACTATATTAATTGTTGTTTTTATTACTAATGCTATTAATTTGATAGATGGTATTGATGGGCTTGCTTCGGGGTTAAGTAGTGTATCTTTATTGGTTTTTGGACTTCTCTTTATTAATAAAGGTTTGTGGTCATATAGCATGATTGCTTTTAGTACTGTTGGTGTACTTGTTCCTTTTTTTTATTATAATGTTTTTGGTAGTGCTGAACGTGATCGAAAGATATTTATGGGTGATACAGGTAGTTTAACATTAGGATATATATTAAGTTTTTTAGCCATAAAATATAGTCAGAATAATGAAACTGTAACTTCTTATGCTGAAGGTGCCTTTGTTATTGCTTTTAGTACTTTAATAGTTCCTGCCTTTGATGTTATTCGCGTTGTGATTGTCCGTGTTCGTAATAGGACGAGTCCTTTTGAACCTGATAAAAATCATATTCATCATAAGTTTCTTGCAATGGGATTCACCCCACGTAGAGCTATGGTAGTTATCTTGATGATTTCATGTGGTTTTAGTGGAGCGAATATATTGCTAATGCCTTATGTTGATAATACGATAATGTTAGTAATGGATATTATTGTGTGGATTGGATTAAATTTATGGTGGGATAAGGTAAGAGATCGGAAAAAATATAGTAGCTAACTTTGGGCATTAAGTTCGATTGCTTTTTTTAGACTATCAATTACTTTGTAAACTATACGAGAAAATGTGTAAAAATGGGCTGGTAGATTTTATTAACTCTCCGATATTTTTAGTCCAATAATGTTTTATCATATTTTTTCATCTTTATAACTCGATTAGTATTGCAATTTTGAAAATATTTGGCCTATAACATACTGTTTGTAATACTTTGATATAGTATAAGATGGATAATAAAGAGATAGAATAGTGTGTAAAAATAAGATGATTCCTCAATTTAAATAAGTATGCAAGTTATAATTTTAGCAGCCGGTATGGGGCGGAGACTGGGTGAACTAACCCAAGATAATACAAAATGTATGGTTACGGTAAATGGTGTTCGTTTAATTGATCGTTTACTTCGACAACTAGTTTCAGTTTCTAATCCCTTACATCGTATTGTGATTGTAATTGGCTATGAGGGTAAAAAACTGAAAGAATATTTAGGTAACTCTTATCAACATATTCCTTTGGAATATGTTGAAAATCCTATTTATAATAAAACGAATAATATCTATTCCCTGTTTCTTGCGAAAGAGGAATTAGCATATGATGATACATTATTGGTAGAATCAGATTTGATTTTTGAAGATGGCGTTTTTGAAAAAGTATTGTCAAATCCTTTTCCAAATTTAGCTGTAGTAGCTAAATATGAAAGTTGGATGGATGGTACAATGGTTGTTCTTGATGGTGAGAATAATATTGTTACTTTTGTCCCAAAGTCGGCATTCAGCTACAATGATGTGGAACGCTATTATAAAACAGCTAATATATATAAATTTAGTCGTGATTTTTCGGTGACTAAATATATTCCTTTTTTAGAGGCTTACAGTAAGGCGATGGGGACGAATGAATATTATGAATCAGTTCTTCGGGTTCTTTCCATGCTAGATAAAACAGGATTGAAAGGATTGCCAATAGATAATATGAAATGGTATGAAATAGATGATGTACAAGATTTAGATATTGCAGAAACTCTATTTGCTACAGATGGTAAAACAAAACAGCTTCGTTATCAACAACGTTATGGGGGGTATTGGCGTTTTCCGCATTTATTGGATTTTTGTTATTTAGTAAACCCTTATTTCCCGACTGAGAGAATGCGAAATGAACTTCGTGCTAGTTTTGATACATTATTGAGTGAGTATCCTTCAGGTATGAAAGTAAATACTTTGTTAATGAGTAAATACTTTAATATTTATCAGGATTATGTTTGTATAGGTAACGGTGCTGCTGAACTGATAAAAACTCTTATGGAGCAACTTACAGGAAAATTAGGAGTTGTTTATCCTACTTTCGAAGAATACCCTAATCGTAAGGATAAAAACACATTGGTTCTATACATTCCCAATAATAGGGATTTTAGATATACGGTAAAAGAGTTGGAAGAATATTTTGAAGATAAAGATATTAGTTCGTTATTATTAATAAATCCAGATAATCCTTCGGGTAATTTTATTTCTTGCGAGGATGTATTAAGTCTAGCAACTTGGGCCAAAATTAGAAATATTCGTTTGATTGTAGACGAATCATTTGTAGATTTTTCGATGGGGTCAGTTTCTAATACACTATTGTTAAATAGTATATTAGATAGCTTCTCAAATTTAGTTGTGATAAAAAGTATTTCTAAGTCTTATGGGGTACCAGGTTTACGTTTGGGAGTTCTTGCGACAAGTGACGCCTCGTTAGTTCAGATAATTCGTAAAGATGTTGCTATTTGGAATATCAATTCTTTTGCGGAATATTATATGCAGATCTTTGGTAAATATGAGAAAGATTATTTGGAGGCATGCCAGAAATTTATAGCAGAACGGGAACGTTTTTATATGGAACTTCAGAAGATTCCATTTTTGCGTGTAATTCCTTCCCAAGCAAATTATTTTTTATGTGAGATTATGGAAAAATATTCTTCATCTGAATTGGTTGGTGCGTTATTGGAGTCTGCAAATATATTGATCAAAGATTGTTCTATGAAATTTGGATTTGAGCATAAGAATTATATACGTATTGCAGTAAGAAATGAACAAGAAAATAACAAGCTCCTTAGTGCTTTGATACATTTATAGTATTCTTCTTTATATCTTTTAATAAATTAATAGGAAGTAACTTCATGAACCAGTTAAAAATAGGTGCTGTCCTTTCTTATATCTCAATCTTTTTAACTAATATTATTGCTCTACTTTATACACCTTATTTGCTTCGAATGCTAGGGCAAAGTGAGTATGGGCTTTATTCATTAGTTGCTTCCGTTATAGCATATCTTACCGTACTAGATCTAGGGTTTGGAAATGCTATTGTTCGCTATACTGCTAAATATCGGGTAGAAAACAGGCAAGAAGAACAATATGAAATGTTTGGTATGTTTCTGATTCTTTATATAGGTATTGGTGTTTTTGCTTTATTAATAGGTTTAGGCTTATATTTTAATGTCGATACTTTGTTTAGTTCATCAATGGATTATGATGAAATACGAAAAATACAAATTATGATGCTATTAATGACATTAAATTTGGCAATAACTTTTCCCTTTAGCCTTTTTGGTTCCATTATCACTGCTTATGAGGATTTTATTTTTCAGAAATTAATTAATATTGCTCGTATTATATTAAACCCTTTGGTGATGGTTGTTATGTTGAATATGGGATATAAAGCCATTGGTATGGTAGTTGTTACGACACTTTTTAATATTGTAACTTTGCTGATAAACTATTGGTATTGCTGTCATAAGATAAAAATAAAAATTTATTTTCGGCGTTTTAGATGGGATTTTTTCAAGGAAATTTCGATATATTCTTTTTGGATTTTCTTGAGTGCTATTGTAGATAGAATATATTGGAGTACTGGACAATTTATTTTAGGGATTTATTATGGTGCTGCTGTTGTAGCAATTTATGCAGTTGCTATCCAATTTCAAGGTATATATATGGGATTTTCCAGTGCTATAACCAGTGTCTTTTTACCTAAGGTAACAGCTTTGATTGCCAATAATTCAGATAATAAAATAATATCAGACTTATTTATTCGAGTAGGGCGAATTCAATATATTATAATGAGTTTTATTTTGACAGGATTCATTCTGTTTGGACATTCATTTATTAAATTATGGGCAGGTGATAATTATGGAGAATCTTATTGGATTACTTTATGTTTTTTAATTCCACTAACAATTCCTTTAACTCAGAATTTAGGTATTACTATACTACAAGCGCGAAATCAAATGAAATTTAGATCTTTATTATATGTTTTGATTTCTATGTTTAGTTTGTCTATTTCCATACCTCTAGCAAAATATTATGCAGGAATAGGGTGTGCGCTTGGAGTATCTGTTGCATTGATAATTGGACAAATAATTATTATGAATATCTATTATAAGAGAAAAATAGGCATTGATATTCCTCGTTTTTGGCGTGAAATAGCCAAAATGTCTCTTATTCCATTATTATTAGGGATATGCTCATATATTATTTTATCTCAAATAACTCTTGATAAACCATTATATTTAGGGATTTCAATAATGATATTTTCTGTTTTATATATTTTTTTATTTTGGTATTGGGGATTAAATGCTTATGAACGACAATTATTATTGCCATTGCGTAATATTTACAAAAAATGAAATGTCGGGACTATTCTTATGGATATAAGAGCTTATTTTAGATATAATGTACATGAACTAGCGTTCGTGATTATGTTTATTTTACTGTTTTTTCAGTCTATTCTATCTGACAGGATATGTTATGTTTTTAGTTATACTGATGAATTATTTGCTGTGATAGGATTGATGACTCTTTCTTCTCCTTATGTTCGTAAATATGTTTTTATGCATAATACCTATGTGAAACGAATATTTAAATTACTATTAGTTATACTAATTATCGGTTGTTTATCCACTATAAGGTATAAAATTCAATCAGACTTAATGGTTAATTTATATGATTGTTTTGCGTTAATGAAAATGTTTGTAATTTGTTTTTTAGGTTTGTCGTTATTGTATAGGTGTAGTTTGAATAAAGTTCTGGAGATTATCTTTTTTTTGGTTTGTATGTATATATTGCTAGGGGGGATATTTGGAATTCTAAATCTTTTTGGAGATATAGGAATGTCAGAAGAATATAGATTTGGGATTCGAAATTTTCGTTTTATTAATTCAAATAGTGGTGATTATGCATCTATCCTTATCATAGCATTGTCAATTGTACATTTACAATCAGGAATGACTGGGAAAAAATATATTTTCTTGAAATTACTGACACTATTTTGTTTGATTTTAACATTAAGAGGTAAAGCTATTGGTATGGTTTTAACTTATACTGTTCTTATATGGCTTTTGAAATATTATAAAGGAATATCATTAAAATCTCTAGCTATTTTAGCGATGATTGGTTTTGGAGGTGCATATTGGCAAATAAAATTCTATTTCGTAGATAATATTACTGCTAGGGGGCTGTTTTTGTTGTATGGATTAATAACTGCTAATAATTTTTTCCCATTTGGAGCGGGCTTTTCTACTTACGGATCAAACATGGCTAAAGTAAATTATTCTCCATTATATACTGAATATGGTTTTTCCTCTTATTATGGAATGAGTGCGGAACAGCCTCAGTTTCTTAACGATAATTTTTGGCCTATGATTATTGCTCAATTTGGTTGGATTAGTTTTATTTTGTACGCTTTTATTTTGGTCTTATTTTTTAAAATAGTAAATATTGAATTTTCTTTAAAACAACTCAAAATAGCTGGTTTTATACTTTTCTTTTTGTTAATTTATTCTTCTATAGGAGGGCCTATATTTGTCCACTATATTGGGTGTGCTTCCATCCTAGTTTTTTCTTTAGGTATTGCTCTTTCTCAAAAATATAAATAATATGTATCGAATTTGTGTTATCTGTGTATATATGGGAAAATTTCCTATTTACAGTAATTTGTGGCTTGATTCATGTCAACGCAATTATACAATTGATTTTTTACTAATAACAGATCAAACAATACAAAATTGTCCTCCTAATGTTATTTTAAAGAATATGACATTGCAAGAATTGCGTGAAAGAATACAAATAGGGATGAAAGAGAAAATAGTATTGGATAAACCATATAAATCCTGTGATTTTCGGCCTATGTTTGGATATATTTTTCAGAAAGAACTAATTGGATATGATTTTTGGGGGCATTGTGATATGGATGTTATTTTTGGAAATATTCGCAAATTTGTTACAGATGAACTTCTAGACAAATATGATAAAATATATCCATTAGGACATTTTTCTTTATATAGAAATTCGGATAAATGTAATCTCTATTTTAAATTAGAAGGTAGTCTAGTCGGAAATTATAAATATGTGATCTCAACATCCAAGAGTTGTGTTTTTGATGAAGTCTATGGGATTGATAAGATTTTTGAGTATAATAAGCTTCCTCTATATGAAAAAAGAGATTGTGCGGACATTAATTACTTTGTAAAAAGAATGAAACTTGTAGGACCGAGTTTCAAAAATTATATGTCACAAGCTTTCTTTATGAAGAATGGAGAATGTTATAGAGTGTTTGAATCTTGTGGAACTTTACACTATGAGGAATTTTGTTACATTCATCTCCAAAAACGAGCTTATACTGGGACTATAAATAATCATGATTGCTATTATGTGGCTCCTGATAGTTTTATTCCTTTTGCAGGAACTGTTGAAGTTTGCGATATTAGGGAAATTAATCCATATAGAGGGAAAGTTAATGAATTGATAGAAGAATTTATTAATGAATATGCCTTCCGGATTAAAAGAAAATTCAAGTCTTTTTTTATAAAATAAATCATAGATGAGAAAAAAAGATTTTTGCATAGGTTGTGGAGCTTGTAAATTTGCTTGTCCGCAGAAATGTGTAAAATTGCAAGAAGATGTATTGGGAAGATATGAAATGGTAATTGCTAAAGAGCAGTGTCTTGAGTGTGGTATTTGTGAGAAAGTCTGTCCTATTTATGAAAATATTCTAATACCCAAACAGGCTCAATATAATACGATAACAGGTAACTATTTAAATTGTTATAAAGGGTACGATGATAGATATAGGAAAACGAGTGCTTCGGGAGGGCTTTTAACTTCATTTTTATATGGACTTTTAAAGGGAGATATTGTAGATACTGTTGTTTGTTTAAAGGAAAATTCAGATTCAACTCAATTTTATAAATATAGTTTTGTATCTGAGCCTAGTAGATTGATTCAGAATTCAAAATCGGCTTATTATCCTGTTGAAATGTCTGAAATGATAGAATATATTTTAAAAAATGATGCTCGTTATGCTATTGTTGTTCTTCCTTGTCAAGCTAAAGCTATTAGAATTTTACAAAAGAGATATAAAAAATTGGAAGAACGAATTTTAGTTCTAGCAGGTTTGGTTTGCGGAGGAATGCCAGGAAAGGGGCTGGTTGAATATATTAGTAATTTCTATGGTCATAGTCTTGACGAGGTAAAAAGAATAACATTTAGGGAAAAAGAGAAAAATGTGACTAATAGTAATTATTCTATTAAGTTGCAATTTACTAATAATGAAGTTATAAGAAGTCATTTTCGACAAGAAGAATTTGGTTTTGCTTATCTTAATAAACTTTTTCATTACAAAGCTTGTAATTTATGTAACGACATATTTGCAGAATATGCAGATATTGTTTTCATGGATGCTTGGTTACAAGAGCATCGGTATGATGAATTAGGAACTTCTATTTGCATTGTTAGAAATGAGAATATAGCCGAATTTACTAATAATTATTTTACTCAAATTGAAAATGTAAAAGTGGTTACTATCGATTCTGCAATTCAAGCACAAAGTAATGTAGGGTTAGTACTTAGAAAGAAGAAACAAAATATTTTTAAATATAAATTTTATGCTAGTAAAGGATTTAGGATTCCCTATTCTATTTCTAATATGCAATTCTCTTTGAAAGAAATAACGAAGTTTTCTATTAGAGGAAGGCAAGAATATGCTATTCAAAATTATGCAGAGAAGCAATGGGTGCTATTTAAGCAGAAAAAGATTTCAATTGAAGATTTTTACAAGAAAATGCATCGTTATGTAAAATGGATTAAAATAATTTGAAAATTAAATGAAAATAGGAATAGTTACAATTTATGATGCCTATAATTATGGTAGTTTCTTACAAGCATTTGCTCTACAGGAATTTTTAATTAATGAAGGGCACGAAGTTTATATCTTAGATTTTTCAGTATCATTGAAAAGTCGAATTGCTAGAAAATACCTGGCGAAAAACATAAAGAGAACTGTTTTGAAACTGCATCGTTATTTTGTATATAGGAAGGATTGGAAACTTCTTAATATAAAACGTGGTAATAAAATAGAGCAAATAGATCTTATGATTGTTGGTAGTGATGAGGTTTGGAATATTGATAATGAGTCTATTGAACATATAAAACAGTTTTATGGTATTGATTGTGCAGCAAAACAAATAATAGCATATGCTCCTAGTTTAGGGTATGCTACAGGTACAAGCTATAAAAAATATCCTGAATTTGTTAATGGCATAAAAAACAATATTTCAGCTTTTTATATGAGAGATGCCTTTACAGAGGAATTTGTAAAGAGGATCATTAAAAAAGAGACTAGAAAAGTTTCAGATCCGACAATTCTTTTATATGATAGATGGGAAGAATTTATGCAGGGATATCCTATGCAAATTGAAAAATATATGATTTATTATAGTTATCTTGATGATACGCCTTTTAAGGAGTTTATAAAGAAATTTGCAAAAGAAAATGATTTGAAATTAATTGTTGTAGGCTTTGATTATAAATGGTGTGACGATCAAATAATAGTAACTCCACGTCAGTTTCTTTCAGTAATGAAACATGCTCAATATGTTGTGACGAGTACTTATCATGGAACTGTATTTTCAACTTTACTGAAAAAAAAATTTGTTGTTATACATCCTTCCATAAAGGTTATAGATTATTTGGAACAAATAGGATTAAAAAAAATAAGTTTTTTAGAAAGTGGTTATGATAATTTCTCTAAGTTTCTTTTAGATGATATAGACTATGATCTTGTATGGGATAAGTTGAATACACTAAGAGAATTCTCTGTACATTGTATTAATGAAAATCTAAATAAATAGTGTTAAAATGAATCCATTAACAATATCGGAAATTCAAAAAGTTTCTTTGGGTATCCTTAAAAAAGTAGATGAGATTTGTAATAAATTGAATTTGCGCTATGTTTTAACTTATGGTACACTTTTAGGTGCAATTAGACATAAGGGGTATATTCCATGGGATGATGATGTTGATATTATGATGCCACGGCCAGATTACGAAAAGTTGTTAAAATATTTTGAAAGCCATAGAGATGAATTATTTCCGTTATGTGTCTTAAACTCTCAAACCACTTTTCGATATCCTTATATCATTACTCGCATAAGTAATTCTGATTATTGGTTGAATACTCAAAATGAAAAACAATGTGGTATGGGTATATTTATTGATATTTATCCTCTTGATGGTTTAGGTAATGATTTGGAGAAGGCTGAAAAAAAAATGGCTAAGGCTAAAGGTATCTCTTCTTTGGCTTATCTTTCCACAAGAAAATATTTGAGTTTCAGTGGAACTAAATCTTGGAAGAGAAAAATAATAAAACCTTTTGCTTTTACTTTTGCTAAAATAATGGGGAAAGCATTTTTTGAGAAGAGATTATTAAGTATGGCTTATTCTTATGAATATGATAAAAGTGAGTTTGTTGGTTGTGTTGTGTGGGAACGTGAAGTGTTTAGAAGAGCTGATATTGATAATATGATTTTGCATGATTTTGAAGAGAATCAGTTTTGGATTCCTAAACAATATCATCAGATATTGACAGGATTTTATGGTGATTATATGCAACTTCCTCCTGAGAAGGAGAGAGAACCACACCATTTGTATTATGCATATAAGAAATAAAAAGTTATGGGAATATGGCAATATTATAAACAAGCAGGTGGTTTCAAATTACTTATTCAATATTGGAAAGCTCATGTTTTAGGTTATGCTTTTTTAGAATTCATATTATTAGGCAAAAGTAAAACTGCATTAGAGATTTTCCGCCTTGCTGTTAATAATCGAATACATGAGAAATTAAAGAGGAAGTATAAGTACGTTATAACAAAAAAGCTAACGATTCCAGAAAAAGGAAAATGTCAAAAAAGTAATAAAGTTTGGGTTTGTTGGTTTCAAGGTGTAGAAAATGCTCCTTTGTTAGTACGGAGATGTTATGAATCTTTATGTAAATATTTGAGAGATAGGGAGATTGTTCTTATAACACAGGATAATCTTTTCAATTACGTACAATTTCCTGATTATATCTTAAAAAAATGGGAGGCTGGAGTTATAACGAATACACATTTCTCAGATTTGTTACGTTTAGAATTATTGATTAAATATGGTGGAACATGGATTGATGCAACAGTTTTATGTACAAGTGGTAAATATCCCAAATATTTGTTTGACTCTGACTTGTTCTTTTTCCAAAAGTTAAAACCTGGGAAAGATGGGGATTGTATTCCCTTATCTAGTTGGTTTATAACTTCTATCTCTAATAATAAAATATTGATAGCTACTCGTGAGCTATTATATACATATTGGCATGAACATGATTTTCTAGTAGATTATTTTTTGTTTCATCACTTCATGTATATGGCATGTGAGGAATATCCTGAAGAGTATAATAAAGTAGTTAAATTTAGTAATTCTATTCCTCATATATTATCATTAGGATTATTTCAACAATATGATGAAGAAAAATATCAAGCTTTGGTCGATATGACTTGTTTTCACAAATTGTCATATAAACTAAATGAGGATAATATAAAACGAAAAGGAACTTATTATAGTATACTTATTAATCAATGAAAATATCAATTATAGGTACAGTTGGAGTACCTGCAAATTATGGCGGATTTGAAACGCTAGTAGAAAATATAATCACTAATGTATCTTCTAAGAAGTTGACCTATACAGTTTACTGTAGTTCCAAAGCTTATACGGAACGATCAGATGTTTATAAGGGTGCAGTATTACAGTATATTTCTTTAGACGCTAATGGATATCAAAGTATTTTATATGATATCTATTCTTTAATAAAAGCTACTAAGCATAGTGATTCTATTTTGATACTAGGTGTGTCAGGATGTTGTTTTCTACCGATTTATAGATTATTTTCTAAGAAAAGATTGATTATTAATATTGATGGTTTAGAACATCGCAGAGAGAAATGGGGAAAATTGACAAGACGTTTTCTTAAGTTCTCAGAGCAAATGGCTATAAAATATGGAAATGTTATAATATCTGATAATAAAGGTATTCAAGATTATGTAAATAAGGAATATGGAGTTTCTTCTGAGTTAATAGCCTATGGTGGAGATCATGTTCTTTGTTCAATAACGAAAGAAAAAGAAAACGAAATATTGGATAAATATTCTTTAAGGAAAGAAGAATATTCATTTACAGTTTGTCGTATAGAGCCCGAAAATAATGTTCACATTGTGTTAGAAGCATTTGCTCATTCAAAAAGAAATCTGCTTATTGTTGGAAATTGGGAAAAGAATGAATATGGTATACATTTGCTGCATCAATATAAGAATTATACTAATATAAAAATGCTTTCTCCAATATATGATATTAGTATTCTTAATATTCTACGTTCTAATTGCTCGTTTTATATACATGGGCATAGTGCGGGAGGAACTAATCCTTCTTTAGTTGAAGCTATGTTTTTTGGAAAACCCATTATTGCATTTGATGTAATATACAATAGAGAGACAACAGAAAATAAAGCTGATTACTTTTCTTCTGTGGAAGAGTTAGAACGATTATTATCTCAAAATCGTGATTATTATTGTAATTCAAGAAGTATGTACGAAATAGCAAATAGAAAATATCGATGGAAAATAATAGCAGAACAATATGAAGCTTTATATTGAGTTTATGGAGTTGATGTTTATAGTATTAATAATTCATATGGATATTTTAGCATAGTGAGCAATTTATGATATTTTGCTTCTTAATTGGTGAATTGGGATAAAATGTTTACTATATATTAATGGTTTTTTAGATAGGATAGATGATGGAAGTTGTAGAAACTAATATAGAAGGAGTGATTATTATCGAACCCCGTATTTTTAAAGACGATCGGGGCTATTTCTTTGAATCATTTTCTCAAAGAGAATTTGAGGAAAAGGTTTGTAAAACGACCTTTGTTCAAGATAATGAAAGCAAGTCCGGTTATGGAGTATTGAGAGGACTACATTTCCAGAAACCTCCTTTTGCTCAAAGTAAATTAGTGCGAGTTATAAAAGGGGCAGTGTTAGATGTTGCTGTTGATATAAGAAAAGGTTCTCCTACATTTGGGCAATATGTATCAGTGGAGTTAACTGGTGATAATCATCGTCAGTTTTTTATTCCTCGTGGATTTGCTCATGGATTTAGTGTTTTAAGTGAAGAGGTTATTTTTCAGTATAAATGTGACAACTTCTATTCACCTCAGAGTGAAGGAGCAATAGCCTGGAATGATCCGGATTTAAATATTGATTGGCGTATTCCTGTTGAAGAAGTGATACTTTCTGAAAAAGACAGTAAGCATCCAAAGTTGAAAGATTTGCAGTGTGTATTTTAAAGTTTACTTCATTTGTAATTAGCTTGTTAATTCAACTCTTAGAGTTTTAAAACCACATTTTTGTCATCATCCGTCACTTCAACTGTTAACCAGTTATCAATCAATGAACTAAAAGTGACGGCAACCAGTGACGGCAAAGTGACGACAGAATAAATCAAAATTTTGCCGTCACTTTTCTTTTTATGTAGAGTTTAGATATTCAATTGATAATTGGATACTTATTACTAAGAGAGTTTACCGAATGCTTATTTCTGAACTATACTGCGTGCATTAGAACAAACACCAGTAACCTTATTATGCAGACAAGGCTTGACTAATATATTTTGTATGATGCATGTTCCCGTTCCACGTACGTGAAACATTCGTAAGCATTCAGCAAACCCCGTATTTCCCCCTCTGAAAGTTCTTCCTAGTTTTG
>CAMLYR010000034.1 GCA_946491915.1 uncultured Clostridium sp.
GTGAAAATTTAGCTTATACAAAATCGTGTAATGACTTTATATTCTATATTTTTTATTTTAATCAAATTCAAACAAGGGAAAAATGAGTCCGTCCCCAAAATCCCTCAATCCTCATTAATATCGATTAGAGAAAATACATCATTTGCATCATTTAATTCTTTTATATTCATAATTACACCTTGACCTACTACAATTCCTCCAACTTCTTCTATTGCTTGCTTCATTGCTTTCATGGTATTTCCTGTTGCATAAATATCATCAATGATATATATTCTTTTTCCTGTATATTCTTCATCAACTAATTTCGGTAATTCCATTTTATCTTTTCCATATTCTTTTTCATATGAGAATTGTTTTTCCACGGTTGTTGGTGGTAATTTTCCTACTTTTCTAACAGGTACAAATCCAATATTTAATTTACTTGCGACTGCTGCTCCTATCATAAATCCCCTTGCTTCTGCACCTACAATATATTCCACATGCTTATCTTTTATTTCTTCTACAAATTTTTCGACAATTTCCTTAAATGTTTCTTTTTGAATAATTAATGGCATAATATCAATAAATTCTATCCCTTCTTGTGGAAAGTCTTTTTGTGTTCGAATATGTAACTCATTTTTTAATTCATTCCTTAATATTTTCATATTTTAATTCCTTCCTTTCTCAGTTGATGTTATAGGAAAAATTTTTCAGATTATCTTCATGCTATATCTCTGCCCACTTGATTACTCTGTCTCTCCGCAACTTCGCCTTCTTTTAATTTCATTTCTATTCTACCGATTGTCCCTTCAAATTTACTTAATGCATTCCTTTGTATTTCTTGGCGAATTGGCTTTTTATGATATATATTATTATAAATTTCAAGTTTCATTCTATCCGTATCTTCACGATAATAGTTTATTTGTTTTCTTTTAGATGGTCTTTTTTCTCCTAGAATTGCTGGATAATTGCTAATCGTCTTTTGATGCGCTTGTTCTGATAGCATATTTTCATTCGGTAAATTATTAAAATTTCTTCTAATTGCATATATCACTTCAATCATTTCTGGTGAAAATTCTCCATTTAAATCCTGTGCACAGCAGTCATATAAGTTAGCCATCATAGCGCCCACACTATTTTCAGGATTTCTTGTAAGCGCCTGTTTTCTTTCTAATTCTATTTTTGCATCTATGTTGGCTATTTTTTGTTCTTTTAATGTTGTTCCATAAAATAGTCTTTGTAATATAGATTCTTTTTCTTGAGAAATTTGCTGTTTTTCTGCTTGCAGATGTGAAACCTTTTCTTTTGTAATCATTCCTTGTACTTTTGTATTTAAATTCGCTTTTATTTCTTAAAAAGATTGTTTTTCATGTTCTCGAATATATTGTGGAATTTCTTGCATAATTTGTTGAATTTCCGTTATGCTCTTTTTTTGTTTCAATAAATCTCCGTATACATCTTGCAATCTATCCCTTTTGGTTCTGTAATCTTCATTTTCTTCTTGGATTTCTTGTTTATTTTCATTTGTTTCTTCTGTTGTTTCAAATTTTGTTTTTATATTCTGAATCATTTCTAATACTTTAAAATGTATATTCTGTGAATATCCTATTTTCAAATCCTCTGCAATTGCTCGATATTTTTGAGATGTGTCCTCAACTTCACCTATATATTGTTCTAACATTTCTATTATATTCGTTTTTCCATTTTGAATTTGTTGTTTTAAATTTACAATTTCTGTTTCTAGTTGCTTTAAGTGTTCTTCATCTCTTATTTTTCTTTCTTCTATCTCTCGTATGCGTTCCTCTTCTCGTTGTCTGTCAATTTCTAACTCTTTTTCTTTGCACAATCCTTTTATCATTCTTTTAAATTGTTTTTGATATTCCAGTACTGATTTTATGGCATAACTATATTGTTTTGATGCATTATTTAAATCTGCTTTTTTTAGTTTTTGTATTTCTTCTCCTTCATCCTTTTTCATTTGTTCATCTAAATAATTAATTTTATTTTCTAACTCCATGCTGATTTTCACTTGTTCTTTATAATAGTCATACCCTTCAATTAGTTGTGCTTGTAAAGTTCTTAATTCACTCTCTGGTACTTCTTCTAATTCCTCTTTTGCTAAAGTAACATCACAATATGCATATTCTTTCCAATTACCTCTCTCGCTTATATGCTTTACTTTTGTAAATGGAGAAATTAGTACTTCTTTTTCATCTTCTCCTGCTCCATTTTTATATGGGTCAATATATAATGTTGGTACATTTTCTTCCACATTAATTCGTAATATAACTGCATCATCTTGATATCCTCCAAAATATTTTGTTTTTACATCGTCTTCTTCAAATGATGTTGATGTAAATGATGCAATTTCTCCTTTTTGTTTAATTTCTTCTATTTGTTCTTTATTTGTAGCTTTATATAATCCTTTTCTTGATGTTCTTTTTCCTGCTTTATATATTGCTGAATATATATTGACAAATCTTTGTATGTTTTTTTCTAGCTCTTCTGTCGTCATCTCTACAGTCCAATTGTCTTTTTTTAATTGTTGTTGTTTATTATAATCTAAATCTGCTAGAAAATTTATTTTTGCATGCGTTAACCCTGCATATTCTCCTATAGCTTCTATTTCTTCTTCCGTTAATGGTAATTCATATGACTGTTTCATATATTACTCCTTTATTATCTCAAAAAATCTTTTTTTCTTTTGTTCATCATTGGATGAATCTATGAATTGTATTGTTCTTTCTTTAGCATGATGATTAATCAAATCTTTTTCTTCTAAAACCTCATTTAAGTGCTTTGCTAAATAGGGTGCTCCATTAAAAAATGTAACTTGTCCTAACACATCTTGTATTTCATCTTGTATCAACGGATAATGTGTACATCCTAATACAACATTTTTTACTTTTCCTTTATATGGTTCTAAATGTTCTTTTAAATATGCTTTTATTTTTTTCTCATTACCTTCTTCTATAACATCTGCTAATCCTATACATGGAAGTAAAATGGTTTTATGATTATCATATGTATGATATAAAAGATTAAATTTTTCACTTTCAATGGTTCCTTTTGTTGCCATCACCAATGTTGGCTCACTATATGCATAATCATATACCATTTTATAAGCTGGTTCTATTGCAATAAATGGTATATTAGTATACTTCTCCCTTAGATACTGAGCAGATTTTGCACTTGCTGTATTACAAGCAATGACTATTGCTTTGCACTTTTGCTTAATAAATAATTTTACGATATGCTCACACAATTCATTAATTTGTTTATCACTTTTATCTCCATAAGGATTGTTTCTGGAATCACTATAATAAATATAGTTTTCATTTGGTAATATTTTTAATATTTCTTTTAAAACTGTAGCACCTCCGATTCCAGAATCAAATATTCCAATTGCTTCATTTGGGTTCATTTTTTTCTTCCTCTTATCATTTTTATTCTATTCTCATATTTTGCTTTTCAAAATTTTAACTATTTATTATTGTTACTTTTTTTCATTAATGACTTTTTCTCCGTCCCAAAATCACCTTATATAATTTGTACGAATTGGTTGTTCTTTTTCAGGTACTTCAATTCCTGCTTTTTTTCCTTGTTCTATACATTTTAATAACCATGCCATATTATTTCCTAATGTTCTCATCGTTTGCATTCCTTCTTCATCTTGGATAACCTCTTCTGGTGTATTTCCATGTACCATATTCCAATATTGAGATGATACAATTGGCATATTATTAATCGTAAAATATTTATTTAATTGGTCAAATGTTGAAGTTGCGCCTCCTCTTCTACAACTTACCACACATGCTCCTAATTTGTTTTGAAATGCTGGTTTTCCAGCATAAAATACTCTATCCATAAATGAAGTAATCGCTCCTGTTGCTGAAGCAAAATGTACTGGTGTTCCAAATACAAATCCATCTGCTTCTTTTGCTTTTTCAATAAATTCATTTACCTTATCATCAACAAAACATTTTCCTGTATTTTTGCAACTACCACAACCAATACAACCTGCTACTGGTTTTACACCTAGCCAAAATATTTCTGTTTCTATATCTTGTTTATTTAATTGTTTTTCTATTTCTTTTAAAGCTGTATATGTACAACCTTCTTTATGTGGTCCTCCATTAACTAATAATACTTTCATCAAATTCACTTTCCTTTCAGTTTTATAATATTAAATCGTTTTTATCATTATTAATATATTATTTTTTATTAACTATTTGTTACATTTCAAATAATAAATTTTTTAAATCATAAATTTGAAAAATGATTTATATGTATCATTTGAGATATTTAGAACAATCAAAACTATCCGTACTATTTTAAAAATGTTTTCACTTTACCTTTTCCATCTTGAGAAGTCACTTCTAATATTGCGCCATTTACCATAGCAAATTGTGGTGAAACATGTCCCACATCTGCATCACAAATAATAGGAATATTTAAATCTCCTAAAACATCTTTTACTGTTTGATTAAAGTCTGTATCATAATCATTTCTAATAAACAATGGTCTACCAAATATAATACCATTACAATTTTTGAAATATCCTGCTTCTTTCATTTGCCATAATGTTAAAAGTACAGTAGGTGAACTCATTTCAAAAACTTCTAAAAACCATACAATTCCATCTTCTTTATATGTTTCTATATAGTTTTTTACGTTATCATATTTTGTTCCAATAAAAGCTTTTACACAATCTAAACAACCACCAATGGCTCTTCCTTTAAATTCAATCTTTTCCTCGCCTTTTAAATTAATCCATTTGGTTTCTTGTGTTAGGTCGTATCCCTTCTCCAACTCTTGTTTTCTGATTTCTTCATCTTCTTTACTAAATCCTTCTATACTTTCTTGATTTTCAAGAGGCTGCTCTGGTTGTTCTATTCTAAAATCAATAATTTCTTCATGTTTTTCAAATGATGTTTGTTCGATTTCTTCTCCACTTGCAATTTTTAAAGCATCTGTTAAATCTCTAAATAATGGTCTCATTGCATATTTTTTTATCATTTCACAATAAATAGATGGTCTTTCTAACATTGTATTCCACAAATAATTGATACCTGTAATATCAGAATATCCTTGCATCCATTTTGGTTTTAATGTTTTTATTTTTTCAAAGTCCAAATATGGTATCATTTCTACTAGAAAATCTCCACCTTCTGCAAATATGATTAGTTTTACATCATCATTTTCTAGTAATTCCATAAATTCTTTTGCTCTTTGTTTTCCTGACGCACTTCTTCCTCTTTCTTCTTTTCTTACACTTTCAGTTTCTATGATTTTATATCCCATTTCTTGTAATTGTTTTTCTGCTAGTTCTAATTTTTTAATTCCGTCTTCTTCAGAAATCCCTCCTGATGGTGCACATATTCCTATGGTATCTCCTTTTTTTAAGTTTTCTGGATAATTCATAAACTCTCTCCTTTAATTTTTTCTCATTATAACTATATATCATTTTTTAGAATTTTACAATACAACCCCAGGCTTTCTTTTAAAAATATAACTATTCAGCATTATAATTTTTTTAATAATGAGTTCTTGGATATTTATTTTTCATTAATGACGAATGTGATTGAAATGTTTGTAGCCTTTCTTAATATAAAAGAAATGAGGAAGCGCGAATAGCGAGAGGCTCATTTCTTTTATATTTAGAAAGGCTAGAACATGTATTGAGCCGAGGAATTAATGAAAAATAAATATCCAAGAACTCATTTCATATCAAATATTTTTAACATAAAGCCTGGGCTTAGATGACTATATATTTTTAATATTTCTTCTCTTAAACACTATAAATGTAGGTATCATCATAATTAGGAAATATACAACACAGATAATGATTGACATTGTCATACTCATTCCTTCCATATATGGTAAGGCGCCATTTGCGTATATACTCAAATCCCAATTCATGGTCACAAAATATTTCATAAATTGTAAATCATAACCAATAGCCAATTGATTAATAATAGATGCTGCCATATATCCTAATAAAGAAATGGTTATGGCAAGTGTACTATTGGTAAATAAAGTACTAATTGCAAATGCTAATGTGGCTAATAAAATAATCATTGGTAATTGTGTTAATGTTTGTACTCCTAAATTTGCAAATATATTCATTTCTTCCATTGTATTGGTATTAAAGTTATATGCCACTACTGGTTCTGATAAGCTATCAAATCCAAAGATAATACCTCCTATTAAAATTTGCATAACAAGTGTAACTAGAATAATAAAGATAATCATAATCAATGTTGTGATTGCTTTTGCCATTAATATTTTATTTCTCGTATATGGTTTTACTAATAATAGTTTAATCGTACCTTTATTAAATTCTTCACTCACAATTGTTCCTGCTATCATGACAACAACCACGATTAAAAAGATTCCAAATTGTGCATAAAAGTTTTCTAAAATTCCTTTTAAAGTATTCGTATTATGAATATCTCTTCCTGTTTCTAATATATATCTACTTTCTGCTTGTTCTTCTAAATAGCTATTATATTCTAATTTTTCTTGATAGGTTAATTCGTCTATATTTTTATAATTTGCTAAACTACTACTTGCTGTCTGTAAGTTTGAAATTGCTCTATTTAAATAATCAGTACCATAAGGGATTTCTTTATTTAATCTGATTTCTGCAATTTCTTTTTCCATTTGTACACTGTTTAGTTCTGTTTCAATATTTTCTAACACCGCTTTATCTTCTGTTTGTTCTTTTTGAGCGTTTAATTCTTCAATTTGTTGTTCTGCCTTTGCTAAATCTTCTTTTGCAAAATATTTCCAATCATTTTCATCTAATTTGGCAAGTAAATCATCAATTTCTTGATTAACTGCCTCTACCTGTGTTTCATCCTTTTCTGCTCCATATTGATAGGTGTTTCTTTCTGTGATATATGGTGCAATTCTTTCATTGATAATCGCTAATTTCCATTCTGCATCTTTGTGTTGTTCCATCATTTCACTTAATTGTATTTCTGATAATAAATTAATATAGGTTGTTACATCTGTTGATTTTTCTGGATTTAATGTTTCCAATTCTCCTCTTAATGAGTTAATATAATTTTCATTATATAAATAATAATCATATTCACTTCCACTATTGGCATATTTAAACATACAATTCATAAAAATTAATAATAAGAATATCACTACCATTGTGATATAAATGGTTTTCTTTTTAAATATTTTAATCAATTCATTTTTTACTAAATTACTCAATGACATTCCCCCCTGTCTTTTCAAAAAATGCATCTTCTAATGTTTTTTCTTCTTGTTTCACTTCATAAATCTTAACTCTGTTTTCTACTAATTTTTCAATCAATTCTGGTATCTCTTCTTTTGGCACATTCATCTTAAATCTATGATTATCGATTACAATGATGTCTTTTATGATATTTTTTATACGATTTACATCATCCACTTCAAATAGTTGTAAATCATGACTAGCTTCTTTCTTGATTTCAGAAATTTCACTGGTTTCTATCACTTCTCCATTTTTTATAATACATACTTTTGTACAGAAATTATCTAATTCTGCTAGATTGTGGCTAGAAATTAAAATAGCCATTTTTTCCTTTGTTGCTAAATCCACTAACAATTCTCTCATTTCCTTAATTCCTTCTGGATCTAATCCATTGGTTGGCTCATCTAATATTAATAAATTTGGTTTATGCAATATGGCTTGTGCAATTCCTAATCTTTGTCTCATTCCTAAAGAATATTTAGATACTTTGTCATGAATTCTGTTTTCTAGTTTTACCAATTTTACCACTTCATCAATTCTTTCTTTTGTAATTCCTTTATATAAATTGGCTACTAATTTTAAGTTTTGATAGCCTGATAAGTACATATACATATCTGGATTTTCAACAATGGCTCCTACTTTTTTAATGGCATGTGTAAATTCTTTTTCAATATCATATCCATTGATGGTTACCTTTCCACTAGTAATGCTTTGCAATCCTAAAATTAATTTTATGGTTGTTGTTTTTCCGTGCACCATTTGGTCCAATAAATCCTAAAATATCTCCTTGCTTTATTTCCAATGAAACTTTTTTTAAGATTTCTCTTTTTCCAAATGTTTTACACAAGTTTTCACATTTTAATATGGTTTCCATATATTGATCATTCCTCCCCTTTAAAAATTTTTAACTTGTTTACTGTTTCAAATTCTAACATATATTTATTGATTTCCAATTGATTTTTTCTTAAGATTTTATGAAGTCTTTTTTGTATTTCTTAATTTTTTCTTATATCCGACATGTGCAACAAAAAAACACAATATATATTGTGTTTTTACTTCATCATCAAAAAAATAGTTGTTGATTAAATCATATTATGCTTATTCTATTCTGAAAATCACTTATCTTTCTTTAATTCTTTATAAATAAATTCTTCTATATATTCTTTATTTTCTTTTGCATTTTTTCTGATTTTTGTTCCACTGATGGCATATTTTTCTCTAAGTCTATCTACTTGTACCTCTTCTATGTTTAAATCTCTTGCAACATATTTTCCATAAGGTTCACTGTTATAAAAATGCGTAACAGGTATATCTTTTATAATATTTTTCAAATAATCCATTTGAATTTTTACACTTTCTTCATCTAATCCATATTGTGATGGTGGATTTTTAGCTAGTAAAATGTTTACTTCTGGATATATTTCTTTTATCCATTTTGCTCTTTGCTCTAGAGGTATGTCTATGACATTTGTTTCATAGACAATGACATAGAACTCGTCCATTTCTTTGATACCTTTTTCTATTAAATATTGATGCCCTTTATGTAATGGGGCAAATTTTCCTATCGTAAATCCAATTTTCATTTTTTTACTTCCTTCTTTTCTATATTTTTATAACATTTATATATTTTTTTCCATATACTAGATATATGAGGTGATGATTTTGAATCCATGCACTTTTGTTCAATTTGTTTCTTTACTTGCTTGTGAAATTGCAAAAGATAAGTCACAAGACGAACTTGCCATTTTAGCTGCTTTTTTTACACAACTTGGCGATACTTTAGCCACCCTTGCTACTTTAAATGATAAGTAAATAATTTTTTCTTACTGACCATTTAATTCTTTCTTTAATACTTTTTCCATTTCTTGGATAATTTTTTTACCAGTTTCTTTTTTACCAAAATCATAATAATTTGCATTTTCTAATTCTATAAATTTTGTGTTTGTATTATTAATAAAACTTTTCTTAGCTACTTTTAACAAAGGAATATCTGATATAGAATCTCCAAAAGAAAATAAAATTCTGTTTTCTTTATCTTTGCAAATTTCTTTTACCATTATTTCTTTATTTTTGTCAGAGCCATTATTTTGATATTGATTTGTATATATCCCATTTTCTATTACATATTGTACACCATATATTTCATCAATTCCTAGTTCTTCTTTATATAATTCTATTAACTCCTGCTGTGCCCCTGATATGACAATGATTTTTATCTTATTCCTTTTTAAGAATGGAAATATATTTTGTTTCATAATGTCAAAAATATTTTCCTTATCTATTTTTTTATATGCTTCTAAAACAGATAAAATATCTTCTTTTCTCACTCCCTGTATATATTTTCCATATACCTTCATTCCCTCTTCTGTTAATTCATTATGGTCCAATTCTCCTTTTAGATATCTTTGATAAACTTCATCATTTTCTTTTACTAGTCCTTTTTTAATTTTTCCACTTTCTTCTAACATTTCTAACCACATTAAACATGCATAATTTTTTCTTACGGTTTTATCCCAGTCAAATAAAGCTATATAGTTCATTTTTTCTCCTTTTCAATTACTAAATTTTTTATTTTTTCTTACTTTTCTGTTGATACTAACTTCTTAAATGCTGTTGGTAATGGATATTCCTTTTTCATTTGTTTTTCCGTCACCCATATCCATATGTTATTTTTATTTTCTACCTCCACTTCATAAGCTACCATTTTCCACTCTATGTGAGTAAATATATGTTTTGCATGCTTTTTTAGATATAGATTTTTAAATTGTATTTGCCATTGTTCTAAAATTTTTGGAATTTCATCTTCTGATATTTCTCCGAATGACATTTGGAAATTCATATAAATTTGCTAATATCCCTGTTTTTTCACGTTTTCTAATCGCTATTTCATTTTTATATTTTAATATAAAAACTGTTTTGTTTTCTACTTTTCGCTTTTGTTTTTTTATTCTAACAGGTATTTCATTTGTTAGATTTTCTTTATAGGCTATACAAAATTCTTGAATCGGACATTTTTCACATAATGGAACTGTATTGGGCAGACAAATTTTTTCTCCTAATTCCATTAATCCTTCATTAAAATCTCCTGGTTCATCAGGCATAATTTCTAATAATTTCTTCGTGACTTTTCTTTTGGTTTCTGGTAATAGCACATCTTCTTTGCTTGCAAGTACTCGAGAAACTACTCTTAATACATTTCCATCTACTGCTGGTACTTTTTCATTATAACTAATAGATGCAATTGCTCCTGCTGTATATTCTCCTATTCCTGATAATTTTAGTAACTGCGTATAACTGGTAGGTAATTTTCCATCATATTCTTGTTCAATCTGAATAGCTGCCTTTTTTAAGTTTTTTGCTCTACTATAATACCCTAATCCTTCCCACAATTTTAATAACTTTTCTTCTTGTACAATTGCTAAATCTTGTATAGTTGGTAATTCTTTCATAAACCTTGTATAATATTTTTTCACTGCTTCTATTCTTGTTTGTTGTAGCATAATTTCTGAAACCCATATATGGTATGGTTCTTTATCTTGCTTCCATGGTAATGTCTTTTCTTGTTTTTGATACCATTTTACAATTGGTTCTACGATTTGCTTTAATTCTTTTTTCATTCTTCGCCCCTAAATTATTTATTTTTTCTTCTTATTTCCATATCCTATTGCAATTTTTTTCTTCTTTTTCTTTAAAAGCCTTAAACATATCTACATGATTCATATTGGCTATACTAAGTAAATATATAAAACAATCTGCTAATTCTTCTTCAATACTTTCATCATATTTCTTATTTACATCTAATGATCCATTTGTATTTTTTCTAATAGCCTTAGCCAATTCTCCTATTTCTTCTATAAATAACATCATTTCTCTTTCAATTGTCACACCATCAAATTTTCTAGCTTTTTTCATATCTTTTATATATTTTTGAATATCTACTATTGTACTGTTTTCATTTAATAATTCTAATTCTTCTTTTAGTTCCATATAATTACTCTTTCTCCTTAAATCTTTACTTTATTCATCAATATCATGTTCTGCAAAATATTCTTTTATCTTTTTTATAACATCTAGTACTTTTTGAACATTTTCTTCACTACAATTTCTTTTCGCATATTCTGAAATTTCTCTCAAATAGCTAATTCCTTTTCCAAATTTTTCTGTCATCCATTTGTAATTCGGAAAAATCCATATATGTAAATGTTTCGAACGTTCTTCTTGTATTAATGTTATTTCATCTACAATTTTTAATTCTTTTAATGCCTTTTCAGCATACATGATAAGATTTCCTATTTCATCTCTTTCTTCTTTATTTAGTTGAGAAAAAGAAGAAATATGTCTTTTGGCATTTATGATTAAAAAACCAGGAATTGGAATTTCAGGATCTGTTCCTAATATTGCATTTTTTCCTTCATAAATAATTCCTCCTGGAATTTGTACTTCTTTTCTTACAATGGCACATCCTAAACAATCAAAACTCCATTCATTTCCTAAAAAATCAACCATTTGATTTGAATTTCCTACGAAATTATTATCATTCATTTTTTGCCTCCATAAAATTTATACTTAATTCCTTTTATTTTCTAAATACTTTTTTATTATTTTAACCACTTCATTATGTACTTTTCCATTGCTAATTACAGCACCATTAATACTTTCATCATATCGTTGTTCATTTCCAAATAAATCTGTAACCATTCCACCTGCTTCTTCAACAATTACCTTTACTGCAGCAATATCACAATTTTTATGTTTTGTACCTGGAAAAATAGCAAGTGTAAAATCTCCAGTTGCCACACACATACAAGCTCTAATAATGCTTCCTAACCCTATAAAATAGGTTTTACTTGCTAATTCTTGTACTACCTCTGATATATTATACTCTGCTCCTATCCATAAATCATAATGACATACACTTCTCATATCATCTAATTCATATTCATTTACAGTGATTTTTTCTCCATTTTTATATACACCTTTTCCTTTTATGGCAGTATACAGAGATTTGGTAAATGGATCAAATACGACTCCTATTTTTGCTTCTCCTTTTATCACTAAAGCAAGTGAAAATACGGCAACTGGAATATGTCTAGCATACATAGCTGTTCCATCCACAGGATCACATACCCATACATAGTCACTTTTTCCAAATTGTTCTTCTTCTCCATCAACTGAATGATAAGGATATTTCTCCTTTACTTGTTTGATTAAATAAGTATTTATTTCTGTATCTGCTAAAGTTACAATCGTTTTATCCCCTTTATAACTAGCCCCATTGTTATCCCTAAAATATTTTAACATTACTTCTCCAGCATATTGGGCAATGTCTTTTGCAAATTCTAAATATTCTTCTAAACTTTCATCCATAATATACACCTTAAATCCTAATCTCTCTTGTTTTATATTATATATGATTTTTAATATAAAAACTAGTAATATATAAAAATTAGTACAAAAAAGAACCAAGCTTATAACTTGATTCTCTCATATATATTTTATGATTCTACTGGATAAACACTAACTTGTTTTTTATCTTTACCTTTTCTTTCAAATTTAACTGTTCCATCTACTAATGCATATAAAGTATCATCACTACCTTTACCCACATTTGTTCCTGGATGTACTTTTGTTCCTCTTTGTCTTACTAAGATATTTCCAGCTAGAACAAATTGACCATCAGCTCTTTTTACTCCAAGACGCTTTGATTCACTCTCTCTACCGTTATGGCTACTACCTTGACCTTTTTTATGAGCCATGCTCTTTCACTCCTTTCGGTTCAGATTTTTTATATCTCTATTTGATTATTCTAAAAATAATTATGCTTCTGCTTTTTCAGCAACTTTTTTTGTTTCAGCTTTTGCACTTGCTGCTTTTGTTTCTGCTTTTTTAGCAGCTGTTTTGATTGATGTAATTTCTACTTTTGTATATGGTTGTCTATGTCCTTGTTTTCTTCTATAATTCTTTTTAGGTTTCATTTTGAAAACAATGATTTTTTTACCTTTACCATGAGAAACTACTTTTCCTTCTACTTTTACACCTTTTACATAAGGATTTCCAACTTGTACTTTTCCATCTTCTGAAACTAGTATCACTTTATCAAAAGTAACTTTTTTACCTTCTTCTGCATCTAGTTTTTCGAAAAATACAACATCTCCTTCTGCTACTTTGTATTGTTTTCCACAGCTTTCAATTATTGCGTACATCTAAAATGCACCTCCCTTATTCGTATACTCGCTAATCCTTAAAAAAGGTAACTAACGCTATTTGTTAGTATTTATGTACCTTGACTAAGCGGATTACAGTTACTTATTTTACCATAAAATACTATTAGTGTCAACTATTTCAAATGATTTTTTTAGAATATACTTTAAATTGGGTTACTGTTCAGACTCAAAGGCTCGAAAGGTTACATATATATCATTTTGAAATACCGCGTAAGCGATCAAAAGAGCAAAAGCGAGTGCGATTAGAGCAACCTTCTTTCGCTAAAATATGAACTTTTTGGATAGGATTAAATGTTATTTAAGACTAGACAAAAATTCGTATTTTAGCATAAGTGGTTGCTTTCGCACTAGGTATGAAAAATGATATATATGTAACCTTTCGAGCCTTTGAGTCTGAACAGTAACTAAATTGGACACTGAAAAATTAATTTATTTTTTACTATCTATCCTTTCTACTATCTCTTTTGTAAATTCTTCCACTGATTTTGCACCAATATCGCCTTCTTCTCTTGAACGAATAGATACTGTATTTCCTTCCACTTCTTTCTCACCAACAATCAACATATATGGTATTTTTTGAAGTTGTGCTTCACGAATTTTGTATCCTGTTTTTTCATTTCTGTCATCTACTTCTACACGAATACCTTTTGTTTGTAATTCTTCTTTTACTTTATGAGCATATTCATGTTGATTATCTGTAATTGGTAATATTTTTACTTGTACTGGCGCAATCCATACTGGTAGATTTCCTTTCGTTTCTTCTAATAGGAAGGAAATAAATCTATCTGAAGATCCTAAAATCGCTCTATGGATAACAACTGGTCTATGTGCTTTTCCATCTTCTCCAATATATTCCAATTCAAATCTTTCTGGCAATGCAAAGTCTAATTGACAAGTTGGAATTGTTACATCATGATTTAAAGCTGTTCTAATTTGAATATCAATTTTAGGTCCATAGAATGCTGCTTCTCCTTCTGCTTCATAGAAATCTATATTTAATTCTGTTAAGATTTCTCTTAATTGACTTTCTGCTGTTTCCCACATTTCATCATTATCAATATATTTTTCTTTATTTGCTTTATCTCTTAATGATAATCTATATTTAAAGCTTGACTCTGGAAATCCAAAATCTTTTTGATATACTTCTTTTATTAAATTTAAAACTCTTCCCACTTCTTCTTTGATTTGGTCTGGTCTTACAAATAAATGCGCATCATTTTGGCACATTTGACGAACTCTTTCTAATCCACAAACACTACCACTTGATTCATAACGAAAATCGTGTGCTAATTCTCCTATACGAATTGGTAAATCTCTATATGAGTGCATTTGATGTTTATATATCAACATATGATGTGGACAGTTCATTGGTCTTAATACCATTTCTTCATTATCCATTTTCAT
>CAMLYR010000035.1 GCA_946491915.1 uncultured Clostridium sp.
GCAGTAATGGAGCAATGTGCTATGGTGAGAAGAAAATCAGTGGGAAATGGTACTACTTTAATACGGTAACAGGTAAAATGGCTACAGGCTGGTATAATCTTCCAGGAAAGAGAGTGTACTATGGCAGTAATGGAGCAATGTGCTATGGTGAGAAGAAAATCAGTGGGAAATGGTACTATTTTAATACGGTAACAGGTAAAATGGCTACAGGCTGGTACAATCTTCCAGGAAAGAGAGTGTACTATGGTAGTGATGGAGCAATGAGATATGGTTGGCAGACTATAGGTGGAGTGAGATATTACTTTAATAAAGTAACAGGAGCCCTTGAACAGACCAATGCTATGGCGAAAAAGGCGCAGAGCTACAGTAGTTCTACAAAATGGCTAATATTGGTTGATACAAAAAGTAATCATGTTGGCATTTATAATGGAAGAAAAAATAATTGGATTGAAAAAAAATATTGGTCCTGTACAACTGGTGCGTCAGCTACACCGACTGTAAAAGGCTCATTTACTGTGAAGTCAAAAGGCTTAGCTTTTGGTAGTGGATATACATGTTGGTATTATACACAGTTTTATGGTAATTATTTGTTCCATTCAGTATTATATAATCCAGGAAGCAAGACCAGTATACAAGATGGCAGATTGGGTATAAATGCTTCACATGGATGTGTAAGATTAAGCCTTTCAAATGCTAAATGGATATATGATAATATTCCGCGTGGAACAAAAGTTGTCATTTATTAGTTGATTTTTTACTGTACAAAATTTATAATACATATTTAGTAAGTGTTTGGGCCTCTTATGTTATTTTGTTAAATGACATAAGAGGCGATATTGCAGTTATAGATGTATTGTTGAAAAGGAGAAGCGAATAAATGAGTCCTATTCTTTACATAGTAATACCCTGCTATAATGAAGAGGAAGTTTTGCCAATTACAAAAGATATTTTTTTAAATAAATTAGAGATGCTAGTGAATAATGGCAAAATATCAGATAAAAGCCGGATTCAGTTTGTGAATGATGGAAGCAAAGACAAAACTTGGGAAATTATAGAAAAATTGAGTCAGGAAAGTAAATTTTTTACAGGAATCTCTTTGAGTAGAAACAGAGGGCATCAAAATGCTGTTTTGGGAGGATTGATGGAAGCAAAAGATAAATGCGATATAACCATCAGTATTGATTGTGATGGACAGGATGATGTAAATGCGATGGATCAGATGATAGATGAGTATTTGAAAGGCTCAGAAATTGTTTACGGTGTTAGAAGTTCAAGAGAAACGGATACCTTTTTTAAAAGATCTACTGCACAAGGATTTTATAAATTGTTAAAGTTAATGGGAGTAGAGATAATATATAACTCTGCTGATTATAGGTTGATTTCCTCAAGAGTATTGCAGGAGTTTGCAAATTTTAAAGAAGTTAATTTGTTTTTAAGAGGAATGATTCCGTTAGTTGGGTTTAAGAGTACAAGCGTATATTATGAAAGGCATGAACGATTAGCGGGAAAGTCACATTATCCAATTAAAAAAATGATGGAATTAGCTTTTGATGGAATAACAAGTTTATCTGTGAAGCCAATTAGAATGATTACTTCATTAGGCTTTATAATAGCTTTTATTAGTTTTATCGGTGTGATTTGGAGTGTTATAACTGCTGTTATAGGAAATTCTGTGCCGGGATGGGCTTCTACTACAAGCATCATTTGTTTTTTAAGTGGAATACAGTTAGTAGCATTAGGGGTATTGGGAGAATATATTGGTAAAATTTATATGGAAACAAAACATCGTCCACGTTATATTATAAGTGAACGTACGGAAGAAATTGATTTTTAAAGTACTAGAAAGCAAAGAGTTTGTTAAATGTTTTATTGATGGTTAAGATTGTGAAATTAATTTATAAAATGATGTGAAAAAATAAGTGAGGAAAAATGAGAGTATTAATGCGAATGGGAATGTCACCTTTCGACAATCTAGATTTATATAGTGTTATATCAAGAAATGCCATTGGAACAAATGCAGGCAATATGCTTTTTCCCTATGCAATTATAAAGAATATTTATGAGGATGACATAGAGATAGATGCATACAAAAGTGCAAACGAGAAAGATGCAGATAAGATTAATGAGACCTATGATATGTTTCTGATTCCTTTGGCAAACGCGTTTCGGGAAGATTTTGTTGAAGAATTAAGAAATCTAACGAAGTTGGTTCAAAAGTTGAAAATCCCATGCGTTGTTATAGGGGGTGGGATTGCAAGCAGCATATGAACCGGATTTTACTATATCAAATAGTTTTGATGAGGATGTGCTTCAGTTCTGTAATGCCGTTTTAGAAAAATCACGTTCAATTGGAGTGAGAGGGGAAATAACCCAGGAATATCTAGTTCGCCTTGGGATAAAACGAAGAAAAATTGATGTAATAGGCTGCCCATCGATGTATACATTCGGAGATTTTTTGCCATTAAAAAAGCCACTGAATCTATCATCGGCAACAAGGATTTCTTTTTCGTATAATCAAAGTCGTAATGAGGCGTTTTATGATTTTTTTGAAAGAATAAAGAAAAAATATCCCGATTATTGTTACATTTTGCAAAGCTTAAATGAAATGAAGTTGTTGTATGCTGGTGATACTGTACCAGGCATAGATAAATATAATAAATATTATATTGGAACTGCGGATAGTCGATCATTTCTTGAAGGTCGTATGAGAATGTTCATAAATGTTCCTTCTTGGATAGATTTTTTGACAAAAATGGATTTGGGTGTTGGGTGTTGCATACATGGGAGTATAGCGTCTGTCTTGGCAGGGAATCCAACAATTGTTTTTGCGTTTGATTCTCGAGTCAGAGAATTAGCCGAGTATCATAATATTCCGTTTAGGAGGGTGGAAGATATTAAAGATGATACTGAGTTACTAGATATCTATGAATCGATTGATTTTGCACAAGTTTTAAAAGGACATGTAGAGCGATATGATAACTTTAAAAGATTTCTAAAAAAGAATGGTATTTCATGCGCGGATGTTAGTGGTTATGGTAAAGCATCAGAGTTTGATAGACGAATGAGTACGATTATTCTTAATTGTCCAGAGGGTGTTGTGCCTTATAGAAATCTTCCGGCTGAAGAACAAGATATACAGTTAAAGAATTATTTGAAAATGTGTGACGGGAAAATTAACTGGTGCCATAAAGAGAAAGCGACAGGCAACAATCAAAAACGAATTGATAATATTCTTGTGCAGTGGGAAAATTCGAAGAAGTGTTGTGAAAATAACATTAATAAATTGCGTTAGAAAAAGTGATAAGGAAGATTCAATAATTAATTAAACAAAGGCTAAGATTGAGGTTTGATACAATTTTAGTCTTTTTGATGTAAAAGCGATATACTAATGTGGGGGCAAAATTGAAATATAGTGACGATTGAAATATAATGAAAAATTATACAGAGGATACCGTAAATATGATAGACATAATTAAAGGAAAAATCAATAAATATTTTGCTAGTGAGCTTCAAAGATTAAAAAAGCTTGATTATATCTTACTTTACTTTTTCTATAGATTGAAAGAATCTGTTAAAGAAAATCAAGTCTTTATACTATCTGAATCAAGAACAAGTTTATCAGGAAATTTGAAATATATAGATGAGAAAATCAACAAAGATAAGTTCAATGTAATATACTCTTTTAAAAAAAGCATTTTAATAAATAGAACTTTAAGTGAAAAAAAAGAATTCTGTAGAATACTTGCTACCTCTAAATATATTTTAGTTGATGACTTTATTCCTACCATGTATCCAATACCATTGCGTAAGGATACGCGTTTTATACAAGTGTGGCATGCTATGGGGGCTTTTAAAAAAGTCGGGTTTTCACGAGTGGGTAAACCTGGAGGGCCTTCTAAGCGTTCACTTACTCATAGAAATTATACAGATGCAATTGTTTCATCTGAAGAAATACGAAAAGATTATGCAGAAGCGTTTGGGATTTCTATTGATAAAGTGCATGCACTAGGAATTCCAAGGACCGACATATTCTTTGATTCTGATTATAGGAAGAAAATAAGAAGGAAACTGGAAGAAAAATATCCTGGAATAATTAATAAAAAAGTAATATTGTTTGCACCTACTTTTCGAGGAAATGGCGTTAAAACGGCACATTATGATTATTCTTGGATTTCATTAAAGAAAATACAGGAAAAGTTAGAAAAAGACTATATTTTTATCATAAAAATGCATCCATTTATTAAAAATAAATATAAAGAAACAATAGAATCATCGTTTTTTTTAGATTTGTCTGAAGAACGTGAGATTAATGATTTACTATTTATTACTGATATTTTAATTACAGACTATTCATCTGTAATATTTGAAGCATCCTTATTAGATATTAGGACGATATTTTTTGCTCCTGATCTCGAAGAATACATAACTACTAGAGACTTTTATTATCCTTATGAAGAATACACATTTGGACCTGTAGTTATAAATGATGACGAGCTGATTGATGCTATAAAAAGAGAAAACATCGATTTTGATAAATTAGAAAAGTTCAAGGCAAAATTTTGTAGTAGCTGTGATGGAAAAAGCACTGAGAGATTCGTAAAATACTTTTTTGATGGTGAATGTATATGTCAATCGTAGTTAATATAGGAATCTTTTTTTTGAGTATAATTTATGGACTTTTAAAAAAATTGCCAATACAGAAAAAAATTGTTTATATTTCAAGGCAAATGGACAAGCCTTCTGTTGATTTTTTGTTGATAAAAAATGATATGGAAAAAAGATATCCGGATTATAAAAGTGTTATTTTATCAAAAACTTTGGGGAATGGCATTGCAAAAAAAATTGGATATGCTATGCATATGTTTCGGCAAATGTATCATTTGGCAACATCACAGGCTGTTGTTTTAGATACATATTGTATTACTGCTAGTGTGCTAAAACATCGAAAATCATTGGTAATCATTCAGATGTGGCATGCGCTGGGAGCTTTAAAAAAGTTTGGATATAGTATTTTAGATAAGCCAGAAGGATCAACCGCAAAAACGGCAAAAATATTAAAGATGCATAATAACTATTCATATGTGTTTGCCAGTAGTGATTATTGCAGAAAATTTTTTGCAGAAGCATTCAATCAGCCAATTAACACGGTTAAAGTATTCCCATTGCCTAGGGTAGATTTGCTTTTGAATAAAGAGTATAAGGAAAAAGTAAGTAATAGGATATATGCTGTATATCCACAATTAAATGAGGAAAAAAAGAAAACTATTGTGTATGCCCCCACTTTTAGAAAAACAACTAAAAGTTATGTGAATGAAATTCAAATGCTTATAGACACAGTAGACTATAAAAAATATAATTTAGTAGTAAAATTGCACCCAATTGAACAGACGAATTATAGTAATTCGAAAGCAATATTCGACAACTGTTTTTCTACTTTTGAGATGTTTTATATTGCAGACGCTATTATTTCAGATTATTCTGCCGTAATATTTGAAGGCATGCTTCTTCATAAACCTATTTATCTATATGCATTTGATTATAATTCATATAATAAAAATAGGGATTTTTATACCGATTATTTAAATTTATTTGATGGTATCATATATAAAGATAGGAAAGATTTACTAGAAAGTATTGAGAATAATAATTATAAAGAGGATACTACACAAAAGGTTCTGCAAATGATGATTCAGAGAAAAGAATCATCCTATACTGAAGAAATAGTTGATTTTATAATTAATTTATGTAAAAGAAAATAAACATTTGAAATACGATATTATTAGAGAAGGAGTACGAAGCATGAAACAAGATGAGAAGCTACTGATGTCTGTGATAATGCCAGTATATAATTCAGCCGAATATTTAGATCAGACGTTGCTTAGTGTTTTGGGAACATATGCAAGAGATGTTGAACTTATAGCTGTTGATGATGGATCTACAGATGACAGCCTCTTAGTATTAAGAAAATATCAAAAAAGTTATAATAATCTGTTCGTTTTCAGTCAACCTAATTCGGGTCCGTCTGCGGCAAGAAATTTGGGGATGTCATATGCTCGAGGCGAGTTTGTGTTTTTTTTAGACTCAGACGACCTTTTGGAAATATCTGTGTTACGCAGAATGTGTGAAAAAGCAAATCAAACATCTGCGGATTTAGTAATAGCAAGTTACGATATATTTAATGAATATAGAAATTTTTCGGTACCATCTATATCTAAATTAAGTTCAAGAGAAATTATTCCGTGGAATGCAAGGGGGATTTTGTGGACCTTTTCGTTATGTAATAAGGTATTCCGAAGGGAAAAAATTGAGGAACTGAAATTGAGATTTCCTAAAACAAATTATTCTGAAGATGGCGTATTTGTAATGAATTTCGTATATCATGCAACCAAGATTATAGGATACAATGATATTGTATTTCATTACAGGAGAATGACGCAAGCCGAAAATAAATCGATTACATCATCGGTAAATGAGACGAAAGTAAAGGATTATTTATCGTCACACGAGATGATTTATGATTTGTTAGTAAAAAAATGTTTAGAAATGAATCCAGGATTTACGGATTTTGATGTGTTACGTGAAGAAGATGTAGAGGTTAATGATTATACCAATGAATTCCTGAAGAAAGAAATTAGTATTTTAATTAATCAGTTTTATAAGCTGTTTTGGAGCTTGGATGAAAGTTTAATAGAAATTATTGTTGCTAATTTAAATTTATTATTAGAAAGGCTTGATGTAAAGACATATTATGAAATAAATGCCAATATGCCAGAATTAGTTTTAAGAGATTTTCCTGATTCTTATAAAAAAGCAATGGATATGGCTAATATTTCGGTTTTATTTTATGCTGAAAATCAGGATCAATTGTTTGTAGAAAGCATTACTTCTCTTACTTTACAGAGGTATGTACCATATAAAATTATAGTGCCTTGCTATATGAGAAAAATTATCGATGAAACTGTGGAACTCAAAAATCAAATTGTATATATTGATGCTGATAATAAATCGGATTTCTATAAAAAATCAATCCAAATGATTACTTCAAAATATGTACTTTTCGCAGATGAGCATTTTGTCTATGAAAAATCTGCTCTGTTGGAGTGGTATAAATTATGCGAGAAAATGCAATTGGACTTTATAACAAGTACGATATATCTAAAAAATGAAGATCAGGCATTTCCTAGCTCGTTGCAAGGACGAGCGCTATTAAAGGTAAAAAATTACCGTGATGGTGAAAAAGTTTCTACTGTTGATGCAGTTTTAGGAAATAAATTAGTTAAAACACAATTTTTAAAAAGTTTTGTTGAAGAAGATTTAAATGATTACGAAATTATCCAAGCTATATATAAGCATGGTTATTTTGCTGTTACAGAAAAATGTTATCTAATTTTTAATGGAGAAGAGGAAGAGGGATTATCAGCCTATCTCTCAAAAAATAATTATGATGTATTGAGTCCGGATAATCTTAAAAATATATTTTTGAGTGATTCTCGTTTTTTGGTTGATCAGATTGAATTATATAAAAAGCTACGAACTACAAAAGTAACAAAGGCTAAATGGAAAAGGGATTTTATATATAAAGTAAGTCAATTACCTGTTCAAAATCGAGTACTGTTTTTTAGTATTAGAAGAAATGGTGAATTAGACGATAATCTCAAATGTATTGAAACCCAATGGAAAGGGAAAAAAATAATTGCATCTAAAATGTTACCGCATGATAATCTGTATAAACTTAAGATGTATTATTATATAGCTACTAGTAAAATTATTATTACAGATGATTATATTAGATATTTACGTCTTTTCCCGCTTAAGGATAATCAAAGAGTTATACAGTTATGGCATGCTTGTGGGGCTTTCAAAAAGTTTGGCATCCAGGGATCAACGCTTTCATTAGGCCTTGAGCGTGCAACTCATATTCAATATAATTTTGTCAGTGTCAGCGCAGAAGGAATTCGACAGATATACGCAAATGCTTTTGATATTGACAAATCTCATGTGGTGGCAATGGGAGTACCACGGACCGATATTTTCTTTGATAAGATAGAAATAAAGAAGAGATCTGAGAAAATATTTAGTGAACATCCAGAGTGGAAGGCGAAAGAAATAATATTATATGCTCCTACTTTTAGGGATAAAACCGGAGACAGATCTGTGTTTAAACCGGAATTGGACTTTGAACATCTCTCAAATAAATTGAACGAAAATCAGATTTTAATTATAGCGCCGCATCCAGTGATGAAAACGCCTATATTAGATAAAAGTTATAAAAATATTTTTGAGGAACGATTTATACACACGATGGATTTAATGTTTATTTCAACACAGTTAATTACTGACTATTCATCGGTGATTTTTGAATATTGTCTATTGAAAAAGCCGATAGTGTTTTTTTGCTATGATTTGGAAATGTATGACCGAGGTTTTTACCTTCCATATGATGAGAATCTCCCGGGGAAAATAGTAAAAACTCAGAATGAGCTAGAGGATTATTTAAGCAATAATAGCCGTTTTGAATTAGCAGCTAATTATGATTCCTTTGTGGATAAGTATATGGGAGCCTGCGATGGAAACTCAACGGGAAGGATTGTTAAGTTGATGGAAGATTATATGAAGGGATAAGATAAAGATGAGGAGCGGAAAATTGAAAATTATACTTATGATATCGAGTCAAAGGACATCAAGAATATATTTAAATATTTTGAAAGCATATTTACAAGAAGAAATGCCGGACGTCGATCTGAGTTATTTTATTTCCCAACATGATAGCGATAGCGTACCCCAAAGGCGGTCATCAGTTATAGAGAGCCACTATGTAGGTGATAGAAATAGTATATTTCTAGGACTGGATGGGAATGTTCCGTCTAGTATTATGGATAGTATTATGGGAAAAAAAATACTTATCTACTTACCAGAAGTGGGGCTCCCCCGTGATAAAAGAAATTATTTGCAAGGATATGATTACCTGATTACATTCAATGAACATATAGATAATTATTTTCAAGATGAATGTAAAAGGCAGAACATTACAATATTGTCTGGGATAAACTCTGTTTTTGATGAAGAATTGCACCGAGAGAATAGTGTTGCAATTGCAAAAAAAGATTTATGTATGAAATTCCCTCAAATTAATGGAAAAAGAATATTATCTATTATAACTAGAGGCACTTGTATGCATCAGTATCTTGAAAAATATAAAACTATAGATATAAAAAATATATTGTGTCAATTGCCTGATGATGTGATATTTATGACAAATTGTCGTCAAATTCAGTTGGCATCATCAAGATTGCCATACAAGTATACAAATAGATATATTGGTTTTGGGCAGAGCGATTTAGTTAATGTAGTTTATGCCTCGGAGTGGGTGGTTTCTAATATGGCAATTACAGAAAGTAGTAGAGCAGTGCAATGGTTATTACTTTACAACGGAAATGAATATGAAAAAGAAGCCCAAAAGCAGCGAAGGGAAGAATGCTTAAAACCTGACAGCAGATTTGCAACGGATATATTGACCATTATAAATACAAAGAAAAATATTCCACCTGTAAATGAAGATAAAATTCGTAAATCATTATGCAGTTTGCTGAGAAATATATAAATATATGGGAGTTGGCGAATGTTAATTATATTTTGTTTTTTGTGTATAATAATGATATTGACTTTACGAATACATTTTAAAGGAATCGATAGAATGTATTTATCCAAAGATAATACACAGGTAATTAAAGGTGTATTTATAATTATTGTTTTTTTAAGTCATATTAAAGGTTATGCAGATTTCTTTTCGCAAGGAGATATCTTTGTGAAAAAAATTCTTACATATTTAGGACAATTAATGGTTGCTTACTTTTTATTTACATCTGGATATGGAGTCCTTGAATCTATTAAAAAGAAAGGTAGAGAATATGTTCTTAATATGCCTAAAAACAGGATTGGCAAAACTTTTTTTGATTTTTCCCTTGCAATTATTTTGTTTTTAATTCTGGATTTGATAATCGGAAAAAGTTATTCCGGAAGTACGATAATATTGGCATTTACAGGGTGGACAAGTATTGGAAATAGTAACTGGTATATGTTTGCAATATTTACTCTATATATTATCACGTATATATGTTTCCTTGTCTTTGAAAGAAATATAGGCATGTCTATTATTGCTACTAGCATTCTGGCACTTATATATATTTATATACTGTCTGGAGTTAAAGATAATTGGTGGAGTGATACATATTTATGTTATGTAGGTGGAATGTGGTTTTCCTATTATAAAAATAAAATAGATTATGTATTTGAAAAAGTAGGAATATGTGGCTGGAGTATTGCTATGCTTTTATGTACAGCGGGATATATTTATATATCAGCTTATAGGAATGAGCGGATAATGGCACATAATATAGTGGCTGTGTGGTTTTGCGTTGTTATAGTACTTTTCTCGATGAAAGTATCCTTTAAGAGCAGAATTTTACGATGGTGTGGAGAAAATTTATTTTGGTTATATATTCTCCAAAGGCTGCCAATGATATTTTTGCAGCATTATGGTATAAATATTATAAATTCATATCTTTATTTAGGACTTTGCTTAATTGGAACGGTAGTGCTAACTTTAGTTATGAATAAAGTGACAAATATATTATTACAAAAAACTTGGTGGACATAAAAATGTTAATTGATAAATGCACAAGAATTATTCATATTTTATTTTTAGCTGTAGCTATATGGGTTAGTATAATAATATTTGCAACTAGTGTAAAAAAATATACATTATTTATTATTGCTGCCGTTCTTCTTATATACATAGGATATTATTTTTTAAGAGGGAAAATGGGTACATTAATTAATATCCACCAATTTTTGAAAGTGGAAAAGTATTTTTTTTATATACTATTGCTTTTAGCTTTTATTTTTATGATAATTATTGCATTCGCGCTCCGAGTGGATGTATATGGCACTTGGGATTATGGTCAGTTGATTCGGACGGCATACGAATATGTTACAGAAGGACAGTTTAGCAATACAGAATATTATGCGAGATATCCTAACAATAGTTTTTATTTGTTGGTTTTATCTTTATATTTTAAGTTGATTCATCCATTAGCAGGAGAAAATATATATAATTATATAAACGCAACAATACCTGTAAACTGTATTCTTGTTATGTCCTCTATAATATTTTGCTATATAGCTGCACGGGAGTTTGTGAATGAGAGAGCAGCTTTGAAATGCGGATTTATTATGTTAGGAATGTCACCTCTGTATTTATATGCAACTATTGCCTATACAGATGTGTTTGCTATTTTTCCAGTTTCATTATTGTTATTTTCTTATGCAAAGATAAAGTATGAACAAATAATCCTGAAAAAAATGTTATGGCTTTGTTTAGCGGCGCTGGTCACAGCTGTAGGTTATAAAATTAAAGCGACATTGATCATATTTTTTATTGCAATAGTTATGGATCTTTTCTTTGCCATCTTAAAAAAGAATGAAAAAATTACTCTATTGATTGTCTATATTAGTGTGTTCTGCATTTCGGTTAGTATTTGCACTACTATTTCAAAGAATTTCTTATATCATAATGGTGTTACTCAGGAAATGATGCTACAGGAAGAGTTCCCAGTAACGCATTGGCTGATGATGAGTTTAAATCCTCAACATGACGGAGGATTTAATCAAGAAGATGTAGATTATACGAAAAGCCATTTGGGAAAAGAAGAAAAGACAGATGCCAATATCAACTTAATAAAAGAGAGAGTGGCAGATATGGGAATCGTTGGAACAATGGAGCACATATTTGTTAAAAAGGTTATTAGAATGTGGGGGGCAGGTGACTGTAGTGCTTCGGATTATGTAAGTCGACAGCCACTGTCAGAAAATATAATCAGAGAATTTTTTGCATTAAATGGACAGTACAATTATATATATCGCATATGTGCACAAATATATTATATATTAGTGATTTTAGCGGTGCTAAAGGTGGCAATAATTGTTGTTGTTCGAAAAAAGATGTTTATCAAAAGTTTTATGTTAGAACTCGTTTTTTTAGGAGTTTTTATGTTCTTCTTAATATGGGAATGTAATTCCCGGTATTTATTTGTGTTTTTACCGGTATTAGCGTTACTTATTTCAATAACAGAGGAAAGAGGCAAACGAAATGCTCGATAAAGTTAAAAAAATATTTGATTTAACATTTTGGAAATTTATATTAGTAGGGATTGCTAATACCCTGTTCGGTACCGCGATTATGTTCCTATTTTATAATTTGTTGCATTTTAACTATTGGATTTCTTCTGCTTCGAATTATATTTTTGGAAGTATTTTGAGTTATTTCTTAAATAAGTATTTTACTTTTAAGAATAAGAGTAAAGATAAAAGTGTAATTTTCAAATTTATTGTGAACATTTTGTTATGTTATCTTATAGCCTATGGTGCAGCAAGGCCTGCTATTCGTTTCTTATTGGCGGAATACGGACAAAAACTTCAAGATAATGTTGCAATGTTTGCTGGGATGTGTGTGTTTGTCGCATTGAATTATATTGGTCAGAGATTTTGGGCGTTTAAAGAAAAATAAATATTGGGGTTTTCCTAATATTGAAATAGATGAAATATTCATTTATAATGTAAAAAGCTTGTAAAGAAATATATTATTTAAATTGATAACAGATGAGGTGATTGTATGATTTATGGAGTTGTATTAGCTGGTGGTATAGGCAGCCGGATGGGAAATGTTGATAAACCAAAACAGTTTCTTTTGGTTGGGGAAAGGCCGATTATAGTACATACTGTTGAGAAATTTATGGTAAACAGCAGAATTGATAGAGTGATTGTTCTTTGCCCTCAGCAGTGGTTATCTTATACTAAAGACCTCTTTAAGAAATATGCGGTTGCATCAGATAAATTGAATATTATTGAAGGCGGAAAAACAAGAAATGATACAATTATGAATGCAATTAAATTCATTGAAGAAACGGATGGACTCACAGAAGATACTGTGGTAGTGACACATGATTCAGTGCGCCCATTTGTTACACATAGAATTATTAATGATAATATTGATGCAGTTTTATCAGGTACAGCTTGTGATACGGTCGTTCCTGCTACAGACACAATAGTAGAGAGTATGGACAATCATGTAATTTCACAGATACCGGACAGGTCCAAATATTATCAAGGACAAACCCCTCAAAGTTTTAGGGCAAAAGAGTTTAAGGAGTTATACAATAGCCTGACAGAGGAAGAAAAAGTGATTTTAACTGATGCGGCTAAAGTCTTCGTGATTAAGGGGAAAAATGTGACTCTTGTTAAGGGGGAAACATTTAATATTAAAATTACATATCCCTATGATTTGCAGCTGGCAGAAACGCTTTTAGGAGGAGAAAAAGATTGTTAAATACAGTTTATCGATTGGTAGAACCTAGACGCTTTGAGGCACAGTTTACGGATATTGATATCTTAGAGGATAATGTCCTTGTGCGACCGACCCATTTATCTATTTGTCATGCTGATCAGAGGTATTATCAGGGAACAAGAGCAAAAGAAATTTTGGAAAAAAAGCTGCCGATGTCTTTGATCCACGAAGGGATTGGGAAAGTTGAGTATGATCCTAAGGGAGAATTTGAAATCGGAAAATATGTTGTAATGATTCCAAATACTCCTTGCGAAAAAGATAAATATATTGGTGAAAACTATTTGCGGTCTAGTAAATTCCGTGGAAGTGGATTCGATGGTTTTATGCAAGACTACGTTGCAATGAGGAGAAATCGCCTTGTACTATTACCAGAAAGCATTAACCTTAATGTTGCCGCCTTTACGGAAATTGTATCTGTAAGTTATCATGCAATTGATAGGTTTGTTAGATTTTCGCATGATCGTAGAGATAGAGTAGGAATATGGGGAGATGGAAATCTGGCATTTATTACTTCTCTATTATTAAAGAAGAGGCTTCCAGATACAGAGGTATATATTTTTGGAATTAATGAATATAAGATGCGAGATTTTGTTTTCGCAGACGGAACATATGATATAGATGAAATCCCTAAAGATATTGGATTGGATCATGCATTTGAATGTGTCGGACAGGCTGCTTCAGGTAATGCCATCAATCAGATTATAGATTATATTAAACCTGAGGGTACCATTTCTATACTTGGCGTATCAGAAAATCCAGTTCCGATTAATACCCGGATGGTTCTGGAAAAAGGCCTGCATATGTTTGGAAGCAGTAGAAGCGGATATGAAGATTTTAAGGGAACTATTGAGCTATATCGTGAAAATAAAGATGTTCAGGAGTATCTTGAGCGCTTGATAAGCGATATCGTTCCGATAAAAACTATGAAAGATATGAATATGGCTTTTGATGTTGATATCAAGAAACCGGGCGGGAAAACAATTATGCTTTGGGAGAAGTGATTTCCTGCATATGTTTTTGGAGTAATGCAGTTAAGCGAATGTCTTAATTGAGAAGCAAGACTACTTCAGCACAATACAATTACATGAGACAGGGGATAATGCTGATACCGGTATTATTCCCTGTTTTATCAAATACCAGGAGGCAGACATCAAATTATCACATACCATAACCCCACTTCTCCTTGCAATAATATGTCGATTCGTATATAATGTTACAGGTATGTTAAAA
>CAMLYR010000036.1 GCA_946491915.1 uncultured Clostridium sp.
CAAACAACAATCACATGTGCATGTGGAAATGTTTTAGAAGTTGGTTCAACAAAAAAAGATATCAAAGTAGATATATGCTCTAAATGTCATCCATTCTGGACAGGAAACTTAAGACAAGAAACAGCTGGTGGTAGAGCAGATAGATTCAAGAAAAAATATGGACTTGCATAGAAATGAAAGTAGAAAAACTCTACTTTTATTTTTTTGGAATGAAAAATTCTATTTTATAGATAGTTTAAAAAACCACTCCTATTTTTGTGAAGTGGTTCCAACTTTATTTATATAATTTTGCTACTTCTTCAGAAGTTAAAATATCTTGAATTTTTAATTTTGCTATCTTACCAGATAACGGAGAGTGAATAGATCCTTTTGGCGTTAAATAAACCAAATAATTATAAGAAGATAGAAACAATTCTACATTTCCATTATCATTTGTATCATATCCATATCCAAATTCAATAAATTGGTTATTTTGATTTAAAGTTAAAAGAGTTACATATGGTCTAAAATTATTATTTTTATCTGCAATTTCATAAGTTACTAAAAATACTTCACTAAATGAAATTCCCTCTAATTCAAAACTTTTAATATATTTGATATCTAATAAATTTAAAAGTCTTGCTTCATCAGAAAGATAAATATATTCTGGTAACGATTTTATAGGTTTTAAATCTATTGTAGGCAAAAAATAAGGGTTTATTGTATTTCCGGATAAAGCATCAACAAAAGATTTCATATCTAACATTCCCCATAAAGCCAATATATGTTTATCTATTTTATGCTTTATATCTCTTCTTAACAAATCGTTCGTATTTAATAATTGTAAATCCTTTAATGAAAATTCTTTATTCTCTTTTCTTGCTTGTCTATATATTTCAATCACATGAGAGTGACCAATTCTTTTAGAAGTTTTTGTTTTTAATAAAGAATCAAAATCATTCATATCTTAAAATCCTCCTTTGTATTTTTATACATTATACCATTAAAAAAGGAATTAAAAAAGATTTTACCGACAAATTTCTTGCAAAAATCGCGAAAATATAATAAAATATGCAGATGATGGAGGTATAAATGTGGATACAGTAAAAGAAGTAAAAAAGCAAGAAGAATATATAGAAAAAGTAAAAGAATTGAATAAAGGGAAAATATTAAAATATCATATTTTAACAATGGGATGTCAACTAAATGAAAATGATTCAGAAAAACTTTGTGGCATGTTAGAAAAAATGGGATATATAAGAACAGAGAAATTTCAAGATGCTGATTTAAACCTATTTAATACCTGTTGTGTAAGAGAAAATGCAGAAGATAAGCTATTTGGAAAATTAGGAGAATTAAAACGTGTAAAAGAGGAAAAAGGAACCATTATTGCGATTGGTGGTTGTATGATGCAAGAAAAACATATAACTGATAAAATCAAAGAAAGCTATCCTTTTGTCGATATCTTATTTGGAACACATACATTATATCGTTTTCCAGAAGATTTATACAAAGCATTAATGGAAAAGAAAAAACAAGAAGATATTTTAGATATAGATGGAGAAATTTATGAGGGATTGCCAATAAAAAGAGATAGTAATATAAAAGCATCAGTTACCATTATGAATGGTTGCAACAATTTTTGCACTTATTGTATTGTGCCTTATGTAAGAGGAAGAGAAAGAAGTAGAAAGCCAAAAGAAATTATCAAAGAAGTACAAGAATTAGCAGAACAAGGATATAAAGAAATTACTTTATTAGGGCAAAATGTTAATTCCTATTTACGAGTAGAAAAAGAAAAAGGAATACCATTTGAGGAATATGAAGGGGTTCATTCTTTTGCCACATTACTAAAAGCAATTAATAAAATAGAAGGAATTGAAAGAATTCGATTTGTTTCACCACATCCTAAAGATTTCACAGATGATGTCATTGAAGCAATTGCTAGTTGTGATAAAGTATGTAAGTTAATACATTTACCATTACAATCTGGAAATACAAAAGTATTAAAAGAAATGAATCGTAAATATACCAAAGAACAATACTTAAATTTGGTAGAGAAAATGAAAGCTAAAATACCAAATCTAACATTATCAACAGATATTATTGTGGGATTCCCAGGAGAGACAGAAGAAGAATTTGAAGATACTTTAGATGTTGTAAGAAAAGTAAGATTTGAACAAGTATATATGTTTATTTATTCAAGAAGAGTGGGAACACCAGGAGATAAAATGGAAAATCAAATTCCAGAAGAAATCAAACATAAACGTTTTGATAGATTAAAAGCATTGGTAGAAAGTCAAATCGAAGAAAATAATCAAAAATATGTAGGAACGATTCAAAAAGTATTGGTTGAAGGAACAAGTAAAAATAATGAAAAGATGCTAACTGGAAGAACAGATAGCAATAAAGTGGTTATATTTGAAGGAAATAAAAGCTTGATTAACCAAATGATAGATTTAAAAATTGTATCAGAACATATGTGGTATTTAAAAGGAGAATGGAAGGAAAATATCAAGAATGGGGAAACAAAAACACATTAATGAAAAATTAGATTTAGGGCAAAATCAGAAATATGATGATGCAGTTGGAGAACTAACACTTAAATTTTCACCTGAATTAGGGAAAAAGCTAGGAAATCTATTTATGGAATTACATTTACAAGATCAGCATATGAATGTAGATACCTATATGACATCCATGAGAGATATATTTGTTCTTTTAAATAAAAGGAATAAAGGGATTTCACCTAAAAATGATGCTTTTATTAGTGAACAAGATATATTGGAACTTGTGAGAAGATATCCTAGAATTTTAAGTCAATCTGTCTTACAAAAAGTAAAGCAAAATTTAGACATTTTAGATAACTTAAGTTGTATGGATATCCAAAAAGTAAATCAATTAATAAAACAATCAAAAGGATATATTTTTAGTATAGGAGAAAGAAAGTTAAAGGAAACTTGCATATTTCTAGATAATATATTTGTTATGGATGAAATAGGAAGAAAAAGAAATGCTGTAGAATATATGTTAAGTGACTTAGGAGAAAAAAATTTACAAGTGAGTACAAAAAAGATATATGCAAGATTGATGCATATTTGCACAATAAATCAGACAAATGTGATTTTGAAAAAGCTATTTGATTTTTGTTATAAACGAAATGAAGAAGAATATAAAGAAAAATATCATATGAACCAAGAACAATTAGAAAATCAATATGTATTACCAGATGCAGAGAATATAGAAACTTATAAAAAAAGTATTGAAGAAAGTATAAGTAAAATCATTCATCCAGAACATGGAGAAAAAACAGATGAACCAAGATTGGAGTAAAGGAGAAGAAATATAAATGTCAGAAAATAAAAACAAAGAATTTTCGCCTATGATGCAACGATATCTTGAAACGAAAGAACAATACAAAGATTGTATCTTGTTTTATAGATTAGGTGACTTTTATGAAATGTTCTTTGATGATGCCATTACTGCAGCAAGAGAACTAGAAATTACACTAACAGGAAAAGATTGCGGACAAGAAGAAAGAGCACCAATGGCAGGAGTACCACATCATGCAGCTGAAATGTATATTTCAAAATTAATTGCTAAAGGATACAAAGTCGCAATCTGTGAACAATTGGAAGACCCAAAAACAGCAAAAGGCATTGTAAAAAGAGGTGTTATTAGAGTTGTTACACCAGGTACCATTGTAGAGAGCAATATGCTTGAAGAAAGAAAAAATAACTATATTATGTCTATTTTTAAATCTGGAATCTATTTTGGTATTAGTGTATGTGATATATCAACAGGAGAATTCTATGCAGCAGAAATTAAAGACAATAACAATTTTCCACAATTGTTAGATGAGATTGCAAGATATTCTCCATCAGAATTAGTCATTAATTCTAATTTAGCAGACTGCACAGAAGAAATGAGTAAAATTAGAGAACGTTTTAGTACATATATTACAAGATTTCAGGATAAATTTTTTGATAGTAAACCAGATATTATTAAGTTACGATTTAACTTAGTGGATACCAATCAAAAACCAATTGAAAATATAGAAGAAAGAAGTTTTGCAGTAGCCAGTATTAATGCTTTAATTGAATACATAGAACAAACACAAATGACTAGCTTAGACCATATAAATAAAATTACGGTTTATCAAATATCAAAATATATGTCATTAGATATCAATGCTAGAAGAAATTTAGAAATTACAGAAAAAATGAGAGACAAATCTAAAAAAGGAACTTTATTATGGGTATTAGATAAAACCTCAACTTCTATGGGAGGAAGACATTTAAGAAGATGGCTAAATGATCCATTAATTGATACTTTAGAAATAAATAGAAGATTAGAAGCTGTAAAAGAGTTAAAAGATAATGTAATGCTTAGAGGAGATGTTATTGACAATTTAAAAAAGGTATATGATATTGAAAGATTAGCTGGAAAAATGGCTTATGGTAATGCCAATGCAAGAGATATGATTACATTAAAAAATTCTTTAGCAAGATTACCAGAGGTGAAAAGTGTTTTGCAAAACACTGAATCCCCAATGTTAAAAGATATTTATGAAAACTTAGATGAGTTACAAGATATCTATGAATTGATTGAAAAATCGATTGTAGATGATCCACCAATGACTGTAAAAGATGGTGGGATTATTAAAATGGGATATGATGAAGAGGTTGATAAATTAAAAACAGCAACGACAGAAGGAAAAAATTGGATTATTCAATTAGAAGCTGATGAAAAGGAAAAAACAGGAATTAAAAATTTAAAAGTAGGATTTAACAAAGTATTTGGTTATTTCATAGAAGTTACCAAATCAAACCTAGATCAAGTTCCTGAAAGATATATTAGGAAACAAACGTTAACAAATGCAGAAAGATATATTACAGAAGAATTGAAAAACTTGGAAAACCAAATTTTAGGTGCAGAAGAAAAAGTTGTTAGCCTAGAATATGATTTATTTACGAAAATAAGGGAAGAAATTGCCAAAAATATTATTAGATTGCAAAAAACAGCAACCATGGTATCTACTTTAGATGTATTAGCATCATTTGCACAAGTAGCAGAAGATATGAATTATTGTATGCCACAGGTAGATAATTCAGGAATCATTGATATCAAGGGAGGAAGACACCCTGTGATTGAAAAAATGCTAGGTGCAGGAGAATTTGTAGAAAATGATACCTATCTAGATAAAGATGAAAACAGATTATCGATTATTACAGGACCTAACATGGCTGGTAAATCAACATATATGAGACAAGTTGCCTTAATTACGTTAATGGCACAAGTCGGAAGTTTTGTACCAGCAGAAGAAGCCAAAATTGGTGTTGTTGATAAAATCTTTACAAGAGTTGGTGCATCTGATGATTTAAGTATGGGACAAAGTACCTTTATGGTAGAAATGATGGAAGTAGCAACCATATTAAAAGAAGCAACACCAAATAGTTTAGTTATCTTAGATGAAATTGGAAGAGGAACATCTACCTATGATGGTTTATCAATTGCTTGGGCAGTGGCAGAATATATAGCCAACAAAGAAAAATGTGGAGCCAAAACATTATTTGCAACACACTATCATGAATTAACAGAACTAGAAGAGAAGATTGAAGGTGTTAAAAATTATTCTATTGCCGTTAAAGAAAAAGGAGAAGATATTATCTTTTTAAGAAAGATTGTCAGAGGTGGAACAGATGAAAGCTATGGTATTCATGTAGCAAGATTAGCAGGTGTTCCAAAATTGGTTACAGAAGAGGCAAACAAAATCTTAAAATCTTTAGAAAGAAAAAATATCTTAACAGGTAAAAAAGAAGAAAAGAAAGATAAAAAGCAAGTAGAGGGACAATTTGATATGTATAATTTCAAATTAGCAGAAATTGCTCATGAAATTGATAAAATTAACCTAAATGAATTAACACCAATTGATGCTTTAAATACATTGGTAAGAATAAAGGAAAAGATGAAATAATATAACATAATAAAAGAAAGGCGAGATTGTGAAGTGAACTTTTTTGGGTTCACTCCATTATTCTCGCCTTTTTACATAAACTTTTTAATAAAAAAATTCTTTAAATTTAAATTCTTTTCTTAATAGGCAGCAGCATAACTCGATAACCACGATCATAGCACTCAAAAGAAGTAGTAAAATTCCTAGCGGCTGCTGGAAAAGATGAATTTAAAATGTATTCTTTTTGTCTGTTTGAATCAGCAATGAGATACAGTCCGTGAGCTCCATTGCACCGTGTTGCAATCATGGTAGGACTATCAAAGATTTCAGAAGTGTATTCTCCACTTCCAGAACAAATCAAGTCTTCTAATCCATAGATTCCATGTATTTGAAGTTGTTTTCGAACCTCTTTTTCATATCGATTCCAGGCATCATATTCTAATTCGTCTTCTCTGCGAATATGCTGTACTTCCAAACGAAAACGTTCAAAAATTTCTTCAAAGATGCAATCCATTGCTGCACCACATGGAAGAGAAGAAACAAATTTTTCATCGTGCCCTTTCATATAATTTTGAGCTGATTTTTGTGCTTCTGGATATGTGATTAAATCAATCAAAGATCCTTCGGAAAAAGTTAATTTACCTAGACCATTTCTTCGGGCTCTTGTAACAGCAATATAGAAGCCACCAAAGTTTTCTATACACTGTTTGAAATTGGAATCATCTGTTTCCTTATATTTTGTTTCCAAATTATCAGGAAAGATATCACCTCCAAAATTACGACGCCCACCTTTAGAGCGTATGGTTTTAGAAGATTTTTTGGGATAGAATATCCCATTGCAGATAAGGTTATCTACATTTATCCATTTGAAGATACTTTGATCTTCTTTATTTTGAATAAAAAAACCATTACCATTTCCAGGAATTTCTGTAAATCCCTTAAAAACAGGTGGTTTTGTCGTAGAATAACCTTTTTGAAAAGAATTTAACTTTTCTAAAGATGTGTTATTTAACCGTTTCTTACTTTCTGCATTATTCATTTTTGAATCCTCCTTAAAAAGTTTATTATATTAGCATTTTACTACTCTTTACATAAAATGTAAAGAGGGAGAATGTCGAAAATGCAATTTGACATTATGTAACCTGTAGAGTATAATATTTTTATGGATAAAATTAAAAATAAAAAATTAGGAGGAAAATATGATGTCAAATAATTTTGGAGAAATATTAAAAAATATTCGGAAGGAAAGAGGTTTAACTGCTACTAAACTTTCAAAAATGTTAGGTATTTCACAAAGTAATCTGTGTAAAATAGAAACAGGTAAAACAAAGAAAATAGATTATGATAAAGAGAAATTCTATAAAGAATTTAAAAATCTGATGCAAGAAGCAGTAAAAGCACTAGGACATAAATATGACGAGATTGGGAAATTAACAGATGCCTATATTCCTAAAGAGGCTGAAGAATTAAAGCATATAAGAGCAATATATGAAACAATCATTTTCGCAGGTAAAACAATAAACTATTATGATTATATTGCCAAAGTATATAGGTCTGTGAATATCTATAATACGGTAGAAATACAGTATATGGTAATGAACTTATATGCGAAGGCTTATACAGAGTCAGTGTTATGGCTAGAGAAAGAAGATCCGTCTGGTCAGTGGTGCCCTGCAACACCTTGGCAAATAATAGTTAAGCTCAAAATTATGATTCCGGAATACTTTGTGTATTGAGGCAAGAAGAAGTCAGAGATGGCTTCTTTTTGCATATTATTTTGAATTGAAAATGTAGAAAAAATATGTTAAAATACATTATGTTATAAGTAAATACGATACAGTAATATAGTATCCGGATTCAAATGAAAGAAGGGAGAAAGTAACTAAGTAACAATTAGAAAGGCGTAAATGAATTGTAAAGAAAGGAAGACAAAATGGGAGTATTAAAAATTTTAAGCAACTTTAGACAACATTCCAATCACCCAAGAATTAGACGGGGACTTGACCAAGGAGTTGGGCAAGAAAACATTACCGGTACTACATTTCTTGTAGAAACAAGAATACAAAGAATTGTAAGAAAAAAGGAAGATGATGAGACAGTAAAAATGGAGTTCTATCTTAAAAACGGTAGAGTTTTCTTGAAAAAACTTGACAAAAGTAACTCGAAATTCTTCAAAGTAGGAGACACAGTAAGGTTGAAAATATATCCCGATGGTATAATCAGAGATATATGTCCGTTCGATTGAATTAGTTATAAAAAGTTGGTTTAACTTCAGCAGAAGAAGTTGAACCAATTTTTTATTGTATAAGAAAAGTCAGCTTTTATCTTGAATTTATGTAAATTTTTCGTATACAACAAGGTTAAGCTTCTAATATTTAGTATAAAAAACAATTGCTTAAAAATAAGATAATTGATATAATATAAAAAATAATGAAAGGGAAGTTATTTATATGGAAAAAGAAATTTTAAAAATAGAAGAATTTATAAAATCATATGTTCTAGAGGATGAACGTGTACTAATCTTAGTATCAGGAGGAATTGATTCAGATGTTGTTGCAAGATTATGTTATAGAGCATTAGGAAAAGACAGAATTAAATTATTATTTGTTAAGGAGACAGAAACAGAGGCAAAATTCGTAAAAAATGTAAAGAATTTAGCAGAAGATTTAGAAGTACCACTTACTATTGTCCCATTTGAAGGAAAAAGCATGGAATTTATAAAAATCTTAGAACAAGCAGAAAATGAACCTATTTTTAATTCTAAATTAATATTGGATCCAGCAAAAGCCAAATGTTCTATGAGATCAGCAATTATCTCTTCTTATCAAGACAAAGGCTTTATTATTGCAGGATGTACCAATCTTACAGAATATGAATTAGGATTTTTTATGACATTTGGAGATAATTTAGCTCATTTTAAACCAATAGAACATTTATACAAAACTGAAGTCATACAATTAGCAAAACAAATTGGAACAAGAAAAGAAGTAATCGAGCAACCAGCTACATCAGGATTCTGGAGAAAACAAGAGGATTTAGAAGATATTGCTTTTTGGATATTTAATCAAGGTCCAATTATGAAGGCAAGAAAATTTAGTAGAGAAGAAAAAGAGGAAATTTTTAAAATAAAAGACCAATTGACTTGGGAGAAAATTGATAACTGTTTGAAAGATTTAAAAGAGAAAAAGACAATGGAAGAAATAGAAAAAGGAACGGGGTTATCTACAAAAATAATTGAGGGGATTATTCAAATCATAAGAAAGGCAAAACAATATAGAAATCGAGAAATTATGGTTTCAATGAGAAAAGAAAGATAAAAGAGAAAAGAAAAATAATGTATAGAGGTCACAATTTGTGACCTCTAAAATATTTGTCTAAAAGTCGCCAATAATTTCCATAGGAAAAAGTAAAAAGACATGCTATGATAGTATTAGAGGTGAAAAAATATATGAGATTACGAAAGAAATATGGAGATACATTATTATTAAAAGAATTAAAAGCAAGTTATCAATTCTTTATAAAAGAAGCTAATCTAGACTTAAAAAGTAAAGGATATGGGTTAATAAAAGATAAAGATATGTATGCAGATGAAATTGCAAGTATCGCGTCTGTTGGATATGGATTAGCAGCTTTAGTGATTGGAGCTAATAGAAATTGGATTTCTTATCCGGAAGCCCATAAAAGAGCAAGTAAGACATTAGATACTTTTTTAAATTATGTAGAAGGAGAAAATGGATTTTATTATCATTTTGTAAATATGCACACAGGAAAAAGAGAATGGAATTGTGAAATATCAATCATTGATACAGCTATCTTTATATGTGGGGCAATATTAGCAGGAGAATTTTTCGAAGGAAAAATAAAGCAAAAAGCAGAAGAATTATATAAAAGAGTGAATTGGGAATGGTATCGAAATAAAGAAAGTAATTATTTTTACATGGGATATAAACCAGAAACAGGATTTTGGGGGCATTGGGACATGTATGCTGAGCAATTAATGTTATATGTTTTAGGCGTGGCTTCTCCAACATATTCAATTTTAAAAACAATGTATGATGATATAAGAAAGGAAAAAAGTACATATGAAGGAATAGAAGATATTATTTATACATATTGTGGAACATTATTTACCTATCAATTTTCTCATGCGTGGATAGATTTTAGAGATAGAAAAGATGAAAATGGAATTGATTGGTTTGAAAATTCAAAAAAAGCAACCATAGCTAATAGAACATATTGTATTAAAAATAAAGATAGATTTAAAACATTTGGTGAAAATTCATGGGGATTAACAGCATGTCTAGGACCTAAGGGATATTCTGGAGAATATGGAGCAATGCCAGCTTTAGCAGATGTAGATAAACTAAATGATGGAACGGTTAGTCCATGTGGTGCAGCAGGTTCTGTCGTATTCACACCAGAATTAAGTATAAAAGCATTAGAAAATTATTACAACCATTATCCAAAATTATGGGGAAAATATGGTTTTATTGATGGATATAACCTAGAAAATGGACAATGGTATTCAAAAGAAGTCATTGGAATTGATAAAGGCATATCTATGATGATGATAGAAAATTATTTATCTCAATTACTATGGAATCAGTTCATGAAAAATGAATATGTACAAAAAGGATTAGAAATGTTAAATATTAGTAAAAAAAATAAGATTTGCTTTTATGGAGGTTTGCATGAAACATAAGGAAATACTAGAATTATTAAATGAAATGACAATAGAAGAAAAAATAGGTCAAATGGTACAAATTACAGGAGATATATTTTTATCAGAAGATACAAATAGTGTATTAACAGGACCATTAAAAGATTTACACCTATCTAAGAAAACAATATATCATGTAGGTTCTGTTTTAAATATTATAGGAGCAGAAAAAGTTAAAAAGGTACAAGACGAATATTTATCTAAAAGTAGATTAAAAATACCTCTTCTATTTATGGATGATATTATTAATGGATATAAAATTGCATTTCCGATACCAATTGCACAAGGGTGTTCATGGAATACCAAAGTTGTAAAAGAGATGACAGAAATATCTAGCATGGAATCTAGTATAGCAGGGGCTAATGTGAATTTTTCACCAATGGTAGACTTATCAAGAGATGCTAGATGGGGAAGGGTGATGGAATCGATCGGAGGAGAAGATCCTTTTCTAGGAGAAATCTATGCCAAAACAATGGTAAAAGCATATCAAGGAAAAAATCTTTCAGAAATAGGAAAAATAGCCTCTTGCGTCAAACATATAGCAGCCTATGGAGCAGTAGAAGCTGGAAGAGATTATAACACAGTCGATATGTCAGAAAGAGAATTTAGACAGTATTATCTACCAGCATATAAGGCAGCAATAGAAGCAGGAGCAGAAATGTTAATGACATCATTTAACATATTAAATGGTATTCCATCTACAGTAAACAAATGGTTAATTCAAGAAGTCATTAGGAAAGAATTGGGATTCAAAGGAATTATCATTTCAGACTATGGAGCTATTGAAGAAACTATAACACATGGGTATTCTGCAAATGAAAGAGAAGCAGCAAGAAATGCTATTAATGCAGGTGTTGATATCGATATGATGTCTAGTATATATGCCAATCATTTAAAAGACTTGTGCTTAGAAAATTTAGAAATAGAAAGCAAAGTAAATGAAAGTGTTTTAAGAATATTAACTTTAAAAAATAAATTGGGATTATTTGAAAATCCATATGGAAATACAAATGAGGATAAAGAAAAGACATATTTAATGAATCCAGCTAATTTAGAAAAAGCTAAGAAATTAACACAAGAAACATTTGTCTTATTGAAAAATAAGAACCGTGTATTACCATTAGAAAAAAACAAAAAGATTGCTCTAATTGGACCATATATAGATAATATTGGAATTACTGGTTCATGGTCTATGTTTTCTGATAGAACAAAAAATGGTACTATTTTAGATATATTTAAAGAAAAAATGGGAAGTCAGGTATTATATGCAAAAGGATGTGAGATTTTAAGACAAGAAGAAATTAATAAAATATTATCAACAGATGGATTACCTACTGTGCATGTAGAAAATGAAAGCCAAAAAGAACAAGACATGATTGCTTCAGCAATACAAACGGCAAAAAAGGCAGATGTCATTCTTTTGGCATTAGGGGAACATTACAAACAAAGTGGAGAAGCATGTTCACGTTCTAATATTTCTTTACCAGAAAATCAAATACAATTAATTAATGAATTATATACATTATCAAAGCCAATGGTATTAATTCTATTTAATGGTAGACCGATTGAGTTAAATATAATAGGAGAAAAATTAGATGCCATTTTAGAAGTATGGTTCCCAGGAACAACAGGAGCAAAAGCAATTATAGAAATGCTATTTGGAGAAGAGAATCCATCAGGCAAATTAACTATGAGCTTTCCACAAAATGTGGGACAATGTCCAGTCTATTATAACCATTACAATACTGGTAGACCACACCATAACAATCTTCGATATGTATCCAGATATCAAGATATTCCAACAGAAAGTTTTTATCCATTTGGATATGGTTTATCATATTGTGATTTTAGATATACAGAAATGCATCTTAATGAACACAAAATGAGTAAAAATGAGACCATTACTGTAACTGTAAAAATAGAAAATCAAAGTGATTATGCAGGATATGAGGTGATTCAGTTATATATACAAGATTTATATGGAAGTGTGGTAAGACCAGTAAAAGAGTTAAAAGCATTTAAAAAAGAATATTTTAAGCCATATGAAATAAAATATATACATTTTGATATAGATATGCATATGTTAAAATTCTGGAATGAGAAACTAGAATTTGTAGCAGAAAGTGGAGAGTTTAAAGTTTTTGTAGGAGGAGATTCTGTAAATGTTTTGGAGGAGAATTTTGAATTATTAATATAATGCTAAAATACAATTATCTATAAAAAATTACAATTAGATTTTAAAAGTCTTCAGACGACACCTGGGGTAGTAGATACAATATTATTTACTACTCTTTCTTTTTTGTTAAAAATATGTTAAAATATAAGAAAATTTTTTAGAAATTCCTGTTCTAATTTAAGGACAGTTTATATAAATATGAGTGGGCATTTTTTCTTGAAATATTAGCACTTGCTATTATTTTTTTACCATGGGACAAAATAATTGAATTCTTTTTATAGTAGGAGGTAGTATCATGCAAATCGGTGATATTGTGACATTAGGTGTGGCTACTCCGATAACCAGAGTAATATTTGGTATGGATTTTTAACATATGCATTAGAAAAATTAGCATAATTTACCAATAAAGGTTGCAATTTGCAACCTTTAAATCTTTTTTTATAAAAATTAATATATTTATAGTAATTGCCTAAAATAAATAAGTGGAAAAAACACTTGACAATCACAAACAAATGTTTTAAAATATTATACAATAATATCATAAAAATTATAATAAATGTACAAAAAAATGAAACAATAAATCATACAAATATGTTATTATAAGTAAATACCACGAGGAAGTGATAAGTATGGAATTTGAAAAATCAAAACTAATAGAATTAAAAGAAAAGTTTGATTCTATTATTAACACAGAAGAAAAGGACAAAATAGAATTTTGGTATGCAAGGGATTTGCAGATTCAATTAGGATACAAAAGGTGGGAAAATTTTATTGAAACAATAAAGAAAGCAATGAAATCTTGTGAAAACGCTGGAATAGAAGTCGATAATCATTTTCGTGAGGTCACGAAAATGATAAATTTAGCAAAAGGTGCCAAAAGACCGATACAAGATTACATGCTTACAAGATACGCTTGTTATTTAATAGCTCAAAATGGAGATTCTAAAAAAGAAGAAATTGCATTTGCACAAACATATTTTGCTGTACAAACTAGAAAGCAAGAAATAATTGAAGACAGAATAAAACTAATTAATCGATTAGAAGCAAGAGAAAAACTAAAAGAATCTGAAAAACAGCTATCTAAAAATATTTATGAAAGAGGTGTAGATGATTTAGGTTTTGCAAGGATACGTTCAAAAGGTGATTCAGCATTATTTGGTGGATTAAATACAATGCAAATGAAAGCAAAATATAGAGTAAAAGAAAATAGACCTCTTGCAGATTTTTTACCAACTTTAACTATTGCAGCAAAAAATCTAGCCACAGAGATGACGAATTACAATGTAACTGAAAAAGATATGTATGGAGAAGAAAGTATAACTGATGAGCATGTGG
>CAMLYR010000037.1 GCA_946491915.1 uncultured Clostridium sp.
TTTACAATGATTCTATCTGATTCATTTGGCTCTATTACTTCAAATGCTACTTTAATATCTCTATAGTCTGGATTTCCTTGTCCAATTTCTGCATTAGAATCAAAAGCCTGTAATAAATTTGGATTTTCTTCTCCATTTAGTCTGCTTTCACCTTGTTCTTTTGATAAATAATCTGTTCTAATTTCTACTGCTTCTTCTACATTTTCTGTTACATTTCCTTCTGCATCATACATTACCCATCTATATTCTACGTTTGTTCCATTTTCTGGTAAATATCTTAATCCATCTGGAATATCATCTGCTATTTCCTCAGCATATCCTGCAATATCTCCTTCATTATACACCCTGATGGTATATTCTACCACATTTCCTGTGATAACTTCTACTGGATCTTTTGTATGATTATATGTAATTTGGTCTTCTTCTCTATCATAACTTACTTCTGGTATTCTTGTTGTAACATCTTCTTCATCTACTTTTGTGATGAATTTTCTTAAGGCTAAGTCAAAGTCTTGGATAATGACTTTCTCAAAATCATCATCATCTTCTTGTCCTGGTACATAATCTTTTTCAATTTCATCATCTTTGTATCCTGGTAATTCTTCATCACCTGGAATTTCTACATTATCTGGAGTTGAATCTCTATCTTCATCACTATCTTGTGTAATTTCAGCTAAGTTTGTTAATTTTACATTTGATTCTACATTATCTTTTACTTGACATGCGATTTGTACTTCTTTATAGTCTAGTGTTTGTCCATCAAATGCTTGTATTTCATTTTGTCTATCTTCTGTTTCTTTTTCACTTGATAAATAATCTGTTGTAACGATTCTTCCGTCTTCTGATACTTGCCATTCATATTGAATATTGATTTCATACTCTGGTAAAAATTCTAATCCTTCTGGTAGATAGTCTGTTACCTCCTCAGCATATCCATTTATTTCTCCTTCGTTATATACTCTAATTGTGTAGATTACCACACTATTTCTCTTTACCAATACTGGATCCTTTGTATGGTTATAAATAGCGGTAGTTCCACTTTCTAGTCCTGATAAATCTACATTTGGTGCTCTATTGTATTGGGTTCCATCTACTTCACTGATGAATTTTCTTAAGGCTAAGTCAAAGTCTTGTACATATACTTTTTCAAAGTCGTCATCATCTTCTTGGCCTGGTACATAAGAATTTTCACTTTCTTCATCTTTGTATCCTGGCAATTCTTCATCTGTAGGTATTTGTACATTTTCTTCTTTAGAATCTCTATCCTCTACTGGTTGTTTATCTTTATCTTGATATTCTGTGATATCTGCGATATTGGTTATATTTTCATTTGCATTTGCACTATCTGACACTCTACACATAATTGGTACTTGTACATAAGATAATGTATTGTTTCCACTGGCATCTGTTTGTGGTTTTGCAATGACACTATTTTCTAAATATCTTGTAGTAACCGTTCTTCCATCTGCTGATACTTCCCATCCGTATTTCTGGTTAAATTCTCCATCTACAAATGTTAGATATGATGGTAAATAGTCTTTAATTTCTGCTGCATATCCATCTTGTTCTCCTTCATTATATACTCTTAACATATACACAACAATATCATTTTTCTCTACCAATACCGGTTCTTTGGTATGATTATATATTGCTGTTGTAATCGTATTTCCATTTTCATCAGTTATATTTAATTTTGATGCGTCTACAACTGGTTCTCTTTCATATGCAGTACCATCTTCATTCATTAGGATTTCATTTTCTTCTATGTTTTCATCTTCACTTATTGCTATAATGAATTTTCTTAATGCTAAGTCAAATGCTTCTTCTACAAGATGTGTATTCGTAATGGTAAAGTTTTTTGGCTCGATATTTTCTGATGTAGCTCTTACCATACTTCTTGTAGCATATGTTACTGTTGTTGTTTCTACTTCTTCTGTACTAGCTATATTTTCTATATTGTTTGTGCTATCTGTACCTTCTGTGCTATTTGTACTTTCTGTATTTTCCCTAACTTCTGATGTGTAGCCGTCAATTTGTGTAATTTCTCTTACTGTATAGATAATTTCTTTTCCATCTTCATTTACTGGTAAATCATTAAATGTTCCTATCCATCCATCATCTTTTGTAATTGTCATGTTTTTGTCTACTACAGTTATAGTTGTTCCGTCATCATCTTGTATTGTTCCTATTAATTGTACTTGTATACTATCTGGTCTTAATCCATCTTGGTCATCTTTATCTTCCCATACTTTATTTACTGTAACACTTGTTGTTCCTGGTGTATGTGTATTTGTAATCGTAAAGTTGTTTTCACTGTTTTGTGTAATATTTACTGCATAACCACTTACTGTAATTTCTTTTACTGTATATGTGATTTTTTGTCCATTTTCATATACTGGTAGATTGTCAAATGTTCCTTTCCATTCGTTGCTTTCTGATAAAGTAATAATTTTGTCCTCTAATTCTGTTTTTTCTCCTCCTACTTCTTTTACCAATTGTACTTGTATTTCTGGTGGTCTTACACCATCTTGGTTATTATTATCATTCCATACTTTATTAACACTTACACTTGTTAATCCTGGCGTATGGGTATTTGTAATGGTATATCCATTTTCTTCTGTTCCATCTCCACTTGCTGTGTATCCTTCTGGTTCACTTACCTCTTTTACTGTATATGTGATTTTTTGTCCATTTTCATATACTGGTAAGTTTTCAAATGTTACTGTCCATGTATCTCCTGTTAATGTCTTTTTGTTTCCTGTTGCTTCATTGTTTTTATATAATTCAAATTCTACACTTTCTGGTCTTATACCATCTTGATCATTATTATCATTCCATTGTTTCTTTGCTGTAATTTCTGTTACCTCTGGTGTATGTGTATTGGTAATCGTATAATTATTTGCTTCTGCTCCGTCTCCACTTACTGTGTATCCATCTGGTAGATTAACTTCTTTTACTGTATATGTGATTTTTTGTCCATTTTCATATACTGGTAAGTTTTCAAATGTTACTGTCCATGCATCTCCTGTTAATGTCTTTTTGTTCCCTGTTGCTGTGTTATTTTTATATAGTTCAAATTCTACATTTTCTGGTCTTACACCATCTTGGTTATTATTATCATTCCATTGTTTTGTTGCTGTGATACTCGTTACTTCTGGTATATGAGTATTGGTAATCGTAAAATTGTTGTTAGTAGTTTCTTCAGTATTTTCTGTATATCCCTCTGGTACACTAACTTCTTCTACTGTATATTCAATCTCTTGTCCATTTTCATATTTGGCTAATCCTGTAAATATATGTTTCCAATCATTGCTTGCATTTAATTTTACTGTTTGTAGTGTTTGTGTTCCTTTCTTTAATGCTACTTCTATTTCTGTTGGTCTGATACCATCTTGATTATTGTTATCATCCCAAACTTTATTTACATTGACACTAATGGTTTCTGGTATATGTGAATTGGTAATGGTATAACTTTTTCCTGTACTATCTGTTGTTGCATTTGTATTTGTTGTATATCCATTGATGCTTGTCGTTTCTTTTACGCTATATGTAATGTCTTGTCCATTTTCTTTCGTTGGTAGATTATCAAATTTTCCTGACCATTGATTTCCTTCATTTAATGTAATAAATTGACCTGTTGATTGTTCGTTTTTTAATAACTCTACTTTAATTTCTGTTGCTCGAATGCCATCTTGATTACTATTATCTTCCCAAACTTTACTAACTTCTACACTTGTTACTGCTCTGACAATGACTTTTTCAAAATCATCATCATCTTGTTGTCCTTCAAAATAACTTTCTGCATTTGCTAAATCTTTTCCATTATTATTGCTATTTCCTATATATCCATTGTCTGTTGTCACTAATGCATCTTTTGTCTGTGTGGTAATCGTTGATGGCTCTGAATCTCTATCATCTCCTGGTTTATTTGTAATAACTGTTCCATCTTCATCTATTTCTTCTGATATCCATGCTATATTGGTTAATACTTTATCAGATTGTCCGCCTGTTGCTATTACTTTACATCTAATTTGTATTGTCTCTGAACTTAGTGTTCCTGGTTCATATGCTGGTAGATTTGTTGTATTATTTGCCTTTCTTGTTAAATATACCGTATTCGTTTCTTCGTTATATTCGCTTGCTTCAAAATTTCCACTAACCACTTCAACAAATTCTAATCCTGTTGGTAATTGGTCTACTACTTTTGTTGCTCTTCCTGCTTTTTCTCCTTCATTATATATGGCTATATTATATGTAATGGTATCATTTGTTTTTACCTCTACAGGATCTTTTCTGTGTTTATATGTAGCTGTTGTTCCTGTTCCTAATGTGTTTTCATCTATGACTGGTACTCTATTATTTGCTACTGGTTCGTCATTTACTTCTGTTATATATTTTCTCAAAGATAAGTCAAAAACTCTTGGTAATTTTACAACTTCCATGATTGGTTGCGCTTCTGGATTTTCATTAGATGCATATACTGTCAATATTGTTTTTTCATCATTTATACCTTCTTGTGCATTACTTTTCGCTGTATCTATCAAGTATCTATATAATTTTACCATTTGTTGTTCTCTATAATATCCTGCTGTTGCATTTGGATATGATATATTTGTTGGATCATATGATGATAAATTGTTATATACACCTTTGTCATCTACAGATGTATACCAAATCCAAGTATCTTGATTGTAGTGGTCATATTCTCCACCTTCTTGATAATTTGTAAAATACCATATTGCTGCTTGTTGTACTACATCTATTTCATCATCTGTAATATAATATTCTTCTATTCCATTGAAGTCACTTTTTTCTATTACATCATTAGCACCAGATATATCCAATAATTTTTCTCTTTCTCTTTCTGTTGATACACCTTTCACATAAAGAATATCTGCCAATGCTAATAAATTGTCATATTGCCCTCCATTTATAAGATTTTCTAGTATAACATTTTGTCTAGCTATATCATCTTTTTCAGTTTTCATATTATAGCTTACATCATATATATCTGTTAAGGTTTCATTAGAAAATCCTTGATCTGCTTTTATACAATATGCACTTACTTCTGTTGGATCATTGTAATTTGTATTACTATATTGTACAATCTTCCATATTCTTTCTGCACCTGTAGCTGGATTTCCCATAGCATACCCCATTTGCGTTGTTGCTCGCAATTCTGCTATTCCAAAATACATAGGTGGATCTACCGATGTCGCTTGTAGACTATTGCTTAACAAGGCTGTGATTAAAAATAGTATGAAGATCATACTAATAAATATAACTCGACTTTTTTTCATATGCCTCTCTCCTTATTTTTTCTTCTATATCATTATAAATCGATTTTATTTCTATTTTCAAGAGGATTTTTGCTTGTAATGTTTTCCTATTTTTTTCGCCTTTGTATTACCTACGGATACTGATATTCTACATATTTCGATATTTATTACATTTTTATTTCTTTTTATTTACATTTTTTTAGCAATCCATATTTTTTCTTTAAATTTAATTTTTTTTTGCAAACATTTGTACTTTTTCTACTTTTCAAATTTAACTAAAATATATCTTTCTTTCAATCTTAAATCCTCCAGTAAGACATCATCCTATTATCAATAAAATACATGACGAATGTGATTGGAGATATTTTAGAATTTGTTAAATAATTTATTGAAGGATGTTCACGGTACTCACATAGTGAGGGTCTGAGTGAAAGAGGCTCAATAAATTATGTTAGAAATTCTTAAATATCGTATTGAACCGAGGAATGTATTTTATTGATAATAGGATGATGTCTTACTGGAGGATTTAAGTCAAAAAAATAAGCTCTAATAATTAGCTATATTTTTTCTAATTATTAAAACTTATTTCTTATTTTGTGATAAATCAAATCTTATATAACAAACTTCTTAATCAAGACTAATCCTCCTGCTAATGTTCCTAATACTGTAAATCCTAATACATAGTAGATTCTTTCTTGTCCTGTTTCAATTGATAACAATACTGGTGCATCATCTATATCATCTTCTCCTGGTTGTTGGTTATCTGGTGTAGAATCTCTATCTGGTGCCCCTTTATCATTGTAGTCTTCTGATATCTCTGCTATGTTTGTCATTTGCCCCATGTTGTCTTCTCCATTTATCCATGTTAAGACTACTTCTACTTCTGCTGATTCTCCTGGTTGTAATAATGTATTTTCTAGTAATCTTGTTGAGATGATATTGTTTCCTTCATCTGTCCATCCTGGATTATCTTCTGCTACAAATCTTAATCCTTCTGGTACATAGTCTGTTATCTCTGTTGCATATCCTGCTATGTCTCCTTCATTGGTTATTCTGATTTTATATCTAAATTTTACAACTACATCATTTAAGTCTTTTCTATATAACTCTACTTTTACAACTGGCTCTGGATTCATTTCTGCTGTATGTCCTGTTTGTGTAATAGTTTCTTGTCCATTTTCTATGACAATTGCTTCTGTTACCCATTTTCTTAATGCTAAATCAAAGTATGTTAATTTGATATATTCTCTATCTTGGTCATCTTCTCCTTCATTCCATTCATCTGGTATAGAGTCTACATCTTCTACTGGATTTCCATTTTCATCACTATCTTCTGTGATTTGTGCTGAGTTTACAATGATTCTATCTGATTCATTTGGCTCTATTACTTCAAATGCTACTTTAAGATCTCTATAATCTGGATTTCCTTCTCCGATTTCTGCATTTGGGTCAAATGCTTGTAATAGATTTGGATTTTCTACTGGTGTTGTTTCTGTTCCTTCTTCAGCATTTCCTTCTCCATCTAGTCTACTTTCACCTTGTTCTTTTGATAAATAATCTGTTCTAATTTCTACTGCTTCTTCGCTATTTTCTGTTACATTTCCTTCTGCATCATACATAATCCATCTATATTCTATATTTGTTTCATTTTCTGGTAAATATCTTAATCCATCTGGGATATCATCTGCTACTTCCTCAGCATATCCTGCGATATCACCTTCATTATATACCCTGATAGTATATTCTACTACATTTCCTGTAATAACTTCTACTGGGTCTTTTGTATGATTATATGTAATTTGGTCTTCGTCTCTATCATAACTTACTTCTGGTACTCTTGTTGTAACATCTTCTTCATCCACTTTTGTGATGAATTTTCTTAAAGCTAAATCAAATTCTTGTAATATGATATTATCATAATCCTCATCATCTTCATATTTTACCCATTCTTCTGGTTTTGAATCTCTATCATCTACTGGATTTCCTTCACTATCTGCATCTTCTGTGATAGCTGCTTCATTTCTGATAATTCCAATACTTGGATCTTCTGCTACGACTTTAAAGATAACAGATATTTCTTTATAGTCTGGATTCTTTTCTGTTTCTGTGTCAGAATAAGGACTATTTGGATCAAATGCTTCTATTAAGTTTGCTCCTGGTGTTGTAATTTCTTCTCCTTTTCCTCTACCTAAATAATCTGTTGAAATTTTTGTTGTATCTCCTTCAACATATGTCCATCCCATTGATGTATTAAATTCTACAGCTGCTAATTCATCTTCATCTGTAATTGGATTCATATTAGAATCGATATCTGCTCCTAAAAATTCCAATCCTTCTGGGATATCTTCTGTAAGTTCTTCTACATATCCATCTATACTACCTTCATTATATACTCTAAATGTATAAGTCACTAAATCTCCTGTACTTACTGAAACTGGTTCTTTATTCATTTGATAATCGGCTGTAGTTTGACTTCCATTTGCTAAATTTGTAATATCTACGCCTAGCAATCTTTCTGGAACAGTTTCTCCATTTACTTCAGTAATTCTTTTGATTAATTTTAAATCAAACTCATTACTTTCGAGAATTAATTTTTCAAAATCATCATCATCTTGTTCACCTTCATAGAAATAGTCTGGATCTGTTAAATCATCTTTATTATCTGTATTTCCTTTGTAATCTTCCATATTGTCTTTATTTACATCTGGTGCTGTTCCTGGTTCTGAATCTCTATCTTCTCCCACTTCATCAACAATTACATTTCCATATTCATCTATTTCTTCTGATATCCATGCAACATTTGTTAATATTTTTCCATTTTCACTTGTATCTACTACACATTCAATTTCTATTGTTTCTGAATCTAACGCACCTTCTTGATATGCAGTTAAGTTTTCTGTATTGTCCTCATTTCTCGTAATCGTTACTCTATTCATTTCTTCATCATATTGTGCAGTAAATCCTTCTGTTATGATTTGTGAATATTTTAATCCAGTTGGTAATTGGTCTATTATCTCTGTTGCTCTTCCATCTACCTCTCCTTCATTGTATATTGTTATATTATATGTTACGGTATCTCCGTTTTCTACCATAACTGGATCTTTTCTATGGTTATATGTAGCTGTTGTTCCATTTTCTAATGTACTTTCATCAATTACTGGTACTCTACTATCAGTTACAGCTACTCCATTGATTTCTGTTATATATTTTCTCAATGCTAAATCAAATTCTTGTGGATTTTTTTCTACTTCCATTAATGGTTGTGAATTTCCACCAGCTGTTGTATATAATGTTAATTTATGTCTATAGTTTCCTGTTCCTTCTGCATAATTTTCTGCTTGCTCTTTTGCTGTATCTATTAAATGTCTATATAAAGCTACTGCTTGTTGTTGTCTGATTAATCCTACTGCTGGATATTTATCTGAACCATATCCTGCTAGATTTGCATACTCTGATCCATCTTCAGTATACCATAACCAAGAATCTTCATTATATCTATCATATTTGTTGTTTTCTTCTCCATAGTTAGTAAAATACCACATTGCTGCTTGTTGTACAGCTTCTATTTCATCATCAGTTATTTTATATTCTTCTCCTAAGGCTTCATATTCTCTTTGAATGTCTAGTACATCTGCATCTTCTAATAATTTTTCTTTTTCTGCATCTGTTGATTCTCCTGGAATATAAATTAAATTTGCTAACGCTAATAACTCGTTATAATGTCCTCCATTTACTAAGTTAAATAACACTTTATTGGTTAGCTCATCTTGACTTGCTATAGCTTCTCTTTCTGTATACATATCAAACTGTAAATTGTATTCTTGTATTTCTCTTACACCTTGTCCTTCTGTAAATCCTACTCCTGCCTTTACACAATATACATTTACTTCTGTTGGATCATTTGTATTTTCACCACTATATTGTACAATATTCCATATTTTTGCAGATCTTCCATCTGTATTTGTACCTGGATCCCCTAATGCATATCCCATATCTGTTTCACTTCTTAATTCTGTTATTCCAAAATATAATGATGGATTTAACCCTGCTGCATTTACAATACCTGGTATCATTGCTAAGCAAATGATTAGCAATATAGCAATTAATCCTTTGATAATTTTTTGGTTACTCATAAATATCTCTCCTTATATTCATACAATGTACTTATATTTTACCTCTTTTTTTCATTTAGTCAATAACATTTTTTTCTTATTTTTATTACTATAAAAAATTGTTTTTTATTCGCTTAGGGATATAAGTTTTCTATGGCTCTTAAAAATTTCACACTTACATTACAATTATATTACATTTTCGTTATAAATTCAAGCTTTTATGTTAATTTAACTTTATTTTCTTTATGTCCGTAGGTTTTATAGGTTTCTAATTGTTTAAAAGCCTTAATTTTTCTATTTAATTAAAAGTTATATTTTTCTTACCTTTTTCATACCATTATTTAGAGGGTATTGTTTTATGAAATTATTTCAAATTTATCAAAAAATCATTTTATTATTTTTTATATGTATTTTTATAAGTCCTTGTGTTTTTGCAGATGATTTGTCTCCTGCAGAAGACATTTTTGATATTTCAGAAGTCTTAAATGATATAGAAAGTATTGAAACCAGTAGTGCAAACACACAAATCCCTACTATAAACTCTAGAGCTTATGTGGTTATTGATAGAAAGTCTAATACAATTCTTATTGGAAAAAATGAAAATCAAAAGAAAAAAATGGCTTCCACTACAAAAATCATGACGGCATTAGTAGTAATTGAACATTGTAACTTATCTGATACTGTTGAAATATCTAAAAAATCTGCTAACACAGGTGGTTCTAGATTAGGCTTAAAAACTGGTGATAAACTAACCGTTTCTGATTTATTATATGGTCTGATGATGCGTTCTGGTAATGATGCTGCTGTAGCTCTAGCAGAATATGTAGCAGGTTCGATTACTGATTTTGCAGATTTAATGAATGAAAAAGCCAAAGCTTTAGGTCTTTCTAATACCCATTTTGTGACGCCTCATGGATTAGATGAAAATGAACATTACACTACTGCCTATGAATTAGCTATTCTTTCTAATTATGCTATGAATAATGAAATTTTTGCAAAAATTGTAGGGACGAAAAATTATACCATTACCATTAATGGATATCCAAAAACACTTACCAATACTAATGAATTATTAGGCGTATTAAATGGAGTTTATGGAATAAAAACTGGATTTACCAATGGAGCTAATCGATGTTTAGTTACTTGTTGTAAAAGAGGTGATATGGATATTATTTGTGTAGTACTTGGTGCTGATACAAAAAAATACCGAACAACGGATAGTATCAAATTAATTGAATATGCCTTTCAAAATTTTACATATGTAAATATTGAAGAAATCATTTCAAATGAATTTGAAACTTGGAAAAAAGAAAACCTTTCAAATATTACGATTACGAAAGGCGTTTCAAACTATTTAGATGTACAATATGAAAAAATACCATATTCTTCTATTCCAGTAAGAAGTGATTTAGTTGACAGTTTTCATACATACATTCATTATGAACCTATTCTAAATGCTCCCCTTATGAAAGGCAGTGCTATTGGTACAATCACATTAGAATTAGATGGAAAAACGATTTATTCTGGTAATATATTGGTAAATACAGACATTGAGCATAAAAATATAGTGGATTATTTGTATAGTTTCTGCAAAAATTTCTCCAATATCTTTAATCATATTCTTCAAATATGAAAACTGTAAGCATCATTATTTTAATATGATATATTAGAATTAATGTATTAAATAAAAAATAGAGAAAACTAGTTTTCTCTATTTTTTATTTAACGTTTTCTTTTATGTATTCAACAACATCTCCTACAGTTACAACTTTTTCTGCATCACTATCAGGAATTTCTATATCAAATTCTTCTTCTAGTGCCATTACTAATTCAACAATATCTAATGAATCAGCTCCTAAGTCATCTATAAAAGATGCTTCCATTGTAACTGCGTTTTCAGCTACACCTAATTGTTCTACAATTATCCCTTTTACTTTCTCTAAAACTTCTTCTGAACTCATTTTCTCGAGTTCACCTCCTCTCAAGTTTGCAAATAATCTATCCTTTTGATATTTTGCTTTTCTAAATTCATTTATATTATATGTTTGTATATTTGTCAAGTAAATTTTATAAATATTTTTATTTTCCTTAATTTTAAAAGTAAATTCCAGCGTGTCGCATTAGGTTCGTTTGTCTATGCGACATGTCTCATTGAGTTCGTTTGTCTATGCGACATTTTGTCTTGCCTCAAACAGAAACGTCCCCACTTAGGCATCATTTTTCTTCTCTTGTTTTTTGAAATTCTTCTATCATTTTATCTACTGCTTTATTCTCAACAAATTTTTCTGCCTGAATGATGGTATATTCAAATAATAAAGCATCACTACTTCCATGTGCTTTTACTACTGGTTTTTTTACTCCTAAGAATAAAGCTCCTCCATAAGATTTATAATCCATTGTTTTACTAAAACGCTTTATAGCTGGTAATGCTGGAATTGCTAATATTTTTGATAATATATTTTTTGTTAAGCTTTCTGTTAATGTTCTTTTGACAAATTTACCTAATCCTTCTGTTGTTTTTAAAAATACATTTCCTGTAAAACCATCTGTTACAATGGCATCTATTTTTCCAGAAAAAGCATCTCTTCCTTCTACATTTCCTACGAAATTAATGTTTAATTCTTTTGATTTTTCTTTTAGCAAATTGTAACTTTCCCTTACCAATTCATTTCCTTTGGTTTCTTCTGTTCCTATATTTAATAAGCCAATTGCTGGATTTTCTATTCCAAATGTATTTCTTAAATATATACTAGACATTTGTGCAAATTGTAATAAATTGATTGGTTTACAGTTTGTGTTAGAACCTGCGTCTATTAATAGTAATTGACTTTTATATGCTGGTAATATTCCTGCTAATGCTGGTCTATCAATTCCTTTAATTCTTCCTACTAGTAATGTAGCTCCTGTTAGTAATGCTCCTGAGTTTCCAGCTGATATAAACACATCACCTTCATCTTCTTTTAGCATTTTAAATCCCACTACCATAGATGAATCTTTTTTGTGTTTAATAGCAACTGTTGGTGTATCACACATTTCGATGGTTTCGGTTGCATTTTTTATTTTTAATCTATCAGATATTTCTTCCATTTCTTTTCCATAGAATTCTTTTATTTTACTTCTGATCACTTCTTCTTTTCCTACTAATATCACTTCTGCTTTTACTTTATTGATTGCATTTATTGCTCCTTTTATATTGGCATCTGGTGCATTATCTCCACCCATGGCATCTAATATAATTTTCACTTTTATTTCCTCCAAATCGTACTTATTTCATTATATCATTAACAGTAATATTTTATTATTGTTTTAGGAAAAAAGCAAGTATTTTGTATAACAATTATTATATTTGTATAGCAATTTATTATATTTTGACTATGTATTCACTTATAAAATATTTGCTTCCTATTGTATGCAAAATACCAAAACAGACATCACTAAATTTAATGATGCCTATTTTGTTGAGATGAATGTTTAACATTAGAAATAATCCTCTATATACTTTACTGTATAATCGAGCAGTTCCAATGTTCCAAATTTTTCAATTCCCGGAACCTTCTTAAAAAATTCTGTAAGAATTTCTTTTAATCCCAGTAAATACTTTTTCATTGAATGTGTCTGAATCTGGAATCTCCATGCTGTTATCAACAACAATTTTCTCTCACTGTCAATTTCCTTTTTATTTGTAAAATATACACATAATAATTCTGCATATTTTACCTTGTAGTTATTTATGACAGAAGGAATTTGTGATTTGATTTCAGATTCATTCAGTTCCAAGAAATGCTCAGCCTTTTCCTTAAAGGCTTTTTCCTCTGCAGTCCGACTGACACTGTCTTCTAATTTTTGAGCTTTCATTTCACTATTTAAGTTTCTCAAAAATTCTTGTAATTCAGAAAAATTCATTCCCTCCTGCTGTGAAATTTCAATTACATTTTTACATGCTTTCCGCAATCTTCTGCTCATGGCATTTGCCTCCTTCTTTCGTTAATACTACTATTATATCATCTGTTTTACATAAAATCAATTATTCCTGTTTTTCTCTATCCAAAAAATCCAAAATTTTGCCCAGCCATATAAAAAACATATGGCTGGGTTGGACTTAGTGTGACTAAAAAAGACTACCAAAATGTACGTCTTGGTAATCTTTCTAAAAGCTCAAAAATTCGGGATTTTTGAGTCCGTCCCCAAAATCCCGAATTTTTTATTTAATTTTAGATTATTCTATAATATCAGAAACAACACCTGAACCAACTGTTCTACCACCTTCACGAATAGCGAATCTTAATCCTTTTTCGATAGCGATAG
>CAMLYR010000038.1 GCA_946491915.1 uncultured Clostridium sp.
TTTATATTATATGTATATCTGGCTTACCCAGGGAAGGTCTGTCCCTTTTGGCACATTTTGGAACGATTTGACACGTCCCTATCGTTCCGCTTTATATTTTTCTTGAATTTCTGCTATTTCATCATAATGATTTCTTAAGATGTCTAAAAATAAATCATCTAATTCTGGATCAAATTGTGTTCCTCTACATCTTTCAAATTCAGAAATAATTTTATCAATACTTAAAGAATCACGGTAAGCTCTTCTAGAAGCCATAGCATCAAAACTATCTGCAATAGTTGCAATTCTTGCTAAATATGGAATATCATTACCTGCAAGTTTTCCTGGATATCCTGTTCCATCATACTTTTCGTGATGATGTTCTACTATTGGTAAAATATCATCAAATATAGAAGCATTTGACAAGATATGAACACCAATATTAGGGTGTTGCTTAATTTGCGAATATTCTTCATCGGTTAATTTTGATTCTTTTAGCAATATACTATCTGGAACACCAATCTTTCCAATGTCATGGAATAATCCACCAATTTCTAAAGTATGTAAATCTTCATCTGATAATCCTAATTTTTTACCAATTAAAACAGAATAAGCGGCAACTCTATCAGAATGACCTCTTGTATAGACATCTTTAGCTTCGATGGTATAACGTAATGTTTTGATAGAATCTAAATAGGCTTGTTCTAATTTTTCATATGTATCAGACAATTTTGTATTGATTTCTTTTATTTGATTCATCTGTTTAATAGATTTAATTCCAGATTCAATGAGTAAAAGCAATTGGTCAAATTTATCACTTTTTTCACAATATCCTTGAATATCTAATCTTCTAATTGTCTCTAGAGGTGGAGCTAAATCTTTATGTCCTGTTAGTAATAGAATATATAAATCTTTATTAAATTTTCTGATTTCTTCAACGACTTGATCTCCATGAATTGGTGTCATGATAAAGTCTAAAACCATTAAATCAAAATGCTCTTCTTTTACAAGTTGAATAGCTTGCTGTGGATCTGTAACACCAGTAAAATCATATCCAGAACGTTTTAAAAATATAGATAGAGAATCTACAATACCTTCTTCATCATCTACAGCAATAATTCTATATGAATTGTTTTCTACATTTTCTATTCCTTGTATATGCTTTCTCATATTAAACCTCTCTTAATAGTTCATTTTTTCATTATTATATTAATAAAAAAAACAAAAATCAAGCCTTTTATACTATTTTTTGTATGTATTTACTTGATTTTTGTTATTATTTATGTTACCAAAAAAACTATAAATTTATGAAATTTCTAACTAAAAATGCACCAATTTATAATAAGATTTTTATGCACTATATTATGTAAAATATTTCTATAATGGTATGATAATCGTAAAAGTTGTTCCTTTTCCTTCTTCTGATTCAAATACAATATCACCATTAAAATGTGCTTTTATGGTTGAGTAAGACATATACAATCCTAAACCAGTACCATTTTTTCCTTTTGTTGTAATCATTTCTTTAAATAATTTTTCTTGAACAGCTTTAGGCATACCACTAGCATAATCTTTTACACTAATGTACACATTATTATTTTTAGTTTCTAGTATTAGTTCAATGTTTTTATTTGTTTCTCCATTATATGCTTGAATAGCATTGGAAATCATATTATTAATAACTTGTACTAAACTATTTATATCACCATTAATAGATGTATGTTCATCTGTTTTCATAGATATATTTAGGTAAATAATTGCATTTTTAAGCTCATGTTTCATCAAAATATTAACTCGTTTTACTAATTCATCAAGTGTAAAGTGAACAGAATCTGCTTCAGATAGTGTGACAGCCTGTCCTTTAACAGCTGTAATAATATCTGACATATATTCTGTGTAATCTTTAATTTTAGAAATCCAGTCAGACATATCTTTTGCAATATCATGATGATCTTTTGAACTTACTTCAGGATCGTCAATAGATTCTTCATATTCTTTAATTAAGCCAGTTAATCCTTCTAAAGCCCCAGAAATAGACATAATAGGTGTTTTTAAATTGTGTGCAATTCCACCAATTAATTGTCCTAATGATGCTAAACGTTCACTTTCCATTAAGGTTTCTTGATTGTTATGTATTTGCTCAATATTTGATTTTGTTAAATCTTGAATATTATTAAAGGAAATTGCCAAATCACCTAATTCATCATTAGAAGTAATTGGTAATTTAGTATAATTTAATTGTTCCTCGTTTTTAATGATTTGATTAAGTCCGTCTGTAACCTTTTGAATATCAGAAGTTACTGATTTCGAAATGTAAAATAGTATAACTAAATTAAATAAGAACAATAACCCTGAAGATAATAGGAAATAGTATATTAAAGAAGGAGAAACAATTTCATAATAATATCCAACCGTATAAGTTTGGCCATTATATTCAAATGTATCAATAACACCTTGGGCATCTATTGTATAAGCTTCATATACCCTATTATCATGTGAAGGAGAGAGCTCATGCATATATTTTACAAAGAAGTGACTTAATTCTGATCCATTGGTTGTATAGATTGTTCCATCTGGATATTCTATAAAAAGAAAATCAGAAGGGGAAATGAAGTTTGAGCCAACATGGTCTTCAATATATTCTAAAGGATCTCCAGTTATATTTAATTCTAAATGTGCATCATCTAATACTTTTCTATAATATGTATTTAAGAAATTTCCTTTTTCTACTGTCAATCTAGAATATCCTATTAAAGCAATTAATAAAGCTGTAACTAATATACTAGGAAAAATTTGAAATATTAGTTTAGCAGTTAGTCTTATTCCATGTTTTTGTTCTGTAATGGATAATAAATCAGAGGTTTCTTTTAAAACAGGATATAGTACATTTTTAGAAATGATTAAGAAGAAGGAACTAAGTAGTGTCGAAAAACTAAACACTAATATTCCTATTTTAAATATTAGAACCATAGGATGGCTTCCTGTAAATTCCAAAACTAAACTTACAATTAAAACAGGGAAAATCTCTAATATGATATATAGTTTATAAGGAAAAGAAAGGCAAAGCTTTCTTTTCGCTAAGATAGATTCTTTATCAGTAGGTTTTGTTTCTTCCCATTTATCAATTTTGGACAGCTTTAGTTTAAAATATATGACAAACAAAATTAAGATAAATGCAAAAGCTATCAAAAATTGAAAGCAATAATATAAAACAGATACTTCTTTATCAAATTGTGTATTAATGGTATCTGGTGGGTAGTTTAATAAGGTGGGTAAAATAAAGTAAAAAACTACCCCGATAGTGATAAGAAGAAGACAAAAGTATAATGTCATCTTATTAGATATTTTCATATTTTTTAAAATATTTTTCATAAAGGTTCTCCTTTGTTAAATAAAATTTACATTTCTCATATAATCTAAAATATGTTTTATATAGTCAAAATTAATTTCTGGCCAACTAAAATTTAAGTGTTTTAAATAATTTACGGTAATTTGATTATCTTGAGGAATAGTATGATTGTATACTAAATCATCATCTTTGGTAAAATCATTAATTAAGCCAGATACTTTGGCTTTATCAAATTTACTTGAAGACATTTTTTTAATTAATTCATTAAAATCTGATGTATCAATGATTTCTATAGGACAATTCAAATTATTCACATATTCAATAAGCTTATCTGTTGAAAGCATATTTGGGTTATAAATATGAAAAATTCTGTTACTAGCATTGCTTGAACGGATGATTTTGCAAATTGCATTTGCTGCATAATCAACAGGTGTAAATTCTAATAAATTATTTTCTATAGATTTAGGAATACAACCAATCTCTATAATAGATTTAAGTCTAAGATAAATAGAATTCTCTTGTATATTTTCTTGGAATACACCATCATCATATCTTCCTGTTAAATCTCCAATTCTCAATATAGTTGCATTTAATCCATTAGATATGGCATCTAAAACATTCATTTCAGCAATTAATTTACTTTTCGCATAAACATTATCATCAAAATTTTGATTTTGATAGAAACTTGTTTCATCAAATACAATATCGTCATGATCTTGCTCTAATAAGTAATTTCCAGATACAGTCATTGTCGAAATGTGATACATATGAGAATTTGAATGTAAACAAAAATCAATGATATTTTTTGTGCCAGTAATATTGACCAATTCAAAATCTGAATATCTTCCATAATGTTTTACATTTGCGGCTGTATGAATCACCGTGTTTACGGAACTTGTCAAGTTTAAATAATCATCCTCATCTAATCCAAGGTTATTAAGTGCTAAATCTCCATGAATAAGTGTTACATAAGTATTTATGAGTGTATCATATTTTTCCCCAAAATAGAAGTGAATTTTATTCCAGAAACGCTCCTCCATATTAATATTATGTTTATTACGAATTAGGCAGTAAATTCTTTTAACTGAAGAAGGATTTTTCAATAATTCAATTAAAATGTGAGCACCTAAAAATCCAGTACATCCAGTTAATAAAATAGTTAATGCAGGAGATGCTTCTTTTGCCATAGGATCAGTCGAGAAGCTTTTTACAAGCGTATTTAATTCTATATAATGTGAAGTGTCTAAATCCTTTTTTAATTCATGTTCACTAAGTAAATGATCATATAAATCACGAACAGTAGGGTGTTGATATATATCAGATACTTTCAAGTTTAAATCATATTTAAACAAATCTGTAAGTATATTGATAATAGTAAGAGAATCAGCACCATAATCAAATATGTTACTATCAATTCCGAAAGAATCTGTATTTAATTTTCTAGATATGGTTTCTACTAAAATTTTTTCAATTTCATTTCTTGGTAAAGTAACATCTTCCATAACGGTTGGTGTATTCGTATCATAATTTTGAAGTGCTTTTCTATCAATTTTACCATTAGGTGTAAAAGGAAATTTTTCAATCACTGTATAAGTAGAAGGCATCATATAATTTGGTAAATTTTTTAATAAATATTGTTTTAATTCATCAATATTTAAATCATAAGGATAAGTTAAAAAGGCATTTAAAGATATAACACCATCAATTGTTTTAACGATAACTGCTGAACGTAATAAATTATCATCTTTAAAAGAATTTATCCTTTCTTCTATTTCACCTAATTCTATACGTAAACCATGTAGTTTGATTTGATTATCAGCTCTTCCTTTACATTGAATGGTCTCGTCGTTCCTCCAAAAACCTAGATCTCCTGTACGATACATAATGGTACCTGGAATAAATGGATTTGGTATATAACGTTCTTTTGTTAAATCATCACGATATAAATAACCATTTCCAACACCATCACCTGCAATATAAATTTCTCCTAATGTATATTTTGGTAAAACAGATAAATTTTCTCCTAAAATATAAATTTGTGTATTGGCAATTGGTTTTCCAATAGTAATTTCCTCTAAATCGGTTACATCAGTATAAGTTGAGAAAATGGTTGTTTCAGAAGGACCATAACCATTATATATAGTACATTTTGGATAGAATTTCTTTAAATCATTTACTAAAATTTTTGGTAAAGGTTCACCAGCTAAAGTAATATATTTTAAAGAAGAAAATGATGACATATCATTTAGATTATCCAAATGAAAACGCATGATAGATGGGGTCGTTTGAATAACATCTATTTTATTTTCTCTTATTAACCTTTCTAATTTGCTTGTGATTTTTTGCTCATAATAATCTGTTATAAATAATGTTAAACCACAAGTTAATGACATTAAAGTTTCAAATAAAAATATGTCAAATGAAACAGTTGTGATAGATATGACTTTATGATTTTTTCCATCAGTTAAATACTTAGCAGAGGAAATCATAGCATGATAAAAATTCATTAAGTTTTGTTGGTTTAACATAACACCTTTAGGATTTCCTGTAGATCCTGAAGTGTAGATAATATAAGATAAATCTTTTGGATTTGATATATTTTCAAGGTTCTCTTTATGTGAATTATAAATAGGCGTATTGCTTAAAGATATATCGATATATTCTACAGAATAATTTCCTTTTTCAATTAATTTTGGAGTCGATAATAACAAAGATGTTTTACTGTTTTCTAACATATAATGAATTCTTTCAGTTGGATAGTCAGGATCAATTGGAATATAACTAGCACCAGATTTTAATACAGCTAAAATAGCAATCATCATTTCAAATGAACGAGGTACTAGAATTCCTACAATATCATTATTTTTTAATCCTCTTTTTCTTAATTCGTAAGCCAAGCTATTTGCTTTTTCATTTAATTGTCTATATGTTAAGCGTGCGTGATGAAAAATAATAGCAGGAGAATGTGGTTTTTCCTTTGCGATATCTTCAAAATATTGAATGATATACTTATCTTTTGGGTAATCTAAAGTAGTTTCATTAAATGCATATAATAATTGTTTTCTTTCATAATTAGTAACAATAGAGATATCATTTAAAGCGATATCAGGATGTTTCAATACTTGATGAATCATATGTGTAATCCTGCTATGCATTTTTTCAATATCTTGTAAAGCATAATGTGATGTTTGATAATCATAAGCTATACTTAATTCTCCAGTATCATTAATATCAAATAAATGTATATTTATTTCATCTGCACAATTACCATTAAAATTCCACTTTGAAGTATAAGAAATATCAGATGAAAATTCTTTTGAGTTTGTGATTTGGTATGAAATCAATATATTATATAAATTTGGTATAGTCGGATGTGTTTTTCGCATATTTTCCAATAGTAACTGATAAGGATATTTTTGATGTTTTAACATTTTCATGGAATCTGCACAGACAGTTTTAACAAATTCGTGAAATGTTTTTGCTGATGGTAAATTTACACGAAAAGGAACTGTGCTTATAAACATACCAAAACAAGATTTTTCTTTAAAGTTTGTTCTATTTAAGATAGGAGTCCCTATAACAAAATCATTTAGATTAGAAACTTTTCCTATATAAATAGAATAAATAGCCATAAAAAAGTTAAATAAAGAAATACGATTTTCTTTACAATAGTTTTTTATATTTTCAAGTGTTGATTTTGAAATTTTAAATTCTTTTCTTTTGGAAACGGTAGAAGTAGAGTTAGTGAATGAAGTACTAGAAGGAATAGAGGCGATACTAGGTATTGTCTCAAACTTTTCGTTCCAATAGGCTTCATCTTTTTTAAATTTATCACTATTTAAATATTGTTTTTCAGATTCAATAAAATCAGTATAAGAATCAACAAAGTCCATTTTTATTGAGTGGTGACTTTGCAAATCAAAATATGTATTAACAACTTCTGAAGAAATATGTCCTAATGTATAGGCGTCAGCAATTAGATGATGAATATCTAAAACATATCCACCAGAGTTGTCAGGTAGACGAAACATTGCTAAATGAAATAAATAAGAGTCTTGTATAGCAAAAGGTGTTGCAATAAACTTTTTGGTAATTTTATTGATTCCCTTTTCAGATGAAATATCCACGATTTCAATATTTAAATCATGGATAGGAGATAAATATTGTTTAGGGATTCCATCATCTACGCAAAACTTAAAATTAAAATTTTGATGTCTAGAAACAACAATTTTAAGAGATTCTTCTAGTAATTTGAAATCTAATTTATCATGAAAAATAGCTGAACCACATATATGGTTAATAGGAGAACCCGTATAAAATTGTTCTGTCATCCAAATAGATTTTTGAGGATATGTAAGTTCATATTTTTGCTCCATTTTTATTACCACCCTTTTATATAAAATTCGACATTCTGATTATATCAAAAAATAAAAAAAAAGCAATTTTTTTGTGAAATTTTATGAATATAAAATAGAAAAATATTGAAATAAAAAAAGTAATCATATACAATTAAGGAAAAGAAAGAAGGGATGTAAATGGGAGATAATGAAAATAGAAAAGTGTATGAACCAAGAATTGTAAAAAATTATAGGGAAATGATAGAATATTCTGTTAAAAATTATGCAGATCAAGTAGCCTATAAATATAAGAAAAATGAAAATTTAAAAAATGTAGAATATGTAGAAAAGACATATGAGCAAGTCGGAAAAGACATCAAAGCATTTGCAACAGAATTATTACATAAAGGTTTAGAACATAAAAAAATTGTGCTTATAGGAAATAATCGATATGAGTGGTGTATTAGTTATTTAGCAGTTACAAGTGGAAATATGATTATTGTTCCATTAGATAAAGCCCTTCCAGACAATGAAATAGAAAACTTGGTAACCAGAAGTGAAGCAGAAGTAGCCATCTTTGATAAAAAATACATAGAGGTCATGAAAAAACTAAAGAAAGATACAAATGTCAACTTACAAATGTTGATTTGTATGGATGATATAAAAGATGAGAATATAGAAACATTTTCACAGTTATTACAAAAAGGTAAAGAATTAGTAGAAAATGGAGATGACTGTTACGAAAAAGTAGAAATCAATCCTGAGAAAATGTCAATTATGTTATTTACATCTGGAACCACCAATCTCCCAAAAGCCGTAATGTTATCTCAAAAAAATATATGTGCCAATTTATCCGATTTTGCTTCATGGGTGAAATTATATCCAACAGACACATTACTTTCTTTTTTGCCAATTCACCATACATTTGAATGTACTGTCACATTTCTTTATGGATTTTATAGTGGATGTACAGTAGCCTTTTGTGATGGATTAAAATATATTCAAAAAAATCTTGCGGAATATAAAGTTTCTGTATTTGTAGCTGTTCCATTGGTATTAGAAACCATGTATAAAAAAATTCAAAAAGCGATTCATGACCAAGGAAAGGATAAATTAATTCATCTAATGATTAAACTATCTAATGGACTTTTAAAATGTAAAATCGACTTAAGAAAAGTCATTTTTAAACAAATACTAGACAATTTAGGTGGAAATATTCGTTTAGTCTTATATGGGTCAGCACCTATGGACAAAGAAACAATTGTAGGATTCAACAATTTTGGAATTGCCTTAGTACAAGGATATGGTTTAACAGAAACATCCCCAGTTATTGCAGCAGAGTCAGATAAAGAAAAAAAGCCAGGATCCGTAGGATTAGCCTTACCTAGTTTAAATGTAAAAATTGAAAATCCAGATGAAAATGGTGAAGGAGAACTTTTAGTAAAAGGGCCAAGCGTTATGATGGGATATTATCATAATGATGAAGAAAATCAAAAAGCATTTGTGGATGGTTGGTTTAGAACAGGAGATTATGGATATATAACGGAAGATGGATTTATCTATATAACAGGTAGAAAAAAAGATATCATTGTTCTAAGAAATGGCAAAAATGTATATCCACAAGAAATTGAATTTTTGATTAACAAACTACCTTATGTAATAGAATCTTTGGTATATCAAAGAGAAAAAGATAAAATCGATACCATGTTATGTGCTAAAATTGTATATGATAAAGATATTATAAAAGAAAAATTGGGAGAAAAAACAGAAAAAGAGTATAAAGATGATATTTGGAAAGAAGTAAAAGAAATTAATAAACAATTGCCAGTATTTAAGCATATCAAACAAATAACCATAACAACAGAGCCATTGATTAAAACAACAACACAAAAAGTAAAACGTTATGAAGAATTAAAAAGAGTTTAAGGAGTAAAAAGGGAAAAATGAGTCCGTTCCCAAAATCCCTTTTTATTCTGACTAAAATTGAAAATATGGTGAATACTATTTTTGAGGTGATTTTATTGAGAAGAGCCAAGAAGAAAAGTATGGGGAAAAAAATAATTGTTACCACCATTATTTTATTAATCATGTGGTTATTAGGATTTTATATATATGTTACATATAATAATATAGAAATATATGACTCCAATTATATGGCAGAAAGAACACAATCCACAATAGAGGAACAAACTGTGGAAAAAGTAGAAGAAGAAAGTAAAAATGTGGCAGATGTTATTGAAGAAACAGTAGAAAGTGTTGTGGGAATATCAAAATTAAAAAATGCGGGAGATTCTATTTTTTCGAATAGTACAGAAAGTCAATTAGGATTAGGAACAGGTGTCATTGTCACAGAGAATGGATATATTTTAAGTAATGAACATGTTACAGGGAGTAAATATAGTAAATGTTATGTGACATTAGAAAATGGAAATAATTATAATGGAACAGTTGTGTGGAGTGATTCCAATATTGATTTATCTATTGTAAAAATAGAAGCCAATAAACTAAAATATGTTACATTTGCAGACTCAGACAATATCAAGATAGGGGAAACGGTGTATGCTATTGGAAATCCAATTGGATTTGAATTTAGAAGGACTGTTACTTCAGGAATTATTAGTGCGAAAAATAGAACAATCAAACTAGAAGAAGAGGATACTGTATCCTATATGACAGATTTAATACAAACAGATGCAACGATTAATCCAGGAAATAGTGGAGGACCACTTATTTATCCAAATGGACAAGTGATTGGAATTAATACAGTTAAAATATCTTCAGCAGAAGGAATCGGATTTGCTATACCCATTAATATTGTAAAACCAATCATAGAAAGTTATCAAAATACAGGAGATTTCCAAGAAGCTAAAATAGGGATATATGCATATGATACAGAAGTAATACCATATTTAGAAACAGGAATTAGTACTAGTTTTCAAGAAGGAATTTATGTAACAGAAGTAACGAAAAATGGACCGGCAGAAACTGCAGGAATAAAAGAAGGGGATATTATCACACAAATAGATGATACGAAATTAAATACAATGAATGACTTAAGAGAATATATTTACACGAAGAAACCAAATGATGAAGTTACATTACAAATCAATAGAGGAAAAATAAAAAGAGAAATTGTTGTGAAATTAGGAAAGTAAAAAGGGATTTTGGGGACGGACTCATTTTTCCCTTTTTCGAATTTGATTAAAACGAAAAATATAGAATATAAAATCATTACACAATTTTGTATAAGCTAAATTTTCATAGAAATTCTTTAATAAAAAAGTGAGCCTCTCTCATTGTTGCTATAAATCATCAGCAAAATGAGCTTTCCTCACTTTTTTATTTTAGAATTTCTAAATTCAAATTTAGATACGCAAAATTGTTTCATTTTTTTTATATTCTATATTTTTAATTATCTAAACTTTGTAAAAAAGGGAAAAATGAGTCCGTCCCCAAAATCCCTTTTTATTCTGTTAAAAATTCTTCCATTAAGTCATATTTTCTAGAATAATCTTTTGTTTCTTCATTTGAAAGATAGACTTCTGATGTATTGCTTTTTAAAAATTCAATGATTTCATAAACATCTATCCAAATTTCATTAGGACTGTCTACTTGTGATTCATCAAAAATCAGTTGCATACCAAAATGTAAATGTGCGACATTTATGTTATTTACATTTTCTTTTATACTATATCCTGTCATTCCTAAATATCCGATAACATCGCCAGCTTTTATAGTGTCTCCTTTTTCTAGACCCTCTACATAAGGATGATCTTTTCTTAAATGAGCATAATAGTAATATCGTTTTCCATCAAAACTTCTGATTCCAACACGCCAACCACCATATTGATTCCAACCAAGTTGTTCGACAATTCCAGATTCTACTGCTATGATGGGTGTTCCAATACTTCCCATTAAATCATTTCCTAAATGGGTTCTTTTGAATCCGTAAGACCTAGAATTTCCAAAGTCTTTATAATGTGTAAAATAATAGTTTTTGGCAATTGGTGAAAAAGCTTTTAAACCATATCGATTTTTATAAACTTTTTCATTATTTTCATTGATTGTTTCAATAGAATAATTACCAATAAATCCACTTAAAACAGCTGAATAAGCTTCTAAATAATAATCATAAAAAGTTAAAGTAGAGGTAAGTTCTTCTATTGTTTTCCCACTTTTTAAATTTTCTGTGATTTTTTCTAAGTCACTTGACTTAAAGGTCTTAAAATTTCCGCCATAAATACAAGCTAAGTAGGCTAATAATTCAATCCAATTATAAGTGACTTCTTCATGGTTATTGTGAGAATTGATGTCTAATTCAGAAGTTAGTTTTAAAACATTACAAGGTATGGTAAAATCTACCCATTTTATATAATCATTTTCACTATCAGTGTTTACTTCAATAGATTGTAAATGTTTTTGACTGAAATAAAAAATGAAAGAGGAAGATAAAAACACAATTAGTACTAGCATAGATATACATATACTTATGATACAATTCTTTTTTATATGTATCGATTTCATAATCAATCTAAACACCTCATAAAAATATATGAGAATAGAATGAAAATCATGACGACTACATGTATAGGAATAAAAAGAAATGAAATGATTTGAGAAAATCTTTTTTGAAATTATTTACGATAGGGAAAAGTTATATTAAAGTATAAAAATATAAACCGTTGATATATAAATATATTCAACGGCTTACTTGGTGCGGGCGAAGTAGTTATCTACAACTTTATGGCTCTCTTGACGATTGATACAAATATCAATCAATTTATTAAAGTTATAAATTGCATAAAATTAAATTCATTTTACACAGGCATTTCTTTGATAAAAAAAGTAATTATAGTTATTATAATAAATATAATAAAAAATATTAACAATATTTTATTAATTTTTTTCTTTTTGATTTTATTTATTAACAAAACTATTGCAATAACTATTACTACTAAAACAGATATTCCCCTTCCGCAATATATTAATGTATTTATATTTTCTGCATATTCAATATGTTCCCAATATTCATTTTCTAAAGTTTCTACTGTATTTGTATCTATTAATTCTTCTAATATTTCATCACTTTTTGACCTATTATCGATATCATATTCACTCCTTTTATAATTTAATAAGATATTATCATAATATAAGTTATTATTCAATACTGTAATTAAATTATAAATTACTTAAACGTACTAGCTGACATATACATCTATATATGGATATATTGAAACAATTATCATTTTACTTTTTCTTCAAACTTTTTTTATTTTCTTTTTCTAGTTGCTTTAGACTTTTTTTAGGCGTAGGTAATTCTTCTGGCATAGTTCCTCCATTTTTAGCAATTACTTCTCTTATATTTTTACCGATATTGTAATGAGTTTTATTTGCTTCTCTTTCAGTTTGTATATTATCTTTTTTTAATTTTTGTTCTGT
>CAMLYR010000039.1 GCA_946491915.1 uncultured Clostridium sp.
GAAAATATTAAATGGTTTATAGAAGTTTTTATTATGACTTTTATACTATCTATTGTATTTTCATATATATCAACAAATGGCGTGTCAAATTTAAGCTTAATACCAGCTATCCTTATCTTAGTAGTTGTTATCTTAGTAGGTATTATATTTGACATTGTAGGTGTAGCAGTGACGGTTGCGGACGAGCATGAATTTCATGCAAAAGCAACGAAGAAAGTAAAAGGTTCAAAAGATTCTATTAAATTAATTAGAAATGCACCTAGGGTTGCTAATATATGTGCAGATGTTATTGGTGACATTTGTGGAGTATTAAGTGGTGCGATAAGTGCATTAATTGCAGTAAAAATTACGAACCAATTTGGATTAGATTTTGATGTACAATTCTTATTAAGTGCTTTGGTTTCAGCTTTAACAGTTGGAGGAAAGGCATTAGGAAAAACAGTTGCCAATAATAATTCAACTAGAATTGTTCATGCAGTTGGTATGGTATTTAATAAATTTAGTAGAAAAAATAAAAAATCTTAGAGGTTAACAAGCTCTAAGATTTTTTGTTGAATAGAAAAAAGCAATTTTTCGCGTCGACAAATCTTTACGCTTCTTCGAGAAATTAAATATATATAGTTAAATTAGAAAAGTAGAGAAAAATTCTCGTGAAGCGAGATTTGTCACTGTTATTGTAATTTATAAAGATTTAATTTCTTTGACTGATAAATTTGTTATTTCTTGTATTAGTTCAATAGCAAGTCCTTTATCTTTCATTTTTTTTGCAATTTCTTTTTTTTCTTCAGCCTTCCCTTTAGCCTTTCCTTCAGCCCTTCCTTCAGCTCTTCCTTCAGCTAAGCCTTTTCTTCTAGCCTCATTCATTTCTGTATTATAGGTTAATCTACTTCTTTCCCTAATTTCGTATAATTCTCTTTCGTATTCATCTGCACTCATTTCTTTTAGTTGCTTAACAGCTTCTTTGATTTCTTCATTCTCGTCTTTACATTCATTCATCATTTTTTGATCGCCCCCAATTACATATAACCATTTTTCCAATAAATCTGCTACTTTTGGTTTCTTTTTCTTAAATTTTGGTAATTCTATTATATAATATTTACACATTTTTGTTAAGTACTTATCTTCTTTTTTATACCCCATATCTACATATCGAATTTCTTCTGTTTCTTCATATTTTAACATTGCCAAACTTAAGTATGCATTTCTTTTTAGAACATTATCATTTAATATGCAAATCACGATTGTATCCTTCGCCTTATTATATTCTTCTGAAACTTTAATATCTCCTGCTATTAATTTGGCATTATAGACAACCAATCTTCTGTCAATTGCAGTCGTATTACCTACTTGCATCTCAATATCGATAATGGTACTTTCATTAATTTCTGCTCTTATATCTAATATGCTTAATTTTTCATCCATTGTTTCTTTTGGGATTTCTGGATTTTTTATCTCAATCTTTTGTATATGAATTTTTAATATTGCCTCTAAAAGACTTTTTAAAATTCTTTCGTTTCCACCTTTTCCAAAGATTCTTTTAAAGACATAATCATTTGATAAAGGTAACATGTCCACTTCTTTTAAGTTTTTTAATTGATTCAATAGAATTTCTCCTTTCATTTTAACAAATTGATTTTGGTTATACAATATAAAAGGTTATTACATAAAAATGATTAGTATTTAAAAATAAATGTAATAAATGGCACTGATTATTTAATTTTCATTAAATGAAATGTAAGATAAAAATAATGAAATAAATCTTAAAATAAAATTCACATGGATATTAGGATAAAATAATTAATGACAAGAAATATATGGAAGTAAAGTTTTAAATGATAAAATAGATAAATAATTTTTGCATAAATAATTTCAATATATAATATGTTAAACAAACAAACTAGAATAAATATATAAACTAAAATGAATATAAAAAAATATTCTGAAAAATATAACCAAAATCTTATGTTAACACTATATCATGAATATTGATACTTGGCAAGTGTTATAAAAATATTTTCATAAAAATAATACAACTTTATGTAAAAGAAGATATTCGAAAATAAGAAAAACTTGAATACAACTAAAAAATATAATAAAATAGGAAAAAATACGAATAATAAAATATAAGAGGTAAATATATGAAAATTTTAATTACAGGGGCATCATCAGGAATTGGAAAAGATATGGCAAAAATAATGGCTAAAAAAGCGGATGAATTAGTGTTAGTAGCAAGAAATATCGAAAAGTTAGAAGAAATCAAAAAAGAATTAGAAAAAGATGCGAAAATAGAAATCATATCTAAAGACTTAAGTATAGAAGAAAACTGTAAAGAAATCCACAATCAGGTACAAAATGTGGATATCTTAATCAATAATGCAGGATTTGGAGATTGTGGAAATTTTACAAAAACGAGTTTAGAAAAAGATATCAATATGATAAAAACAAATATTATTGCTTATCACATATTAACAAAGCTATATTTAACAGATATGAAAGAAAAAAATAGTGGAAAAATCTTAAATGTGGCATCTATTGCAGGATTTATGCCTGGACCATTAATGGCAACCTATTATGCAACAAAAAATTATGTGGTGAAATTATCAGAAGCCATTCGAGAAGAACTAAAAAAAGAGCATTCCAAGGTACAAATTAGTATATTATGTCCTGGACCAGTGGAAACGAATTTTAATAAAGTAGCCAATGTGGATTTTCATTTACGAGAAGCCAATAGTATGGATGTAGCAAAATATGCAATCCGAAAATTAGAAAAAGGTAAATTTTATATTGTTCCAGGAATCGATGTGAAAATTGCAAGATTTGGAGCAAAAATATTGCCAACCAACATTATCAGCAAATTTGCATATATGGCACAAAAAAGAAAACTAGGTGGAGAATAAAGTGAACCCAAAATGTTAGACAAAAAAGTTTAACATTTTGGGTTCATTTTTATGAGTAAATATTCAAGTGAATTTAAATTAGAGGTTGTTCAGTATTATCTTGACCTAATATGGAATTTTTCTGTATACAATAAGTTATGTTTTTATAAATTCCCAATAGCTGTTTTAATAACTTGTATAGAATGTTCTAATTTTAATTTTTCACTATTTTCTAAATCAAGTGTATTAGACTTTTCAATACCATCTTTTCCAATAATAGAAGGTGTACTTATAAAAATACCATAATCTTCAAGATAAGAGCATACAGGAAAACAAACTTTTTCATCAAAAATAATCGCTCTGGTAATTCTACTCAAAGCAGAGGCAATTCCATATGCAGTAAAACCCTGTGATTTTGAAACATCAAACCCTACTTTTTTAACTTTATTTTCAATATCTATCATTTCTGATTCAGGTAATTTTTCTACATTTACAGTAGACCAAGGAATAAATTGACTATCTCCATGCTCACCAAGAACAAGTCCAGTCATTTCTGTAATTGGTTTATGATATTTTTCTGATAAAACATAGTGCAATCTAGCAGTATCTAAAAGTGTTCCAGAACCAATTACCTTTTGAGGATTACAATTTGCATATTTCCATGTTACATAAGTCATAACATCTAAAGGATTTGTTGCGATTAAATAAATTCCAGAAAAATTGGTTTTATTGATTTCAGAAACAATACTTTTTATAATTGTATTTGCCTTATGCAAGTCTTCCATTCTAGAACTTTTTAATGCTGATTGACTAGGACCAGCTGTTATACAAATAATATCAGCATCTTGACAATCAGAATAATTACCTAAGACAACTTTTGTCGAAGTATTTAAATTATAGACACTATGATTTAAGTCAGCAACTTTACCTGATAATTTCTCTTTATCAATATCAATTAATATCAATTCTTTTATATCTAAACATTGATTCAATACAGAATAGGCATATGCCATTCCTACATTTCCACAACCAATAATGACAAGTTTATTCAAAATCATTACCTCCTATGTATCTTATAAAATTTTATCAATTACGTTTATCAAAAATATTATATACCCAAATGTATAAAAATAAAAGTAAAAAATATAAAAATAAAAGATTGACAAAACCAAACATACATTCTATAATTTAGTTGGTGATGATATGGAACGTCAGATATTACATGTAGATGTGAATAATGCTTTTTTAAGTTGGACAGCATTAGACATGTTAAAAAATGGGAGTGAACTGGATATAAGAGAAATACCAGCTGTTATTGGAGGAGATGAATCTAAAAGATCAGGAATTGTTTTGGCTAAAAGTATGAAAGCAAAAGAATGTGGTGTAAAAACAGCTGAAACGATTTATCAAGCAAGAATAAAATGTCCAGGACTAAAAGTATTTCCATCAAATTTTAAGATATATAGACACTATTCTAATCAGCTATATCAATTGTTATTAGAATATACAGATAAAATAGAAAGATTTAGTATTGACGAATGTTTTTTGGATATGACACATTATCTAATGAATGATACGTTATTAAATAAAGGAAAAGAAATTAATCAAAGAGTAAAAGAAGAATTGGGTTTTACAGTAAATGTAGGGGTAGCACATAATAAATTGTTAGCCAAAATGGCATCAGATTTTACAAAGCCAGATAGAGTGCATACGCTTTTTGAAAATGAAATACCAAATAAAATGTGGACACTACCTGTTTCAGAATTATTTATGCTAGGAAAAAGGACAGTCCCTAAATTATATAATATGCAAATAAAAACCATTGGAGATTTGGCAAAAGCTAACAAGAAAATTTTACAAGAAAAGTTTGGAAAACATGGAACCATGATGTGGGAATATGCGAATGGAATTGATAATTCTGAAGTAAAATACCAAAAGGAAAAGCCAAAAGGAATTGGAAATTCTGTTACATTGCCAGAAGATATTTCGAATATAGACAAACTAGAAGAAATATTATTAGCTCTAACAGAACAAGTAACATATAGACTAAGAAAACAAAATATGCTGGCAAGAGTTGTTAATGTACAATTGAGAAATAAAGATTTTATCGATACTTCTCATCAAAGAAAATTATCAAATGCCACAGCAAGTACAAAAGAAATTTTTAGTTATGCAAAAGAATTATTGGAGCAAATGTATAGAAAGGGAACACCTATTAGATTGATAGGAGTTAGAGTAGATGATTTAACAGATACAGAAGAAATGCAAATATCTTTGTTTCAAGATGAAGAAAAAAATGAAAAGCAAGAAAAACTAGATAAAGCAATTGATCAATTGAAAGAAAAATATGGATATAATTTTATAACAAGAGCAGGAAAAATGGGGGTAGAAGATTTTATAAAATTTAGAAAGGAAGATGAAATATAGAATAACATAGGCCTCTAGAGATATTTATTGGACTGTGAATGGTAATAACCTATCTGAAATAATATAATCTTTTAGAAGAATTATTGTTCATTAGACAAAAGTATGATATAGTAACGATAAATAATGAATATTATATATATTCAAAAAATGTGATATGGAGGTAAAATATGGTAGAGGTATTATGTCATAGTAGTATAAAAATAACAGAAGATGTAATCATTTATATAGATCCATTTAAAATAAATAAAGAGTATCATGATGCTGATTATATATTTTTTACACATTCTCATTATGATCATTTTTCACCAGAAGATATTGAAAAAGTAAAAAAACAAAATACAGTATTTATTGTTACAGAAGATATAAAAGAAAAAGCTGAAAATTTATTTAATAGAGATAATGTTTTTGCAGTAGAACCAAATAAAAGTTATCATGTGCATGGACTAGATTTTAAAACAACATATGCATATAATGTCAATAAGGCATTTCACCCAAAAGAGAATAGATGGGTTGGATATATTATTGAGGTAAACCATAAAACATATTATATAGCAGGAGATACAGATAATATAGAGGAAATTCAAAATATAGAATGTGATGAAGCATTCATACCAATTGGTGGAAACTATACAATGGATTATCAAGAAGCAGCTAAGTTAGCCAATACAATAAAAGCAAAAGTGATTATTCCAACGCATTATGGAAGTATTGTGGGAGACAAGGAAGATGCAACAAAATTTAAAGAACTTGTGAAACATAAAGATGTAAAGATTTTAATAAAATAGGAGGAAAAAAATGGGGGTTGAAGCAGAGAAAAAGTTATCTGAAATAATTGATCAGATGCCAATTACAGATAAAAATAGAAAAAAAATAGCAGAAATAAAAGTTGCAATTCAGACAGGAGAATACAAAGAAGCATTAGCAAAGTTAAAGGAATTGAATGATGAAGATAAAAAAGAATTAGATGAAATAGAAGAAAATCCAGTAGAAGAAAATATAGATGGAATGTTTCCAACAAAACTAAAAAATCCTGAATTAGAGCATATATATATGGGATTATTGTTAGAAAATCCTAAAGTTATTTCTAGATATTATTATGTATACAGAGAATGTTATTTTGAAGACGATGATATACTAAATGCATATAAAAGTGTATTATTTACAGAAGGAGGAAAATATACTCCAGAGATAGCAAAAGAAGGATTTAATTTTGCTAAAGATTCAGAAGAGGTATACAAATTTAAAAATGAATTAAAGAAAAATGTGAGAAATAAAAATTATGACATGGAAAAAATCTATACAGATTTAAAGAAATTGTTTACCTTAAGAGGAGCATATATAAGTAATCCTGTAAAAAATATACAAGATAAAATAATTGAAATCATTGATTATGAATTATATGACCAAATGTCAGTAGAAGAAGTAGAAGCAGCCATTAATCAAGTAACGGTAACAGATAAATTTAAACAAACTGTTTTAAATAAAAATTTAACAAACTTTATTGAAGAAGGTTCTAATAATTTGGCCAATGGATTACCACTACCATTTCCAATATTAACACAAGTATTTAAAGGGATTAGAAAAGGGGAGACAATGGCATATGCAATGCCATCTAATTCAGGAAAAAGTAGATTTGCAATTGACCTAGCGGCGTATACAGCATTTGTAAATAAGAAAAAGGTTTTAATTATTTCAAACGAGATGTCAGAAGAAAAAATGAAACTATGCTTAATTACAACGATTGTAAATAATCCAGAAATTCAAAAAATTCACGGACAAAAGGTAAGTATTACAGAAAATGAAATCTTAGCATTACAATTTAAAGCAGATGATCCTAAAAAAGTTAAAGTAGATGAAAAAGGACATGTTTTAAAAGAAAAAGACGAAAAACAAAAAGATTTTATAAAAAGATTGGAAAAAGAATCTACGCAATTTAAACAAGTAATTAGCATAACAGATTGGATCAATAAACAAATCAATAATTCTATCTATTTTATGAACATAACAGACCATACGAACGATGAACTAAAAAAAGTTATTATGAATTATTATTATAAAGAAAAGATAGAATATGTATTTTATGATACATTAAAAACGGACACAGCTAATATTGGTAATCCTGAAGAAATCAAAAAGACAGCTACTATATTATCTAATATAGCACAAAATTTCGAAATTTTTATATGTTCTTCATTACAATTAGCAGAAGCAGCTACATTACCAATTAACTTAGATGTTAATGACTTAGCAGTTAGTAGAACAGTAAAAGAAGTATTGGATACATTATGTTTAATTAAACAAATTAACAGAGATCATTTACAAGAGTATGAATATTCTTTAAAAGAAGTAGATACTACATTTTATGATTTAGAAAAATTTGATGATCCAGATGTTAGATATTATGCTTGTGTCGTAGACAAAAATAGGGCAGGACCTAAACCAAAATTAGTCTTTAGATTAAATTTAGCATATAATAGCTGGGAAGAATTAGGATATTTACGTTTGAAACAAACAGGAAATAAAGAAGAGAACAAATAAGAACTATTTTTAATAAGTAAGTAAAAAAGAATATGTAAAAGAGAAATAGTAGTAATGAAAAAAAGAAAATTACTACTATTTTTAAATAGGATAATTGAAAAATGGAATTTAGAAATCCAATTTATAAAACTATATATATTATAGAATAGATAACTTGTCTAAATCCATCGAATTTTGCAATAAAAAATTTATTAGATAAAAGAATGGGACATTTTATGTACATATAGAATCGAAAAAATAGATAGAAGAGAAAAAATGGTAGAAATATGTAAAATAATGCGATGAAAAGTTCTTGCAAAGTCAATTGCTTCATAGTATTATGGAAAAGTACGAAAGAAGAAGGGGGATAAAATATGAGAACTTTTTTTGGTGGGAAATTTATAGAAAGAGAAAAATTAATGGAAGCTGGAATTTCGTATCCCATAAAGCTAGAATATTACAAAAAGATAAATGAAGATCAATTTATTAAAAAAGAAAATGCAAAATTTGGTATTGCAGTTGTAAAAACAGAATATATACCAAACAATACAAAAATAGAAAATAAAGAAATAACCTATTTGTCAAATGATGAACAAAAAGTAGAAAAAATATTAAAAATGTTTAAAGAAAATGAAGTAACACCTATTGGAGTAGAAGATGTATTGGCCGACTTAAGTAAGGAGTTATTTTAAAAAAACTTGCAAAATATTCTCTTTTAAGCTAGAATACTATATATGATATGAAATAAGAAATAAAAAATAAATAATAAAAAATAAATGGAGGAAGTCTGAATGGCTGATAAATTAATTATCGTAGAGTCACCAGCAAAAGCAAATACGATAAAAAAATTTTTAGGTGGCAGTACAAAGGTTGTAGCATCAATGGGACATATCAGAGATTTACCAAAATCAAAAATGGGAATTGATATTGAGCATGATTTTGAACCAGAGTACATAAATATTAGAGGAAAAGGGGATTTAATAAAAGCACTAAAAAAAGATGCAAAACAAGCGAAAAAAATATATATTGCAACTGACCCTGACCGTGAAGGAGAAGCGATTGCATGGCATTTAGCTAAAATTTTAGAAGATGAAAAAGATAAAATCGTAAGGGTAACTTTTAATGAGATTACGAAAAATGCTGTACAAAAAGCGATTAAAGAACCAAGAGATATTGATGTGAATTTAGTAGATGCCCAACAAGCAAGAAGAGTATTAGATAGAATTGTGGGATATAAAATTAGTCCTGTATTATGGAAAAAAGTTAGAAGAGGGTTATCTGCAGGAAGAGTGCAATCTGTTGCTGTTAAACTAATTGTAGATAGAGAAAACGAAATTGAAAAATTTATTCCAGAAGAATATTGGAATATTTATGCAGATTTAGAAGATATCAAAACAAAGAAAGAATTTCAGGCACATTTTTACGGAAAAGATGGAAAAAAATTAGAAATTCATTCAAATGATGAAGTTCAAATGATTTTAGATAACATTAAAGATGCAAAATATATTGTCAGTGAAGTGAAAAAAGGTGAGAAAAAAAGAACACCTGCACCACCATTTACAACAAGTACAATGCAACAAGAAGCTTCAAGAAAATTAGGATTTACATTAAAGAAAACAATGTCTATAGCCCAAGGATTATATGAAGGTGTAAAAATTCCTGAAAAGGGAACAGTCGGATTAATTACCTATATGAGAACTGACTCAACAAGAATATCTGAAGAAGCAAGAAGTGTTGCTAAAACACAAATTGCAAAGTTATATGGTGAAAACTATTATGAAAATCGATATTATAAAACAAAAAAAGATGCACAAGATGCACATGAAGCAATTAGGCCAACATATATCGATATAGAGCCAGATAGTATAAAAGATAGTTTAACAAATGATCAATATAAATTATATAAATTAGTATATAATCGATTTTTAGCAAGCCAAATGGCACCAGCAGTTTATGACACTATGAATGTCAATATTAAGGCAAATGCGTATGACTTTAAAGCAAATGGACAAGTATTAAAATTTAAAGGATTTATGACTTTATATGTTGAAGGTACTGATAAAGAAGAAAAAGAAGAGGAAGGAATGCTTCCAGAGCTTCAAGAAAATCAAGAGGTAAAGCTAAAGAAATTAAATCCAAAACAGAGCTTTACAGAACCACCACCAAGATATACGGAAGCAAGTTTAGTAAAAGCTTTAGAGGAAAAGGAAATCGGAAGACCTAGTACGTATTCACCAACAATCACAACAATTCTAGAAAGAAGATATATAGAAAAAGAAAAGAAACAATTGTATCCAACAGAACTAGGTAAAGTAGTTAATAAACTATTAACAGAGAATTTTTCGGATGTTATTAATGTAGAATTTACAGCTAAAATAGAAAATGAATTTGACGAGATTGCAGAAGGACATGAAAAATGGAAAAAAATGATTCGAGAATTCTATGGACCATTTGAAGAAGAAGTAGAAAAAGTAGAAAAAGAATTAGAACATGTGGAAATGGTTGATGAAGTCTCAGATGTCAAATGCGAAAAATGTGGAAGAATGATGGTATATAAATATGGAAGATATGGAAAATTCTTAGCGTGCCCAGGATATCCTGAATGTAAGAATGCAAAACCAATCATAGAAACCATTGATGTACCATGTCCTAAATGTGGGGCAACTGTACAAGTTAGAAAAACAAAAAGAGGAAGAAAATATTATATTTGTGAAAACAATCCTAAATCATGTGATTACATTTCATGGAATAAACCAAAAGAAGGAGAGGAATGGAATCCAGAAGAAAAAGCAGAATTTGAAAAAGTAACTACTAAAAAGAGAAAAACGACAAAAACAACCAAGAAAGCAAAAACAACAAAAAGCAAAGCACAAAAAAATAAATAAAGGATAAAAATAAGACAATACAAGAATACAACAAATCTTATAAATTTCTTGTTAGACCTTAAATGCATGTAGCAAAAATTAAAAGAGAAAAAGGACTAGCAAGCTAGATTAGTTCAAAAAATATAAATAAAAATATTTAACTAAAAATAAAATATGTAGAAAAAATGTTAAAAATATAAGAAAAAATAGATAAGAGGAAATAGTATGAAAAAATATAAATTAGAAATTACCGTATTTTTAAGTGGTGCAATGACTATGGTATTAGAACTTATTGCAGCAAGAATATTATCACCATATGTAGGAAGTTCTAATTTAATATGGACAACAATAATTGGAATCATGTTAACAAGTATGAGTATAGGATATTGGTTTGGAGGAAAAATGGCAGATAAAAATAAAGAAAATGACATAAAGATGTTATCTGACTTTTTATTGATTTCTGCTATTGCAACAAGTTTTATTCCAATATTGGAAGTACAATTTATAGATGTGTTATCACAACTTTCAAGTAATTTGATTTTTGTTTCTATTATATGTGCTGCTGTAACTTTTGGTATACCAAGTTTCCTATTAGCAACAGTATCTCCAATAGCAGTAAAGATAAAAAATAATAGTATGGATCATATAGGTACAACATCAGGAAAAATATCTTCATTATCAACAATAGGAAGTATTTTTGGAACTTTTTTTGCAGGATTTATATTAATACCTAATTTAGGAGTAAGAAATATTATATTAGGTTGTTCGATTTTACTATGGATATTATCCGTATTTCTATTTAGCAAAAAAGATAAGAAATATTATATTTTAATAACAGTAGAATTATTGCTTATCATTAGTTTGATTTTATTAGGGGGATACTTATTTCAAGTAGAAAATCCTGAAATAACAAGAGATGTGGATTCTGAATATAGTAGAATATGGGTAAAACAGATAAATACAGGAGAAAATACCTATAAGACCTTGCAAGTGGATACTGGCTTAGAATCTTATATAAATCAAGAAACTGGAGAAATGGGAGCAAGATACTTATACTATTATGATTTATTTGAATATTATAATAAAGAAGCAAATGATGCATTGATGATAGGTGGAGCAGCATATACCTATCCAATGCATTATTTAAAAAAATATGAAAACAAAACAATCGATGTTGTAGAAATTGATGAAAAAATGACACAAATTGCAGAAGAAGAATTTGGATTAGATAAAAACAATCCCAATTTAGGATTGATTACCCAAGATGGAAGAAGTTATTTGAACTATAATGATAAAAAATATGATGCAGTTTTTATAGATGCATTTAAAGGATTAAATGCTCCATTTGAATTAACAACATATGAAGCTATGCAAAAAGTATATGATAGTTTAAATGAAAGTGGAATGGTAATAACCAATATCATTTCATCACTTGAAGGAGAAGATACAGACTTTATTAAATATGAATATAGCACCTATAAAGCTGTATTTGATGATGTAAAAGTATTTAAAGTAAATCCTAATCAGGCAAATGACGAAGAACAAAACCTAATTTTAGTAGGTATTAAAGGAAATGCAAATATAAATACTGACAAAGAAGAAGAATATCGTGAGCTATTAAGTAATGAAGTAAAAGATTTTACAAGTGATAAACCAATTGTTACGGATGATTATGCTCCTATAGGAGATTAAATTGTAAAGAAAAGGGATTTTGGGGACGGACTCATTTTTCCCTTTTTACTAAAATAATTTTGAAGAATATATTAAATCTTATAAAAAGGGAAAAATGAGTCCGTCCCCAAAATCCCTTTTCTTAGCAATGTTTGAAAAAAGTCTTGACTTTTACTAATATATTTGTTATCATATTATTTGCGAAATGCGGGAATAGCTCAGTTGATAGAGCGCTGCCTTGCCAAGGCAGAGGTCGCGGG
>CAMLYR010000040.1 GCA_946491915.1 uncultured Clostridium sp.
GTATTAAATATAGGATAAAAAATAATCTGATACAAAACTTTTCTTTGTATATAATATATATAAACATATTTTTTAAAATTTTACAATATCATTATTATCACTTTTCATCGCAAAATTCGACAAAATCATTTCTAAGCAGAGCAAAATGTCGCATAGACAAACGAACCTAATGCGACAAAAAAGAACCATAATTACCAAGATATGATTGGAAATTATGGTTCTTTTAATAGTATAATAACTTAAATACCTTTAATTATTTTATATTTTGCTACTAAGGTTCTTCTTCATCTCCATCGTCTGCTGTACCTGGTTTGCTTAATCCAACGTTAATGGTTAATCCTCCACCTAGTGAAGCATAGTTGATACAGTCAACGTCTTGTCCTTCTAGCCATACATACATTCTCATATGGATATATTTACCTGGTGCAATTGAGAAATCAGTTGTACCATCTTTAACACTCTTTAATTGTACTGGAGCTGATATTGTCCCTGAGTTGTCTGTTGTAACTGTGTTTTGTTTTACTAATCCTGCTGCTGTTGCTCCTGTGTCCCAATCATATATATTATTAATAGTACCTGTTGATGCACTTGTTAAAGCATATGTAGGTAATTTCATTTCAGCTGTAAATTTGTTTGTTGCTGGTATACTATATGTTCCTTGGTCTGCTTCTGAAAATGTTACTTTGTTATTGTTTTGTACAATGTAATCAACATGTGCTGCATATTTTGTTACTACTGGACTAGGATCTCCATTTGTTTGTTGTGCACCATTTGCATTTGGTTCCCAAATTGCAACATCTGTTATTTTACGTTCAGCACCAGTTGTAGCTTCTAAGATTTGGCTTTGACTTGGTGTGTTACTTACTAATGTTTGATTTGCTAAATCTGTATCTTCATCAAATATAGCAAAAGCCACTCTTAATGTATTTTGTAATCCTGTTGATTCTTTTGATGTTGTGTCTAAAACAATTGATGAATTTGTTTCAAGTCTAAGTAAGTCATTTGTGTGACCTGTAATAGCTGTTTCTGATGAAGAGTTTTGTAAGAATAAATCAATTGCATAAAATCCTTTTTCTGCTCCAGTAGCATCTGTAGTCATATTGGTAATACTACTTAATTTAATTCCTTCTGTATTTTCTCCTCTGTACATATTTAAGTCAGTTAGACCAATTCCTTCATTTTGTTGTGCTGTTGTTGAAACTGGTAATAATTCACTTGGTATAAAATTTGTACGTCCCCAAGCATCTCCATCTTCAGTTTTCCATGGATTTAATAAAGATACCTTATCATCAGATATATCGTCTTCTGTTGTAGTACCATCATCTGTCCAATTATTTTGTGTATTTGTTTGTGCGAAATATGCTTGTGCATTATTTGATAAATCAATTTGATTTGCCCAGTTTAGAGCATCTAATGAAACTTGTAGACCTTCTGCTACATTTACTTGACCATGTAGTCCACTTAAAGTAACGTTTTTCTGCGTAGAGAACCACGCATATGTTGATACAATCAATAAGATTGCTGTAAATGCTACTAATAAAATTAACGCATTTAATCTTTTTCTTGAGTTTCTTTCATTGTTTACTTCTCTCATTTTTTTCTCCCTTTCTTTCTTTTATTTTTTATATATAAACTTAAAAATTTAAAGACATTTTATCTTTTGTGATTTTTTCACAAAAGTTTAGCATTGTTTTGCAAACTTGCATAAACATATTTTATCGTTCATCTTGTGGTATTTCATCTTCTTGTAAAATATGCTCTTCTGTCAATGTCATATGCATTTTGATTTCTCCACCGATTAAATCATCTAAGCATTCAGGATCATCTCCCTCTACCCAAACGACAACTGTCCATTTATCAATGTCTCCTACTTCAAAATTTTCTGTCAAATCTAACATAACTGTATCTTCATCTTTAAAAGGTGTTGTTTCAGGTTCAGGCTCTCCTGTTTCTCTGTTGTTCTTTGCATATACGACTCTTTCTCCATTTTTAAATACCATAACTCTGATTGCCTCATCTACATTTCTTACAACATCATCTATTTTTATGGTTGTCCAATAATTGATAACATCTTGTCCCATATTTTCTGCATAAAATGTATAGGCTATGTAATTTCTTCCATTATGTGAGCCATTTCCTTCGTTGTCAATATCTTCTGGTAACCAATCTATAGAAATATCTGTAAAAAATTCTATGTCTTTTGATCTTAAAAATGTTCTTGTATATTTGTTTTCAGGATCTTCGTAAATAACTAATCCACTTTCTCTTCCATATTCACTATCTAATGTTACAGTGAAATTTTCTCCTCTATAAAATATGGCTAGTATAATATATACATTAATTAACAATAAGATAATGAGTGCTAAAAATATTTCAAAGGCGATACGTCTCTTTTTTTTCCTTTTTTCCTTTTTTGCCTTCTTTTCTAGTTTTTCACCAAGTGTTGCTTCATCAACTTGTTCTTCAAGTGTTGGTGTATCTTCCATTTGTACATTTGTTGTTTCTTCATTTGCCATACTATCACCTAAGTTCCTTAAAATATTTTTTCCAACATTTTATACTAAAATTATACTCAGTCTTCTTTTTTTTGTCAACGAATTTGTTATTACATTTTTATTACATTTTTGTTACAATTTTCCTATTAATTCACCATTTTATTACTTATTTATCTGCCAACGTATTGTATGTTTAGTTATCTCGACTTGGATGAATCATAGAGCTTGTTATCTTTACAGTAATTTCTATTGCCTTAGAAGGATCATTTGCTTCATCTTGGTAATAGGCATATGCATCTTTTCCAAACTTTGTATCTAATATATCTTTTGCTAGATTTTCATCCTCTGTACCAGTTCCTTGATAGTCCCAACTAGCATGAAACTGAAATGTTGCTCCAGCAGCTGGCGTTGTTGTATCATCTACATATTCTCCATCTAATCTTGTTTTATCATATGTATAGCTGATATGAAAAGGATATTGTGTGTCATCTGCAAATATATTGACTGTGTTTCCTTCTGTTCTGATAATACCATCTTCTAGTAACGTATCTAGCACATCTTGACCAAATACTTTTACAGCAGTTAGTTCATATTTGATGCTTGTACTGGTTGTACTCATATTTAGAATTCGCACCGTGTCTTCTCTTTCTGGCATGCCTGGATATAGTTGATCGATTGTAAAGGTAACAGTTTCATCTAATATTTCTTCACCATCCACATAATATCGAACATCCCAAGGTGTGATATTTGCTTCTAATCCATTCATATCCACTGGTTGATTTGATTGAAACCACGCATAGGTATTTATTATTAATATTACTGAGAATATCAAAATTAGTAAAATTCTAACTGGCATACTTCGCTTTTTTATTCGTCTAAATTCACGTAATATGTTCATAATACCTCCATTTCATCATTTGTTTTTTCTATTTCTCCCCTTTTTCTCTTCTGATTTATTTTTTGTATTGTTTACTGTCTTATCATAATATTGTCTCATTTTTTCATTTATCATTTTTTCATGTATTGTCTTTTCCATCTCCTCATCATTATCCTTTTCATCTTCTTCGTCTATGTAGTCTTCATTTTCAGTAAACTCATCCTGTTCTTCCATATCATCATATGCCTCTTCTTCAAATTCATCTTCTATATCTTCCTCTATTTCTTCATCAGGAAAATCTTCCTCTGCTTCCTCACTTATATTGGCAATTCGTTTTACTTTGCGTTTTTTACTTTTTTTAGGTGTATTAAATGCTACAAATACATTTAATACCAAAATGATAATGATAAAAAATACGGAATATATATTTGTTGCTAAATTATACAATATTGTCAAAATATTCGCTTTTAATTTTACAACACCATATATTTGGTCCCCTTTAATTTGAGGATCTTCAACACTATTACTTTGTAAACCTTTTGCACGGAAAATTAAATTTCCATTTTCATCTGTGTCTATTCCTATAACATTATGCATGATGATTTTTCCTGCATATTCGCCAGTTTTACCCAAATATACAATATCATCTCCAATTTTAATGTCTTTTGGATCCACTTCTTTACTGATAACAACTTCTCCAACTTCATATTCAGGCTCCATACTTCCTGTAATAACTCTAAATATCCTATAACCACCTATTGACTGATTACTGTTTGTTACTTTTTGTAGAATAATTACCATTGCTAAGATTAGAGCCATTATGACAAGTAGTTGATATAATATGATTAGTACAATTTTTATTATTTTTTTTGCATTGCTTTTTTGTCTGTTCTTTTCCCTCATACTTTAACCCTCTATCTTATAATTATCTCTCAATTTTTTTATCTCATATTTTTTTCTTTTGATTTTTCTATTGTTTATTACATTATCTCTAAAATTAACTAAGATACATATAATCACAATCAGAATACATACATTGATAAATCCTCTAATATTTTGTATGTAATTTACTATTTTACCTATTTTAGGAATCGTAAATACGACTTTACCATATATGTTCTGTATATCTACTGGTTCTATATCTTCTACTTCGTTGTTATCCCCCTTAGTAATAATTTGTTTTTCCCCTTTTTCTTGTATCATTTCTGATATCCTATGTGAAATAATTCTATCCCCTTGCTGAAAGGTTATAATGTCTCCTTTTTTTAATTCTTCTAAATTGCAACTTCTTACAATCGCTAAATCATCTTTGTAAAATGTTGGTTCCATACTTTCGGAAACAATATTAAACATGTATATTCCAAAAATATGTGTTTTTTCTTCTATTGATAGAATTAAATTTATGATAAAAAGAACAATTAAACTAATTAGTATAATAAATTTTATAATCTTTTTAGTTCTTTTTTTATGCTTTATTTTGTTAGAAATTTTTTCAACATCATATTCCAATTTTGCTCTCAGCTCCATTATTTTCTTTTGTCTTTATTTTTTGATCATTTCTTTGACATTCATGATAAATTCTAAGTCTTTGATAGAAAATTTACTTTTTTGAATATTATTATAATTGTTTATAATTTTCACCTTTCTGATTAAATCTTCTATACTGTCTTCTTCAAAATTTTCTTTTGAAAGTTGCATTCCTAATAATTTATATTTATCTTTTATGATGATTGATAAATCTTTCGTATCACTAATTTTTACATGATTGATGACTGTAAAATTAGAAAAATTAATAAAGTTTCTTATTTTTTCAGCAGTTTCTCCAATTTCTTTGTCTGTGATATCTTCATTATTTTTTATCATTGCCTTAGCCATGTATCCATAATAACTACCTGCAAATTTTAGTACATCAAGCAATGATGATGTTTCGTCTAAATTTTGAAGTATATTTTGATTTATCATTTCGTCATCTAATTGCATATATGTCTTTTTTAAATCTAAAATCAAATTGTTTCTTTGTAAAATTGCAATACTGTCTTTCTTTTCTTCTGCTTTTTTTCTTTCAAAAAATCCTTTGCTTGGTTTTTCAATTTTAGAATTTAATTTGAATATTTCTGCTTGCAATTTTTTAACTTCTTCTTTTAATAACTCATATTGTGTTTTCTTAGCTTTTTTATCTTTTTTATCTTTATTTACTTCTGCGTTTTTTAATAGCTCTTGTCTGGTTTGCAATACTTGTTCCACTAAAAATTTATATTCCAAATATTTTGCATATTCTGTTAAATTGGTGTTCAATTTATCGATATTTTCGTCTATCTCATCTTTTTCGATATCTGATAAGTTTGTAACATCTTTACCTGATAATTCTGAATATAATCTTTTATAGTTATCTTCTTTATAGTCATTGATATTTAAGCTACCTGTAAAGAATTTATCCAAAATGTTTTTATTATCTGTCTCTTCTATTTGATTTTTCTGTTTTATGAATTCTGCTTTTTTTTCAGCGACCTCTTCTACAGTTAATGAAAGTCCTTTTAAAATTTCTTGTGCTTTTTCATTATAAAATCTATCTATTTGGCTTTCATATTTATCGTAAATATATCTTATATTTACATATAAATGTGATACCACCTCTGAACAGCCCCAATATACTTTTTCAAACTGATTCTTTACTGCTTCTGAATTAATATCTCCATTATAGGCTTCTCTTAATAGAACCTCCATATATTTCTTGGCATATTCACTGATACAAAAATCCTCTGCTGTTAATTTGATTCCTACTCTTTCAAATTGTTTCACACTGAAAATGAGTTCTTTGTTTAATCTTTCCAAATTGCTTTTATAATACCCATTGACATTATAAATCACACGATCTAAGCCCATTTTTTCGAATGATGATCTTATATCTGTATTTTTTTCAGCTGTATCATATTTCAAAATTTCTTGCTCTATTTGAGGAATCTCTTTATTTTCTTCAACAGTCGTCAATTCATCATATCTAGTTTCTATTTCTTTTAGCAATTTTTCATTGAGATTTTCGTATTTTTCAGTCATATCACTTATGGTTTTTAATAATGTTTTGATTGCTTTTATACCATTTCTTGGCAATACGGAAATGACTTCTTTATCTGTTGTAATTTGTTTTTCTATATTTTCTACTAAATCTTTCACGAATTTTCCTCCTCTAACTTTTTAACGGTTTCATATTCGCCATTTAAAAATTTCAAAAAGCTTTCTACTTGTTTTTGGGTATCTAATAATTCATCATTTTCTAAATTAGATGTTTTTATATTTTTTAATTCCACAAAACTCACCTCTTTTTTTATCTTTTCATTGTTACTATTTCAAAGTTAATTTACTAAATCCTTACATCCCATGTCATTAAGTCAAAGGATTTTTCTTCTTTCGCAATATATAACACATTAACAATTGTTTTCAAGTCTGAACAGTCATTTTAAGTTGTTGTTTCTTCTTCTGGTGGTATGTATTGCATAAATTTCATTGTTGCTTGATATCGCAATATGGTATGTAAATCTGTGTTGGTTTCATCTGGATTTGTTGTATTATCTTCATTTGTTGTATTATTTTCTTCGCCTCTAAACTGTGTATCTGCCTTATTATCCATGGTACTTCCTTCACCATCATTCCATCTAAACAATACTCTAATTTCTCGCTTCTTTTCACCTGCACTATTTACTTCAGTTGCTGGATCAATCACACCTTTTATTTCTGTTGTTTCTTGTGTTTCTATTAAAGTATTTACTCCATCAATTTCATCCCATACCTCATATCCATATATCTCAAAATCCTCTAATGGTGTTTCATTTAATTGCTCCATTGAAAATTCATATTCAAATGCAACATCTACCTCTGTATAATCAATTAGCATTTCAAAATATCCAGTTTGCCCAGGGACTAAAATTTGATCATTTACATGTTCATTGTCTGTCATGATTGGTTCCATAACCTCATTCAAAGTTTCTGCATCATGGACAATCTTATCATTTACTTTCACTAACCATCTTTTGATATTGGTATTATATGTGGTGTCTACCTGTTCAAAATATCTCGCATAAGTCCTTTGTATTGAAAAAATGGTAATGATTAAAGAAATGATACATAATATTTCCATTATTTTTATTCTATTTTTTTCTTTGTTCATATTTCCCTTTTCATTTTCTTTACTGTTTTCTTTCATCCATTTTCCTCTCTATTTATTAGTTTTCTCTTTCGATTCTCTTCACTCTTTTTCCTTTAAAAATTCTAAAAGCTACATATATTGTTAATGGCAATATTCCACAGAAATAGAAAACATATTTATTATTTAATAACATACAAATTAATGATAAAATATACATTTTGGTTTGAACAACGCCATTGACTTGATCTTCATTGACAACAGGGTCTTCTGAATTATTGGCAATACCTTGTGTATGGAAAACTCTTTTGCCATCTACTTCTTCAATATCGATGACTCTGTGAGTAACAAGCATTCCTTTCATTGAACCTTTTTCCCCTTCATATGTTACATCATCACCAATTTTAATTTTGTCTGGTTCTGTCTCTTTTACTAAAATAACGTCTCCAATTTGATATTTCGGAATCATACTTCCAGTTTGTACTCTGAATATTCTAAACCCTAAAAATGATTCTTCATTATTGGTTACTTTTTGTACTACGATAATGATGGAAATGAATATAATAACGAGTGTCAAAATTTTAACAAATATATTCCAAATAAAATGGAGACATGTATTCCCTTTTCTTCTTTCCATCTTTGGCTCTTCGCTGTTTTCGATTTTTACTTGCTTATTTTTTGCTGTGCTTACATTTTTTGCTGTGCTTGCTTTTTTTGAAACCTGTGGCTCAGCTTTTGTCGCTGTGTTCATATTTTTCGCTGTGCTTGCTTTTTTTGAAACTTGTGAACCAGCTTTTGTTGTTTTACTTACATTTTTTGCTGTGCTTGCCTTTTTTTCAGTAGTTTGTTCAACCTTTTTTTTAGCACTTTTTGCACCTTTTTTTTGACCATTTTTTGTACTGTTTTCTCCTCTTTCGTCTTTCCTGTTTTCCATTTATTTTAACCTCACTTCTTTTGCTTGTATCATGTATTTTTCAATTCGTTCTTTAAACCTATCTTCTATAGGTTTTAAAGAAATTAATTTTTTTGTTTTCATTACTAAAATTTTCTCTGCAATCAATTTGTTTAATTCTTTTTCTGTCATATCTGGATTTAATTCTATAATTCTTTCAATCATAGCATCTGTCAATTCTTTTGCCATTTTCTTATCTTCAACTGCCGTTTTTGCCTTTCCCTTTAAAGTATCACTATTATCGCTTTTCCTCAAAATGGAATGTAGTAAAAATATGTCTTCATCTACTAATTCTTTTACAATTCCTTTTTCTTCATAATTGCTTGTTTCATTAACAGTCTTATCATTTAATTCCATCTGGTCACTCAAATAATTCCATAGTTTTACAGCATATTGAAAATTTACATTTTTTAATAAAACATTTGTCATTTTTAATGGAGCTTTTACATAAGTTGCTTTTTTGGCTACTAAAGTTTGATAAACTTCAGTTTGCTTTAACATTTTTAAAGATTTTTGAATATTAGCAATTCTTTCTAATGTTTTCTCTGTCTTTGTGATTCCCGTTGTTTTTTCAAAATTATATTTCATTTCTACATTGATTTTTTCTTTATTTAATTTTACCTCTGCATGGTAAGTTGCTTTCTGCTGATTTTTTCCTTTATATTCATCATCACCATCTTTTTCTCTTAAATACATATAATCTTCAATTAATTTTATTAAAGTATATAAAAATCGATTTTCATAAGTAAGAAAGGTTTCTTCTTTATATGAATTTAAAATCTTTTTAGGCGTAACTTCTCCACTTTTTTGATTAAATCTATCTACAAGATTGACATGTTTTGATAAATGTTTTACACTTTCTACTGTAACTTTTTTAATTAATTCTATTTTGATAATTTCTTCCTCTGTTACAATATTTTTTATTTCCTTTGTTAACGCTTTTTCCAAATATGGAATCGTAAATTCAATCATGTCTATCCACTCATCATTTTCCACTAGACGACTTCTATCTATATCCATGATTAATTTTGAATCAATTTTGCTAAGAAATTTAGTTGATTTTTCTTTTTCCATATTTGCTACTTTCACAATATTTAAGTCCATTTTTCCCTCCAACGTCCACTAAGACATCTTTTTAAGTCTTAATAAGAATTCTATACATTCGCCCATTTTGCCTTTTCCAAAGTTTTTGTCTAAGAAATCAATATATCCGTCAATTTCATCTCTAATTAATGTTAAGTTTAATCCTTCAAATTTTCTTAATACTTTTTTTGCCATGAAATAGTCTACAGCTTCTGTTTCATCTCCACCACATGCTACATATACTGGTACAAATTTTTTCATGTGTTTTACAATACGGTTACCAAATGCCACTCTAAAGTGTTTGATGGTATAGTTATCCATGTCTTCTATTTTTTTCAAAGTTGCTGGTGATATCGCATAATCTACCATTGCTTTATCAAATAGCCCATTTAAGTATGAATAGTTTACATCAATCGCATCAACATCATCAGCTTCAAATGCTACACCTTTTTCGTTGATATCTATTGGCATCGCTCTATCGTATACCTTATCTGTTACCATGAATGTTGAGTCGTCATTGTTGATGGTTCCGATATACCACGCATTAGGTGGAATTTGTAGTTTTCCTTTGATTAATTTCTTTGGATCTGTTGGCCATGAGCTTTGTACTATCTCAATTTTCCAATCCTTGGTACTATGCATTTCTAGGATAGATAACATTTCTGCAAAATAATATTCCACACGCGCTAAGTTCATCTCGTCTAGGATAACTGTATAGATTTCATCTGTATATCCTGCTTCATATAAATAGGCTAAGAAGTCTGTTTCATTAAATTTCTTAGTGAATTCATTTAAGTATCCAAATATATCTGTTCTATCTCTCCATGATGGTTGTACAGACGCAACACATGATGGATGTTTTACAAAGTTACCCCATGCCAAAGATATAGATGTTTTACCTGTACCAGAAATACCTTGTAAGATAACCAATTTGGTTGATGCAACAGCTGATACAAACAATCTAATCATTTTTTCGCTATAATATAATTTCAACTTGCTTGCAGCAAAATTTCTAAACATATAACAAAACTCTGGCAATGTAAAACTATTATGATAATCTTTTTGTTTATATTTTGCAAACTCTTCATCAATCATTGTTAATTTAGAGAATCTGCTTTGACTATTAGGGTCAATTTGTTCTTCATTATTTGCTTCTGATTGTGCAGCAGCAAGTGCTGCTTTATCCATACCTGTACTGATACCATTCGGATTGACACCCAATTCTGGTGACTTCATATTTAGCAATTTTAATTTTTCATCAACTAGTTCTTCTACTTGTCCATTTAATGTATCAATTTGCTTTAACAATTCTTCTTGGTCGACAATCTTTTTTCTCCATTTCATATGTCTTTTTAAGAAAAAGATGATAATTCCAATAATACCTCCAATAACGATTGCCATACAAATAATTGCTAATCCCGTCAAAAACCATTCTGAAACTTTAAAATCATTCGCATAATTCTGGATAATCCCCCAGTATCTTGGTATATTAAATATATTTACAATCCCATTCCAAAGTCCACCAAATATCTCCTGAAATCCAGAGAAAAATTGACTTAAAAATTCAAATAAAAATCTTCCATATGTTTCCATGTTTATTTCTCCTGTTTTTTATTTTGTGTCGCATTGATTTCGTTTATCTATGCGACATTAGTTTAATATCACATTAGCAAATCGTTCTTTATTGCTTTTTATTTCTTTGTATAATGATAATTTTTGTGGCACAATCACCATTTTAAACATTTTTAATTTTTCCACGTCTTCTAAACTTTTTGTTTCATTGTCTAATGTAATTGTAAAATTGTAACCTTTTTTTGTGTAATCTAATACACTTTTTTGATTTTTTATATAATCAGAATATAGAATATTCAAACTGATTTTATCTTGTAATGCTTGATTTCCAAGGATAGATAAAATACTATCTAATTTTTGTTTCTTTTTAAATAATGTACTTGTAAACTCTGCAATATATTTATCATTAAAATTTCCATTTAATATGTCTGATATAACTACTACACTTAACAATACATATTCTACTTGCAATTTATCTTCTGCAACAATTCCTTCATTATATACTTTTTCTATTGCTGATTCACTATATTGCATAGGCATTTTTACTTTACTCTCTAATGTTGCAAAATATATGTCATCTTTAACTTTGCTATTTTCAAATTGCAATACAAATTCATCTGTATCAAATTTGTCCAAAAATATTTCTTTTTCAAGCATATCATTTTTGATTTCTTCATACAGTTTTTTTTCTTCACTTTGTGAAATTCCTGTTTGAAATAATTCATTTGCTGTTTGTACCATTTTATTGACAATCTCTTTTAAATTATCAATTGTCTTAAAATTTTCTACATTTCTAACATTATCAAAAAATAAAATATATGCAAACATTTCTTTTAAATTGTAAATTTTGTTTAATTGACTTTGCTTTTCATCTAACGTTTCTGCTTCTTCTTCACATTTTTTCATTAAAATATCTTCTTTATATTCTAATTCTCCTAATATTCTTAAATAAAATGCTCTTGCTGGCTTGTCTGTATTCTGAATATTATAATATCTTGCATTAATATACGTTTTTAAATATTCATTAAGCAAATTTTCGTCATATTGTTTTGCTAATAGTGTCTTCATATATTTTTTTATGTTCTTTTCTGTAAACGTTATATATGTATCCATTAAGTTGTTCATTTTTGATATCATTCCTTTCTTAAAGCACAAATCCATTTCGTTCCATTTTGTCGCATTAGGTTCGTTTGTCTATGCGACATTTTTGTCCTGTGTCGCATTGAGTTCGTTTGTCTATGCGACATTTTTGTCGTGTGTCGCATTAGGATC
>CAMLYR010000041.1 GCA_946491915.1 uncultured Clostridium sp.
AATTCCTATTTTTAATTTATTAAAAATATCTAATTCGTCCACTTTATTTCCCCCTTGAACAATAGGGACGTGTCAAAATGGACAATTTTTGTCCATTTGGGACATACCCCTATTAATTATTAATCTTAAACATTCAGGTATGTCCCATTTGGACATTTTTTGTCCATTTTGACACGTCCCCAAACGTTTTGGGTAATTCTAAAACAGGTGAAGAGGTCTAGCCACCGCTGGTGCAATTCCCTCCTGTCGCCCCTTTCCTTTTTAGAATTTATTCAGTTAATTTTATTTTTCTAATTCTTTTAGTATAAATGCTTTTATCACAGGTATATCATCAATTGCTGTATAGAAAATTTTATCTGAATCCATCTTTCCATATCCGTGTGCAAATCTATTTCTCATACCTCTAATTGCATTCCAATTAATTTCATTTTTTGTCATTTCTAAATATTCATCTGTCAAATGATTTGCTAACTCACCAATCTGAAATATTTTCATTGAAAGTGAATCTTTGTAGTCATTATCCTTTTTAAAATTCTCTATTTCACTTCCAAAACGATTGATTGTTTTTTCTATTTCATTACAGTATTTAAGCATGTGTTTTAATATAGTAACATCTCTTTTATCCATATATCATCACTCTTTCTTTTTTTATTGTATCATAGAATTCTTGTTCTAATTCATCCATCTCGTCTTCTTTAAAACATTCTTCTTCTATTAAATCAACTTCTTTTTTTAGAACTTGTTTTAATGCTTCTAAAATAGCCCCTATAATTAATAAACTCTTTATATTCTTGGCTACTATGATGATATCTATATCACTATTTTCGTCATAATCTCCTCTTGCATAAGAACCAAAAACATATGCTTTTTCTACCCCATATTCTTCAAAAATTGGTTTTGTCAACTTTTGAATTTGGATTATAGCCTCATTATTTTTCTTGTTTGAACTTTTCATAAGACCTCCTCCTGATATCTAATTTCATTTAAATCATCGTTACTCTCACTAATATTTATTTTCCTTTGAGACATTCTCAATTTTTCCTTTATGCCATTCTTCTTGGGCAGGATATTCTTCAAAGGCATCTTTTAAATCTTTAACTTTTCCATATTCATAAGCCGTTTTTAAAAAATCACTTAATTCTTCTTTCATAGTTAATATCCTTTCCATTTCATTTTTTTGTAACATAAAAGGATTTTCTTTTTCGAATTAACGACGTAAGATGCCTGATTTAGTTCGTTTTAGACGCTGCTTTTCATTCGTTTACCTACATAATGTCATTATCATTATCCAAATTATCCCCTGCCAAATCACTACCAAAGAACATCTCATCATCTTCATCATCTAAACCTTCAAATAACTCGTCATTTCCATCGTCTAGTGATTCATTTTCATCTTCTAGTAGGATGTCATCCTCTGTACTTTCTTCTGTATAGCCATCGTCTAGGTCTCCATCTGCTACTACTTCATCTTCAGCTAGATATTTCTTTTCTTTCTCTGGATCATATTCAATTCCATCTTCTATATTTTCTTTCAATTCTAGTTCTTGGTTATCGTCAGAATATAATCTAACATCTAATCCTAAAGATTGAAGTTCTTTTACTAATACTTTAAAGCTTTCTGGAACACCTGGTTCTGGAACATTTTCGCCTTTAACGATTGCTTCATATGTTTTTACTCTTCCAACAACATCGTCAGATTTAACGGTTAACATTTCTTGTAGTGTATATGCAGCACCATAAGCCTCTAATGCCCAAACCTCCATTTCTCCAAAACGTTGTCCACCAAATTGTGCTTTTCCTCCTAGAGGTTGTTGTGTAACTAATGAGTATGGTCCAGTTGAACGTGCATGGATTTTATCATCTACTAAGTGATGTAGTTTTAACATATACATAACACCAACTGTGATTGGGCTTGCAAATGGCTCTCCTGTTCTACCATCATATAGTGTTGTTTTACCATCTTTATTCATTCCAGCTTCTGCTAATAATTCTTCAACATCTTCTTGTGTTGCACCATCAAATACTGGTGTAGATACATGCCATCCTAATGCTTTTGCAGCTCCTCCTAAGTGAACCTCTAGTACTTGCCCTAAGTTCATACGAGATGGAACTCCAAGAGGGTTTAATAAGATATCAATTGGTGTACCATCTGGCATAAATGGCATATCTTCTTCTGGTAATACTCTTGAGATAACACCTTTGTTACCATGACGTCCAGCCATTTTATCTCCAACAGAGATTTTTCTCTTTGTTGCAATATAACATCTAATAATTTGGTTAACACCAGGTCCTAATTCATCTGAATTTTCTCTTGTAAAGATTTTAACATCTACGATGGTTCCTGCTTCTCCATGAGGTACTCTTAATGATGTATCTCTTACTTCTCTTGCTTTTTCACCAAAGATAGCTCTTAATAATCTTTCTTCAGCTGTTAATTCAGTTTCTCCTTTTGGTGTTACTTTTCCAACTAAGATATCTCCTGGTCTTACTTCTGCACCAATACGAATAATTCCGTTTTCATCTAGGTCTTTTAAAGAATCATCACCAATGTTTGGAATATCTCTTGTGATTTCTTCTGCCCCTAGTTTTGTATCTCTACATTCACAGTCATATTCTTCAATATGAATTGATGTAAATACATCTTCTTTTACTAATCTTTCATTTAATAGAATAGCATCCTCATAGTTGTATCCTTCCCATGTTGAGAAAGCAACTAATACGTTTTTACCTAATGCCATTTCTCCATTTTTGGTTGATGGTCCATCTGCTATGGCATCACCTTTTTTTACAATTTCACCTTTTTTAACAATTGGTTTTTGGTTAATACATGTACCACCATTTGTTCTTTTGAATTTACGTAATTTATGTACAACTGTTTTTCCATTGTTATATTTAACCGTGATAGCATCTCCTGTTACTTTTTCGATAACACCGTCATCTTCTGCTAATACTAAGATTCCTGAATCTTTTGCTGCTCTGTATTCAATACCTGTTCCAACAATTGGGCTTTCTGTAATCATCAATGGTACAGCTTGACGTTGCATGTTTGCACCCATTAATGCTCTTTTTGCATCATCATGCTCTAAGAATGGAATCATGGCTGCTGCAATAGAAACTAATTGTTTTGGTGAAACATCTACATATTGTACTTTTTCTCTATCAACCTCGATAACTTCATTTCTAAATCTAACTCTAATTCTTGGATGTACAAAACTTCCATCTTTGTTAATTGGTTCTGATGCTTGTGCAATAATATAATTATCTTCTACATCTGCACTCATATATTCTACAATGTCTGTTAATTTATGCGTTTCTGGATCTACTTTTCTATATGGTGTTTCGATAAATCCATATTCATTAATTTGTGCAAATGATGATAATGCAGAGATTAATCCAATGTTTGGTCCTTCTGGTGATTCAATTGGACATAATCTACCATAATGTGTATAGTGAATATCACGAACCTCGAATCCTGCTCTATCTCTTGTTAATCCTCCAGGTCCTAATGCAGAAATTCTTCTTTTATGTGTTAATTCTGAAAGTGGGTTTGTTTGATCCATGAATTGTGATAATTGTGAGCTTCCGAAGAATTCTCTAATAGCTGATGTGATTGGTTTTGTATTAATTAATGTTTGTGGTGTTACAACATCTAAGTCTTGAATGGTCATTCTTTCACGAACAACTCTTTCTAATCTTGTTAAACCAATTCTGAATTGGTTTTGTAATAATTCACCAACACAACGAATTCTACGGTTTGCTAAGTGGTCAATATCATCTGGTTCACCTAATCCATGTGATAAGTTTAGTAAATAGTTAATAGAAGCAATCATATCTTCTGTTGTAATATGTTTTGGTACTAATTCATTTTGTCTTTCTTCTATGATTTTTACTAATTCTTTTTCGTCTGTATTGTCTATAATATTTTTTAATACATCATAATTTACTAATTCTTTAAAATGTAATTTACTTAAATCCACATTTGGTAATACTTTGTGAATATTTACTGTACTATTTCCGATAATTCTAACAGTTCTGTCTCCAACAGTAACATCTACCACATTGATTCCTGCATTTTGGATATCTTCTGCAACTTCTTCTGTAATTACTTCTCCTGCTTGTACAAATACTTCTCCTGTTTCATTATCTACAATATCTGTTGCAGCAACTTTTCCTTTAATTCTTCCAGCTAATGCTAATTTTTGGTTGAATTTGTATCTTCCTACCTTTGCTAAGTCATATCTTCTATTATCATAGAATAATCCATTAAATAGGTTTCTTGCAGCATCTGCAGTTGGAAGTTCTCCTGGTCTTAATTTTTTATAAATTTCAATTAATGCTTCATCTTGATCTTTTATGGTATCTTTATTAAGTGTTGCTTTCATTAATTCTTCATCACCAAATAAATCTAAGATTTGTGCATCTGTTGCGACACCAATGGCTCTTAAAAGTGTCGTTACGGGTACTTTTCTTGTTCTATCCACACGAACCCAGAAAATATCATTTCCATCTGTTTCATATTCTAACCATGCTCCACGAAGTGGCATAACAGTTGATGTATATGTTCTTTTTCCTGTTTTTGTATCAAATTCCTCTGCATAGTAACAGCCTGGTGAACGAACCAACTGGCTGACAACAACTCTTTCTGCTCCATTGATAACAAATGTTCCACTATCTGTCATTAGTGGGAAATCACCCAAATAGATTTCTTGCTCTTTGATTTCTCCTGTTTCACGGTTAATTAATCTTACCTTTACATGTAATCTTGTTGAATATGTTGCATCTCTTTCTTTTGCTTCTTCTACTGTGTATTTTGTCTTGTCCTCCATGTAGTAATCAAAAAATTCAAGTACAAGATTTCCAGAATAGTCTTCGATTGGAGAAATGTCTTTTAAAACTTCACCTAATCCTTCTTCTACAAACCAATCATAAGAATCTCTTTGTACTTTGATAAGGTTTGGCATTTCGATATAATCGCCAACTTTTGCGAAATCTTTACGAGAAGCTTTCTCGTATTTCACTTCTTTTAATTTCAAGAAAATCACCTCATATAAAATATTAAGCAGAAATAACTATCAACATATTTGTTGATTTAATTTATTGGTTAAAAGAAGTCCTTCTTAAATGATAAATTTCTTGTCTAAGTTTTAAAATTGTCTGCTTTTACAATTTTAAATTTCCTTAGGGAAACTTATATTTAATTCCTCTTCTTTTAAGATTTAACATTTGAATAAAAATTTTTTGAATATATGATTTGATTTTGAAAAATAATGATATTTAACCAGTACATATAATAAAACGGCAATAAAAGAGCTGTCAAAAAATCTTCATTTTTCAACTGGCTCTAGTAAAATATTCAATTTTGTTAAAATTTACTTTTCTTTATTTTAATCACCTTTTTTATTTCTTTTTTTAGGCTAATTAAATTCTCTTTTTCAAATCTGTATTATTATATATCAAAACACCTACGGAAGTCAATACTTTTTAGCAATTTTTCCCAAAAATAATGTGTTCTATGTTACCATTCAGACATAAGTATGGAAGGGAGTATTCATAAATGATTTCATTACGAATGTGATTGGAGATGTTTTAGAATTTGTTATATAATTTATTGAGGGATGTTCACGCTACTCACGTAGTGAGGGGCTGAGTGAAAGCGGCTCAATAAATTATGTTACAAATTCTTAAATATCGTATTGAGCCGAGTAATAAATCATTTATGAATACTCCCTTCCATACTTATGTCTGAATTGTAACTTAAATTTTATAGAATATTTAATTTATTTTATGACATATATAGACAATTTTTACATTTTATAGTACAATACAAAAAGATTTTAGAAAAACTAAGGAGGAATTATGGCAGGATTACCATTGATTGTAAAATATTTATTAACCGCTTTTGTTGGAATGATACCAATTATCGAGTTAAGAGGTGCTATACCAGTAGGTGTATTTACATTTCATTTAAACTATGTAGAATCTTTTTTATGTAGTTTTATAGGAAATATTATCCCTGTCTATTTTATTGTTAAATATATTAGACCTTTATTTGATTTTTTCGGAAGATGGAAAATATTTAAAGTAATTATTGACTGGGCATCTGAAAGAGCTACTAAAAAAATAGAAGAAAGTGAAAGATTACAAAACTTCGCTGCTTTAGGTTTATTTATATTTGTTGCCATTCCATTACCAGGAACAGGTGCATGGGTTGGTTCATTAATCGCAAACTTTTTAGATTTGCCACCTAAAAAAGCAATTCCGCCAATTGTCGCTGGTGTATTTGCAGCAGGTTTAATTGTTCTTACATTAACTGCTATTGCCAATGGTGGTATACAATATTTATTACAAAGAGGATAAAAAAGGGATTAAATCCCTTTTTTCTTTTTTGTTTCTCTATAATTGATAAAATCGTCTAATAATATTTTAATAACTGCAATAACCGGTACTGCTAAGAACATTCCTAGTATTCCAAAATATGCTCCGCCAAATGTTACTGCAAATAATACAAGTAATGGACTAATTTTTAATGATTTTCCAACAATTCTTGGATTGATGATATTAGCATCGATTTGTTGTAATATAATAACAACGATTAACATCCAAATGGTTTGTGATAATCCTCCTGTTATGAATGTAATTAGTGCTGCAATAACTGTTGCAATAATAGCACCTACATATGGTATCATATTAAATAATCCGATAAAGAATCCTAATAATGGTGCATATCTAACGCCCATGATGGTCATGGCTATAGATACTAATATTCCCACAACAATGGCATCTAAAAATTGACTTGCTATAAATTTAAAGAATATTTCATTTGAGTTGTTAAAATATTTATCTAGATTTTTATAGGTTCTTTCTTTAAATATAGCGCCTGCTAATTTTTTAAAAAATGTTAAGATTTTTCTTCTATCCACTAATATATATACTGATACGATAATGGCTATAAAAATATCCACTATGCTAAAGATTGCTCCAATGGCATTTACAAGATATCCAAGTATGGCTCCTACATCCAAATATTGCTTAATATCAATATTTTGTAAGTTATGAATTTCATCTTGAACAATTTGGCTTTTTAATATAGAGTCTTGTGGCAAGTTATTATAGGCATTGATTGCATCTTCAATATAATGTGGTATGCTACTAATAAAGTCTGTTATACTTTCAAAAACAATTGGCAAGATAACTGCACATAATATGCTAATCGCTGCAATGATGATAATATATACTGTTATAACGCCTAACACTCTTGCTTTTTTGGATATAAATTTTATTTTTATCTTTCCATATAACTCTTCAAATTTTCTGGATGGCATATATAATAAATATGCTATAAATATACCAATTAAAAATGGACTAATCACACCGAAAAATGTATTTAATACTTCCATGACATTTCCATAATTGTCTAATATTTTATAAATACAAATGAGTGCCACTCCCAATGCAAACCAGTATAGCCATTTTTTCCAATTATGCTTTATTTCGTTCATAAAATTCCTCCCTCAATACTAATTTTATAAATTCCATTCCCTTTCATTAGAACTTTTATTCTCTGTAAATAAAAGTAATATAAATAAAACATTCTTTTATTAAATAGGAAAAGTATTTTTCTCATTTAATAAAAAATCATTCGATGATTAAACCAACTGGACAATGATCACTGCCCATCACTTCTGGGTAAATCGTCGCTTCTTTTATTTTATCTTTTATATCTTGAGATACAATAAAATAGTCAATTCTCCATCCTACATTTTTTTCTCTTGCTTTTCCCATATATGACCACCAGCTATAACTGTCTGTTTTATCTGGATATAGATATCTAAAAGAATCTACAAATCCTGCATTTAGCAATTCTGTCATTTTTTCTCTTTCTTCATCTGTGAAGCCTGCATTTCCCCTATTAGATTTTGGATTTTTTAAATCGATTTCTTCATGCGCCACATTTAAGTCCCCACACATAATGACTGGCTTTGTTTCATTTAATTTCAACAAATAGTTTCTTATCTCATCTTCCCATATCTGTCTATAATCTAATCTTTCTAATCCTCTTTTGGCATTTGGTGTATAAATATTTACCATATAGAAGTTTTCAAATTCTAAGGTAATCACTCTTCCCTCTTTGTCATGTTCTTCTATTCCAATGCCATATGTAACATTTATTGGCTCTTTTTTTGTAAAAATAGCTGTTCCAGAATAGCCTTTTCTTTCTGCACTATTCCAATATGAGGTATATCCTTCAAAATTTAATTCAATCTGTTCTGGTTGGCATTTGGTTTCTTGTATACAAAATATATCTGCATCTATCTGATTAAAAAATTCACTAAATCCTTTATTGACACATGCACGTATACCATTTACATTCCAAGATATTAATTTCATAAATTTTCTCCTTAAAAAAATATACTAGAGCCTTACAAACTCTAGTATATTATACTATATTTTTTCTTAGTTTACAACATTTACGCTTAAGTATCTAACACCCCAGGCAAGAGCTTCTGCATGAGAATTAACAAATATATCAATTTTGTTTCCATTAATTGCTCCACCTCTATCTTCAACTGTATATACGTGTCCACCAATATTTAATTTTGTTCCAAACGCAAATTTACTAGATGCTGCAACTGTTCTTCCAGCTGTTGCTGTTGTTCCAGATGCTGTTCTTCCACTCGTTTTACCACAACATTTGCTACAAGGACAATATGCTGTTATTTTATATACAGTCCCTCCTGTTGTTGAAGTGCTTGATGTTCTTGGTAATGTCGAACTTCTTGAAGTTACCTTTTTTTGTACTTGAACAATTTTATCTACTGGTTCTTGTACAACTACTTCTGATATAACTGACTTTTCAATTTCTACATCATTTTGGTATTTTACTTTATATGTTACTTCTTTTAATCCATCTTTTCCTTCTCTTACAACTTTATTAGTTGTATCTGTAGATGTTCCTGTTGTATTTTTTGTGATTGTTTCATAAGGTATAACGACCTGTTCTACAACTATTTTCTCTGTGATTGGTGCATAACTTTCTAATAATTGATTTAATGAAGTTTCAATACCCTCTTCTGAAATTTTAGCGATTTGTACTTCATTATAAGATTTATCTGTTATTTTGATGGTATCTCCTGAAGCAATTTCACTATCTAAATCTGGTATTGTTTTTTGATTTTCATTTAAAACAATATTATTTTCACTTAATATGTCTGATACTTTATTTTTAGATGTTACAGTTGTCATTTCATATCCATTTTGTAATACAATGGTTATATCTTTTAAGTCTGTACTTACTGCCATAACACTAATTCCTGATATCAATATTAAAATGATGCTTACACAGATAATCTTCATTATAGAAATTGAAGCCTTTTCTTCTCTTTTCATAAGATTAAATTACCTCCTTTTGGCAACACATTATTATTATACTATTTTTTGTATCAAAAGTCAAATTTTAGTATAAAAATCCATTCAAAGTCTTGTGTCCCTAAGCTTTTCTTTTACTATTTTTGTATCATTTTACATAATTTTTATCCTCAAAACCTTCATATTTGTCCAATTTTTGTCCATACTATACTATATGAAATTTTTTTAAAAAATATTCCTTTTTATTCAAAATTTTTTCACAATTTCTTCATGTTGATATTGTATAAAATAAATTAATATGCTATGATAGTTTTGTATATAATAAAATATAAGGAGGATTTTTATAAATGAGTTGGATTTGGATTATATTAGCAATTGTCGTTATTCTCATTATAGCTGTTATTGCTATGTATAATGGTTTAGTTCAAGCAAGAATAAAAGTTGACAATGCATGGAGCCAAATAGATGTACAATTACAAAGAAGATTTGACTTAATTCCTAATTTTGTTGAAACTGTTAAAGGCTATATGACACATGAATCTGAGACTTTTGAAAAAATTGCAGAACTTAGAACTTCATGGGCTAATACGGAAAGTGTTGCGGAAAAGGCTTCTTTAGATAATCAATTATCTAATGCTTTAAAAACCATTATGGCAGTATCTGAAAGTTATCCTGATTTAAAGGCAAACCAAAATTTCTCAGAGTTATCAGAAGAACTTAGAAATACAGAAAATAAAATTTCTTTTTCTAGACAATTCTATAATGATACTGTAACAATGTATAATACAAAATTAGAAATTTTCCCATCTAACATTATTGCTGGAATGTTCCATTTTAAAGCTCGTGATTTATTTGAGGCTGAAAATGAAGAAGCAAGAAAAAATGTTAAAGTAGATTTCGGAAAATAATATTAACCATATAAAAAGGGATTGGGGATTACCTTTTCCCTTTTTATTGTATAAAAATTCACTTCATATGCAGTTTTTTTGCAATAGGTATTTTTACTTTAAATTCTGTACTGTAAAATTTTATATAATTTTGTATAATTTTATATAATTTTGTAAATAATAAATTGTTTAGATATTTTTTAATGGAAGGTAGATAATATGTTTGAAACTAGTAAAAAAAATAAATTTGAATCAGGACTCATTGTAGGCATTTTTATTTTAATTATTACATTAATTGTTTACTATGTTTGTCATGCTTTAAGATTAGGCACCATGTCTATTGTAATTGCATTAATTTTTTCAATTGGTTCTGCTTGGGCCTCTTATTATTATAGTGATAAAATCGTATTATCCTTAAATAAAGCAAGACCAGCTACTAAAGAGGAGGACCAAAAATTGGTCAATATTTTAGATGCCTTAATGGTAACAGCAGGTCTTCCAAATAAACCTAGACTTTATGTTGTAGATGACGCTCAGCCAAATGCTTTTGCTACTGGTAGAAATCCGCAAAATGCTGTTATTTGCGTAACAACAGGTCTTTTAGAAAAACTTGATTATTACGAATTAGAAGGTGTTATTGCCCATGAAATGAGTCATATTAAAAATTACGATATACGTTTAAGTTGTGTTGTTTCTGTTATGGTAGGATTTATAGTTATGCTATCTGATTTATTTTCTCGTGCTTTATTTTGGGGTGGAATGAAAGATAGAGATAGTGATAGTAAAGCAAATGGTATATTAATGTTAGTTGGATTAGTTTTTCTAATTCTAGCACCTATTTTTGGTTCTTTAATGCAACTTGCTTTATCTAGAAAGAGAGAATTTTTAGCAGATAGTACAGCGGTAGAATTCACACGTAATCCAGATGGTCTAATTTCCGCTTTGGAAAAACTAGAAAATGACCCTAACCAATTAAAAACTGCAAACAATGCGACTGCCAATATGTATATTATTAATCCATTTAAGAGAAATGCTAAAAATGGTAAAAAAAGAAGTACAAATATATGGTCTACGCACCCTAGTACTGCTGATAGAATTGAGGCTTTAAGGAATTTGAAATATTAGAAATATAAATTTTTATATATCTAATGAAATTGATATTTTCAATCAATTTACAAAATGAGAATCCTTGATTTATATATATATATTAAAACCTAAATAATGAAACAAATATGTTTGATTATTTAGGTTTTTTAATTGTTGATTATATCGTTTTACATATTCTCTACAACAGCTCTTTTTAACATTAACATATCGGTTATATCAACTGTTCCATTTTCATTTATGTCTGCTGCTAATAAACTGTCTCCTGTTAATTTCCAACTTTCTCTACTTCCTGCTACCATATGTCTTTTTAACATT
>CAMLYR010000042.1 GCA_946491915.1 uncultured Clostridium sp.
ATTACTTAAAAATTTTTTTGAAAAACTATTGACAATTAATAGTTAGTCTTTCTTATATATTTTCAATCCAATTTATGAAATGTGGAAAATATTTTTTATATACTTTTTCTTTCATTTCTTTGGATACTATTTTATCAAATATTTTATGTAATACGATAACATTGTTAATTTCTTCTAGGCTTAAATCTTCTTTCTTTTTATATAAACTATCCTTTACCCTTTCTAATTGTTTATAATAACTTTCTACATAATCTAAAAATTCCATATATTTCATTTCTTTAAAATCTGTTATTTCAATTTCATTACTATCTTCTATTTTACATCTATTGACATTTTCTTCATCTTCAAATTTAAAAACAGAATCTATATTATATATAATCATTTTTCCATTTCTAATATATGCAGCATAAATAAAAAATTTAAGTACAACTTTATGGTCGCTCAATTCTGGAATAATCAAACTTTCAGAAAAATTTGTTATTATACATTCCGACATCGTTCTTCTCATTTTTTCTAATTTATCATTCATTTAAGTTGCCTCCTATATATTTTTTCTGGCAGATATATATTGTACAGATTGTTTAGATGTAGAAACAATTTTGTTAAATTCTTCAGCTGTTATCAAGCAACTTCTTCCCATTGAGCTATTTCTACCTGTATCATGCACCCAAATTCCTGTTGGCTCTCCATTTTCATTTACTTGGATGCCTTTAACTGTTACAGCATGATTTGTTCCTCTATATTTTTCGATTATATTTCCCGCTTCATCTATTGGAACTTCTACTGGTGCAATATGATTTGATGCCTCTATGGTAGCAACATTTCCATAATGTTTATCTAACACTCTAGCATCTAAATTTAAAATTGCTGATTTATTTTGTTCTAATTGTTTTTGCACATCTTGTAATGTTTGATCATATCTAGTTTCACAATTATATCCCAGTCCATTTAAAATTTTCCTTCTGTCTGCTATACTTGTTCCACCATTACTTCCTTCTAACTTTGTTAAAGTTTTTTCACTAATTTCATTATAGTCAATGTCTCCCATATCAACACATAAATTATTTTTTCTAGCATAATCTACTACTTCTTTTTCTGTCATGTCCCCTCCAAGAGCTCTTATTGCATTCGCTATTGAACATTCTCCACATGTTCCTTTAAAATGTTCTACTTCTTTTCCTTGTTCTCTAATAAATTTTGAATCCATCTCGGAAAAATCCATTCCATTTACGCCAACAAACTTTGTTTTTACATCCACATTTTGTAATAATTTATTCGCTTGATCCTGGCAGAATTCTTGTTCTCTTTGTAATGCTTCTATATCTTTTTGGTATTGTTCATATTTTTTATATTGCTCTTCATTCATATTCTCTTTAGGTATTTCTCCAATTTCAGCTTGTTTACTGTTTATTAAATCTTGAATCTTATCAGATTTTTTTTGCATTTCTTGACCATAAACACTTTTCGTAAGATTTAATTCTTCTTTTCTATCTGGATCTCTTTCCAAGTCATTTATTGCATCACAACTTTGCATATATAATTCTGTATTATCCTCTTTTATTTGTTCGATAGTATCCAGATTTCTTATTTGGGACATTTCTTTCATATCTGTTTCAAAATTTGTTGCATTTATTTGTTCCTCTTTAGATATTTCATTACCTTTAAGTTGGTCATTCATATTATCTTTATCAGCATCTTCATCATAATCATGTCTTGGATCATTTCCATATAATCCACCTCGTTCTCTCTGTCCATGATCCATCTTTTTATTTTCGCCATCATCTTCTCTATATACTACTTCATCAGGTGGTTTAACACTGTCTTTCAAACCTTGCCCAAATTCTTTTTTTTCAATTTCATGCCTTTTTTCTATTTCATCTGTATCCACAAGTGGTTGATCCTCTACTTCTTTACGCTTTCTAAAATTAAAGAATGCATCTGTATCACTACCACTATCTCTTATTTCAGAAAAATTATTTTGTTGATACTCATTCACGAGACTCTCTTCATCTATGTTTTGTTCTTCCTGTACATCATTTGCATTTTTTTTCTGGTCTTGCTCGTCTTCTTGCATATCTTGTGTATCTTCGTTTTTTTCTTCTTCCTCTTCTTGTACATCTTTTACTTCCTCATCTTGTTCTTGTTCATCATCTTGCACATCTTTTACTTCTTCATCTTGTTCTTGTTCATCATCTTGCATATCTTTTACATCTTCGTCCTGTTCTTGTTCATCATCTTGTATATCTTTTACTTCTTCATCCTGTTCTTCATCCTGTTCATCCATTTCAGTATGTTCTGCCTCATGGTTGGTTGGCTCTGGAGCCATATCCTCATCCTCATCTAAATCTGCATCTACATCCGCATCCGTATCTAAAGCTTCATCTTCTTCTATATCTAAACCATCATCTGCATCTATATCCGAATCCATGTCTGAATCAAAGTCTGAATCCATATCAGTATCTACATCTGAGTCAAAATCTGAATCCATATCTAATCCATCATCTGAATCAAAGTCTGAATCCATATCAGTATCTACATCTGAGTCAAAATCCGAATCCATATCTATCCCATCATCTGCATCAAAATCTGAATCCATATCTGCATCCACATCTGTATCCAATCCCTCATCTATACCAGAATAAAAATCCGTGTCCATATCTGTAGCCACATCAGAATCGATATCTGAGCTCATGTCTGATCCCATATCTGCACTTGTATCTGTACTTGTATCAGAAAATTCATCCCCCATATTTTTTCCTCCTTTTCTTCACTATTTATTAAATTCTGAATTTAGTGTCTTTTCTGCTGCTAATTTTGAAAATGGTATTTTGGTATTATAAATAATTTTTCTCAAAAATTGTATTTTTGTACAACATTCTAATTTGGTATCGATTCTTCCTCCAGTATACTCTTTTATCATTTCAGGAATCTTTTTATATACTTCTACCAATTTTGCTCTATCTTCACTTTGCTCATTAAATCCTGACATATATATTCTTCTAGCATATTCTTCCGCTTCTGCTTTTAATTTATAATCACATCCATTATTACAACAACTTGCACATTTACATTGTAAAAATGGTTTTAATTTATCTTTTTTATCATTCCAATATGTCGTTTTTTCTGCAATTTCTTCATCGCTGATTGTCGTTCTAATATTTAGTTTCTTCCTATAGTCTTCTGTAACCAATTCCTCTGGTTCTTCTAAACCATTCATATAGAAGAAAGCCTCTCCAGGTCTTAGTTTAGATAATCTTTCAACTTGTACTTCTTTCATGTCTGTACAATTTCCTAATATTGTTCTATCATTTTTCTCCACTAAGTTAAATGATAATTTAATGTTTGTCAATTTTACTACATCATTTGTTACTTTTTCTGGTGATTGATCTGCAATAACAATTCCCACACCTAATGACCTGATTTCTGCTAACATCCTTGTTAATAACTTTTTAGCAACTGCACTTGGATTTGCTTGTCCTTCCATTTTATCATCACCTGCAGCTAATAATACATGTGCTTCCTCTAATAGTAATAAATTTTTAAGTTCTCCCGTTCCTATAAAATTACTATTTACATATGATTGAATACTTAATAACAATAATGCTATGATTAATGATTTTTGTTCTTCATTTTCTATTGCCGCAAGTTCTATGATGGTTGGTTTTTTTAGTAAATCTTCTATTGGTATTGTATTATAATTTCCAAACAATCTTACTAAGCTCTTAAATCTAACATATCCAGCTTTTCCAATATTTGCAGCATCTCCTCTATATCCTATTCTTTCAAACACTTCCATAAATGTTTTCAAGAAATCATCCATCGTAAAGATTTCTGCACCATCATCTGTTGTGTAATGTGGTAACCAACCTGCTTTTGCATAACATTCATCTAATGTATCTTCAAAAATTTTATCTAATGGCGTTACCATGGATACTGCCGCTGAAAATGCAGTTTTTAATACCGTTTTATAACTTTGTAGTTTTACATTTTTTGGTGGTATAAATGGATTTAATATATATGGTGATATAAAGTCTTTTCCAGGTGTAAATACTTGTATATCTGGTATACTATCAATCATTGCCCTATATTCATTTTTTGCTGGCTCTATTACTAAAAATGGAATATGATGTTCTTTCCATATTCTATCTAATAAACTGACAGAAAATGTTGTTTTACCACACCCAGGAGTTCCTACAATCAACATATGTTTTGTTAGGTCTCCTAAAGAAAAACCAATTTGATCTCCGTTGGCAGAGCTTTTTAATGTTCCTACCATAATGTCTCCATTATTGATTACTTTTTTATTATATTGTTTTGCACCTTTATCTGCTTTGCTTATATTGACTCCTGCTGAAAGCTCATTATCCCCATATGGAATCCTAAAAAATTCACTTGCTTCTTCACTTGTTACGATAAATGGAATTCTTCCAAGTGGCGAATTTGCAAATACAGGATTCTCCATATTTTTATCCATTATCATTTCATTTATCACCCAAGGTAGTGAAGAAAAATATGTTTTTACATCAAGCTCATAGTTTCCTATCTCAAAATTTTTCAATTTAGCATACTCTCTTTGTTCTCCAAAGCCTCCCATGCTAAGCTCTCCACTTATTCTATTTGTAATATTATTTATGTGATTATAACTTGAACATATCAAAATATTATAGGCAAATAAAACTCCATATTTATTAGATTCGTAATACTTATATATACTTGATGGCTTTTCTGCTAAAATATTGGGTGGTGTACCTTCTGGTCCAGGCACTCCTTTAGCAATAATATCTAATGTACTACTATATTGTTCTAAGTTGTTAATTTCATTTTGATTAAATACGGTTGGTATTAAGTCTATGATAATTGCTGAATCTGGATATTGCATTAGAGCACTTACTATTTTCGTAAAATTTCCGCTTTGTATTGGTAATTTATCAAATGTAAAACATTGTGGTAAATAGTTGCTTTGCAAATTTTCCATTTGATAGTCTTTTGTTATTACCCTTTTTTCCTTACATTCAATTTCTTTGATTTCATCTAACACATTTTGTTTATCTGTCATTTCCTTCAAACTATATTTATTCATTGCTAAGTCATCTTTTATAGCATTCTTTAGTTCTTGTAGTCTTGAATTAAGGTATCCTCTATCACCTGAAATTCCTCTTAATATAATATATATTTTTACATTCGCATTGTATGTTTGATTTTTAACTTCTTCTGATTTAAATACGAGTTCAATTGAATAATCTTGATTTTGATACTGATTATTAAAATCTTGTTTGCATCCGAAAAAAAACTCTGTAAGTAATGTTTCAAATTCTTTTTTTATTTTTTGAGAAAATCCTGTCTCCTCTGATGAATCTTTTACCAGTATAGATATATCTGGCACCTCACTAACCTCAAATATATCTATTCCAACAAATTCTCCATCTTCTAATTCTGTTATTATACAATTATCATTATCCATCTATCTATCTCCTTGTATAAATTCTATTTCAATTTTACCACGTTTCCCTATTTTTGTGTAGTATTTTCAATAAATTAGTCGAATTTTATTGAAAATACATATCTGCTATGGTATATTTATTTAGAATATTTGTATAGAGGTGGATGTAATGAAAAAATTTGTTTCAGGAAAATGCCCTAACTGTGGGGCTAATTTAGAGCTTGATAATGAACAAACAACAGCTTTTTGTGCATATTGTGGAAGCAAAATTAGTGTTGAAGAAGCAGCTGAAAAATTAAAAATTGAATTAAGCGGAAAAATTGAAATTGATGGTATCAATTCTGTTAAAAAGTTGTACGAAAATGCTAAAAGTTATATAAAATTAAAAGATTATGATAATGCCTTTAATACATATCGTACAATCATTAATAATAACCCTGAAGAAATACCTGCTTATAAAGGTGCTTTAATTTCTGCATCTTATAATATGACTCGTGAAGCAAAAACTTATAGCTATCCTAGTGATTTTGCAGGATTATTTAATACATATTTGGATTATATAAAAAAACTAGATACAGAATCTCAATACACTGATTTTGTTAATGAATTTTGTGCATATTTTAATAGGCAAACCAATGCTGAAAAAAATTTAAAAACATGTGATGATATAAATTATCGTGTCTCTAATCTTCCTGCTATAGATTCTACAAATTATAGAAGTTTTAATAAAGAATATACATATATTATGAATCTGTATAATGAATTAGATGATGAATATAAGCCTAAAGTTTCTAAAAGCATAGAAAAATTAAAATCTACCTTTGAGAATGCTCCTAAATTAACATTCTTCAGTCATGGCATTGGAAAAGCAATTAAATGGTATTTAATCATTTCATTTGGAATACCTTTTATTATTGCTATATTGGTTGCTATATTCGGTTCATAAAATTTTAGAAATATAAATCTTTCAATAATGAAAGATTTCATTGAAAATATATATTTATTATGATATATTTATTTAGAATATTTGTATAGAGGTGGATGTAATGAAAAAATTTGTTTCAGGAAAATGTCCTAACTGTGGAGCTAATTTAGAACTTGATAATGAACAAACAACAGCTTTTTGTGCCTATTGTGGAAGCAAAATTAGTGTTGAAGAAGCTGTTGAAAAATTAAAAATTGAATTAAGCGGAAAAGTTGAAGTTGAAGGAATTAATTCTGTTAGTAAATTATACAAAAATGCTGAAAGTTATATGAAATTGCAAGATTATAATAGTGCTCTTGACACATATTATACAATCATCAATGACAATCCAGAAGAAATTCCAGCCTATCAAGGTGCTTTAATTGCAGCTTCTTATAATATGACTCGTGAAGGTAATCCTAAAGAAGCATATCCTAGCAATTTTTCAGGAATATTTAATACCTATTTGGATTATATAAAAAAATTGGATACAGAAGCTAAATACACGAATTTCATTAATGATTTTTCAAATTATTTTGCTAAACAATCTAATGCTGAAAATAATTTAAGAAACTGTGAGGATATCACCAGACGAATAAATCTTATGAAAGATCGTACAAAAAATTTTAAAAAACATAGTTTTTCATCTTCAGATTACTATCAATTTAGAGATGTTGATAATGATTATAAATATATCATGAAACTTTATAATCAATTAGATGATGAATATAAAACAAATATAAGCGATATTGATAATCTTAAAACTTATTATGGAAAAGCTTCTAAATCTCAAGGATTTTTTAGCCATGGAATTGGTAAAGGAATTAAATGGTATTTTATCATTTGCTTTATATGTGGTTTCTTTGGTGCTATCATGACTACTTTATTTGGTTCTTGATTTTTAACTACATCTTTTAAAAATAAAGATTCTATAATAAATGTTAGGATTTTTATCACCCCAACTATTGACATTGAGCCAAAATAAATAACCTTTCAACTTAGCTGAAAGGTTATTATTCTTTTTAGAAAATTGGCAGTTTCTAAAATTTACGCCATTTTCTTTTCTCTTATTAAATTACGCATTGCAAATATTTGATCAGCAATTTCTTTTCTATCTAAAGAACCTTCTGTATATGTTCTGAAAGTTCCACTATAATATGTTCCTGCTAATGCAATAGAAACATATTCATTAATATATCTTACATATTTCTTCTTCTTTGGAGCAAATTGTTTATCACAACTTTGTGATGTTGATACAGCTTCTATATCTTTATAGAAATATTCATTCGTTCCTGACTCATATACTAATCCAGTAGCGATATCTACATTTTCCCAATAAATATATAATTGGCTATCACTAAAATAGTAAACTGTATTTTGTACTAATGTATATCTTAATTTATCATCAGAACCAATTTTTACAAAATACTTTGGATCATCATCATTTTCCATTAATTGTTTTTTTGTTTTTTTGCTATTAAATAATTGTCCAAGAAGTCCTTTGCTTTTTTGTTCTATTTGAATTCTATCAGAAGCTGTTATAACTCTTGGAGCCATACCTGATGTTGCTATAGGATCTATTAAAGATACTTGTTCTTTCACAATTCCTAATCTTTCTAATGCTCTTGTTTTTGCTTTTTCTGCTTCATAAGCCATTGCTTTGTCAACATCATCCTCATGTGTAAAATCACTGAAAAATTTGTTATTCACCCATAAAACAATTGCTGCGATTACTGCTACAAATCCTAAAAACCTAAAAAATGCTACTGGTACTAAAAAACAAATTAATCCAATGATAAGTACTAGTAGTGGTACTACGGTCTTTTTTCCTCCAAAATATGGTCTAATGTTACTACGATTGAAATTTTCTTCCATTTCAATTCCTCCCTTTTATTTTTTTATTTTTTAAAATTTTAATAACTAAATTGATAATTTTTCGTCAAATCCATCTATTTTTAACATTTCAGCCAACATTCTTATATCTTCTTGTGTGACTGAGCTTGAAGCCCTTTGTAATTCTTCTACATAGCTTGGATCTGTTTTTAATTTTTTTAATTCATAATAATCATATTTTAAATATGCAATAAAATAACTAAATATTCCTCTATCCTCTAACATTCTTGCCGTATTTGCTAACTCTATTGCTTGGTCTACAATATTTCTCATTTGCAAAAATGGTCTTTTTCCTTTTAATAAACTTACTGCTGCCCAAAAATAAGCTTCTGGATTGTCTATGCTATCTTCAATTGCTTTGTCAAATTTTTCATATGCTTTATCATACATATTCAATTTTAATAAGCACATTCCCATTGAAAGATTAATTTCTGGATTTTCTGGATGTTCTTCTAATGTTTTTTGGTATGCTCCTTTATATTTCATCGCATCTTTCATATCCATACCATACACACTATTAAATGTTGTAATCACAATTGGCCTGCCACAATATTTACAATTTTTTTCTGATGTGTCCACTGGTGCTCCACATCCTGGACATCTAATATTTATAACTTCTAGAGCCATGTTATTTATACTCCTTTTCTATTTTCCAATAGCATTTTAACATAATACGACAAAATTTTCAATATTTTTTATAAATTTTCTACTTCTTCAAATTTCATATATTTTCAGCATTTTTCTATTTTCTTTATATTCTTTCGGGACAAATCTCGCTTCGCGAGAACTTTTCTCTACTTTTCTAAATTAACTATATATATTTAAGTTCTCGAAGAAGCGTAAAGATTTGTCGACGCGAAAAATTGCATAGCAATTTTTCTGTGCAATTTTGTTTTTTTGTTGAATAGGAAAAACTCGATTTTTCCTATTCAATAAAAAAATAGATAACTGTTTTTTCACAATTATCTATTAAAAATCTTATCTACTAATTTTTCAAACCAATTCTCATTATTATCGCTAATCTCCACTTTTTCTGTTGCAGATTCTATATAATCTTTTTTTGGTAAACTAACATATACAGTTTGTTTATTGGTTAATTTTTGCATACCTAATTTTTCTTTTGCTTGCTTCTCTATATTACTTAAGTTTAAGCTATTTTCTATACTTACTTGTAATTGTTCATTTTCTTTTTGTAATGAAGATAGCTGTGTTCTTAAATTTTGTATCTCATTAAACTTTTCATTAATTTGAGTATTTCGATAACTTATGGTAAACAATACAGCAAATATAGCCATAACTAATAAAGTTGCTTTTTTATGTTTCCTCTTTTGCTCTTTTGATAGCTTGACATCTTGTTTTGGCAAGTCTTTTACAACTTTAATATTTTGTTTTTTCTTTTCTCTTTTATATTCTGGCTCTAGTTTTCTTGGACTTGTTTCATATTGATATCTTGTTGCCATAGGTTATCTCACCTCCTCTTTACTTTTGTTTATTATATCTTCTCAAAAATTCTTAATTTTGCACTTTTGCTTCTAGAATTTTCTTCTTGTTCTTCTTTTGTTGCAATAATTGGTTTTTTGGTAATAATTTTCCCCAATGTTTTTGCTCCACATACACAATATGGTAAATCTGGTGGGCAAGTACATTTTCCTTTTGCTTCTATGTAAGCATTTTTGACTGCTCTATCTTCTAAGGAATGGAATGTAATGATACATAATCTTCCTTGTGGTTTTAAGCAATCAATACAGTCTTTTACTGTATGATATAATGGTTTAATTTCATTATTAACTTCTATTCTTATTGCTTGAAATGTTCTTTTAGCTGGATGTCCAACATTTTGTTTTGATTTTGGAATAGATTTTTCAATAATATCTACTAACTCTTTTGTTGTGTTAATTGTTTTTTCTTTTCTATAATTACAAATATTTTTTGCAATTTGTCTTGAAAATCGTTCTTCTCCATATTCATAAATGATATTTGCCAATTCCTTTTCAGAATAGTAATTCACAACTCTTTTAGCTGTTAACTCTTGGTTTTTATCCATTCTCATATCTAGTTCATTTTCACCTAAGTAACTAAATCCTCTATTTCTTTCATCTAATTGATATGAAGAAACCCCTAAATCTAATAAAATTCCATCCACCTGATTGATTCCAAGTTTTTGTAATATTTCTTTTATATTATCATGATTATCATGGATATATGTTACATTTTTATATTCTGATAGTCTTTCTTTTGAAGCTTTTAAAGCTTCTTCGTCTCTATCAATGCCAATTAATTTCCCCTTACTTGATAATCTTTTTACAATTTCTATACTATGTCCTGCTCCTCCCATTGTGCCATCTACATATATACCATCTGGCTTTATCTGTAACCCTTCTATACATTCTTGTAGCAAGACCGGTTTATGCTCAAATTTCAATTTTACACCTCTTACTTTTTATTGAATAGGAAAATCACTTTTCCAATTCAATAGAAAAACATCATTGCACAGAAAAATTGCTATGCAATTTTTCGCGTCGACAAATCTTTACGCTTCTTCGAGAATTTAAATATATATCGTTCATTATTAAAAAAGTAGAGAAAAATTCTCTCAAAGCGAGATTTGTCCTTATACTTAAACAACTGGTAATTAGAAAACTACCAGTTGTCTTTATCTTTGTATATCGTCTTTTTTCTTTTGGGTTTCAAATTGTTTTCACGAATTCTTTTGTTCATATTCGCTTTTGTATCTTACCGTTTTTTGATTTGTATCCTAGAATCTTCTGTACTTTAAAAAATTTATCTTTTGTATTTTTTAAAGCTTTTGTATTTTTATCTTTTGTATACTTATCTTTTGTTTTCTTTTTAAATTTATCTTTTGTAAATTTTGAATTTATCTTTTGTATGTTTGTCTTTTGTATTTATATAAACTTTTTCAAGTTATATACCTAGATTTGCCATGTTTTCAGCAATTTCATCTGCTGATATATCTTCATCGCATTTTTCCCAAATGCCTTTATCCCATATTTCTAGTCTTGTCCCAACACCGATGATTACGACTTCTTTTTCTAGATTTGCTGCATTTCTTAAATTATTTGGTATTAAAAATCTTCCTTGCTTGTCTATTTCACATTCTGTTGCACCTGATAAGAAAAATCTTACAAAGTTTCTAGCATTTTTATCAGAAAGAGGTAATGCTTTTAATTTTGTTTCAAAGTTTAACCATTCTTCTTGTGAAAAAGCAAATAGACATCCATCTAACCCTTTTGTTACGATGAATTTTTCTCCCATATCTT
>CAMLYR010000043.1 GCA_946491915.1 uncultured Clostridium sp.
TTGGAACTTCTCTTAATTGATTTTTCATATTCAAAACTCTCCTATCTGGTTTTCTAAACCAGATTAACACATCGACATAACTTTGTCAATATTGACTATCCATTTCAACCATGATAATATATATGTATATATGTTGTCTTAGGGATTTTTTTAAGATTATGAAAATTTTATGAAATATTGTAAATGTTTTATAAAATAAAAATTAAAATAAAGGACTGAAAAAATATGAGTAATGAAATAATAAAATTGCATATTCCTAGATGGAAAGAATTACCTAATGTAGATTTATATTTAGATCAAGTCGTTACCTTAGTAAATGAAACATTATCTTCTTTCTTATCAAATTCCAATTCTGAGAAAGATGCACTTATCTTAACAAAAAATATGATTAATAACTATGTAAAAAATAAAATTATAGAACCACCTATAAAGAAAAAATACAACAAAAATCACTTGGCTCAGTTTTTTGTCATTTGTGTTTTAAAAGAGGTTTATAAAATAAATGATATAAAGATATTGATTAGATTAGCTTTAGAAAGTGCACCAATTGAAATTGCATATGACAATTTTTGCAAATTATTTGAAAAGGCCTTAGATTGTGTATTTAATAAAACAGATTTCATTGATAATTATTCTACAAATGACCGTAAGTATTTGTTAAAAGCTGTTTTACTTTCTTGTGCTTATGCGATTTATACAAAAAAAGAAATAAGTGAAAATTAATTCATTTATTTCTTTTTTTATTATTTTAAAACCAAAGCATGCTTTGGGCAAAAATCTGAACATTTCCCACAACTAATACATTTTGTATAATCAATTGTAGGTGCTTGAAAATCTTCTTGACTTAATGCACCAACTGGACACACATTTACTGCTGGACATTTATGATTTTGTGGGCAATTTTCTACAATAATATTTAACTTTTTGTTTTCCATAGTTCAATTCCTCCTAGCTTCATTGTATTATCTTTATTTATACTTTATTACTACCGAACCTATTTTGAATAGCATCTATTTGCTTGCTTTATAATATAATTTTTCTATTCTTTCTCCTTCTATTTTTTCCAGACCATTACATATTCTTTTTCATTTGTTGTTTTATCCGTTTCTTCTTTTTCGATTTTAAATCCTTCTCTTTCATAAAACGCTATTGCTCTTTCATTTTTCATATACACGCTTAACATTAGCTCTGAATATTTTGACTTACAATATTGTATTAATTTTCTTCCTATCCCCATAGATTGTTTTTCTGTCTTAACAAATATCCCTGCTATATATGTATTAGATAATCCGATGAATCCACATATTTCTTCTTTTTCTTTATAAACATATATTTCTGCTTTTAAAATTTCCTTTTTTACATCTTCAAAATGGTTATCCCAATAATCTTCAGAAATATAGCTATGTGTTCTTTTATTTTCTTTTAGCCAAATGTCCATAATTTGATTTATATCTTTTTTATTTAGTTTTTCAATCATCTATATCTCCTCTATTATCCTAGCTTATCTCCATTATTTGCCTTTTTATCTGGTGTAATTAATATAACCCCTTCTTTACTATATGTTCCTAGAACTAATACTTCTGATAAAAAGTCTGCAATTTGTTTTTGTGGAAAGTTAACGACTGCTAGTATTTGTTTTCCGATTAATTCTTTAGGAGTATATAGATTGGTGATTTGTGCAGATGATTTCTTAACACCAATTTCTTCTCCAAAATCAATTTCTAATTTATAAGCTGGTTTTTTCGCTTTTTTAAATTCTTCTGCTTTTAAAATTGTTCCTACACGAATATCTAACTTCATAAAATCTTCAAAAGTTGCCATTTACTTATTCTCCTTATATTTCCATGTTTTTTAAATAATTTTTTCTTTCAAATGTATATGTTGGAACTAATTCTCTTTTATGTTTTGATGCATTGTATCTTTTTAAGATTTCTTTTTTTGCATTTTCTTCTGTATTTCCTGTTTCTATCATTTCTGCAATTTGACTATACTTGATTCCCATTTTTTCTTCATCTGTCATGCCACCTAGACCATCGTTTGGTGCCTTTTCTAATATTTTTTCTGGAACGCCTATATATTTTCCAATAGCTAGCACTTCATCAACTGTAAAGTTTCCAATTGGATTAAAATCTGCACTATTATCTCCCCATTTTGTTGTATATCCTACCATTGCTTCACAAAGATTTCCTGTTCCAATTACTAAGTATCCTAAACTTTGTGCAACACCATATAATGTCGTCATTCTTAATCTTGGTTTTATATTAATAGTTGCTTCTTTTGATAATTCTTCTCCCATTGCAGATTGTATTTCTTTTTCCATTTCATTATATGTATTCGTTAAATCTACTTTTAGAAATTTTACACCAAAGGTATCTGCTACTAATTTTGCATCGTCAAAATCATGTGATATAGAGTGACATGGCATAGATACAGCAACTACATTTTCTTTTCCTATTGCTTTTACTGACATAGCAAGTACAGTTGCTGAATCTTTTCCTCCACTACATCCAACAACAATTCCTTTTGCTCCAACTTGTTTCACATATTCTTTAATCCAGGTAATGGCACCTTCTATTTCTTTCATTAATTCTTTTTTTTCTAACATTTTTCAATTTTTCCTTTCTATTTTTTATAATTTATTTTAAAATGTCCAAAAAAAAACGTCCCAAAATGTCCCAAACAGAAACGTCCCCAAAAGGACATTATTGATATAATTGATGTTCTTTTATATATGTGATTACTTCATCAGGTGTTAAATATCGTATACTTTTTCCATTTTTTATTTTTTCTCTTACATATGTTGAACTTAAATTGCTTTTTATTGTATCTTTTGCTTTGATAAAAGCTTGTTTATGTTTCTTTAACAATTCATTGTTTTGAATAATTTCTTCCATACAATCATTATCTCTTTCTAAAATATACATTTTAAACTTGGTTGTAAGTTCTTCTACTTTTTTCCATGTGTCTAATGTTTTTAAGTTATCACTTCCTGTTAAAAAAGCAACTTCATAATCTGGATATTCTTCTTGTATTTTGTGTAATGTTTCAACTGTATATAATTGTCTTTCACTATCTATTTCTATTCTAGATACTTCAAATTTTTCATTTTTATCACAAACTGTTTTTAACATTTGATAACGATGTTCATTTTCAATTAAATCCATTTTTTCATATTGACTATTCACTGGAACAAATATAATTTTTTCTATTTCTGGATATTCTGCTATCATTTGTTCTGCAAGTGAAAAATGTGAATTTAGTGGTGGATTAAAGCAACCACCAAATACAATGATTTGTTTTTTATTATGCTTTTCCATATATACTCTCCATCATATTTATTTTTTATTATCTGTCCACTATTGTTCTGGAACGACATCAAATATTATTAAATCTTCCTCTCCTATATTTTCAATAGAATGTGTACTCCCCTTAGGACAATAATGACATTCACCCTTTTTTACAATTTCTTTTTTTCCGTCTAATGTACATTTAGCAATTCCTGATAAAACATATACCACTTCACAACTTGTATTGTGTGTATGGATACCAATTGAACACCCTTTTTCCAAAGTAGATTTCATAATTTTAATATTGCTGTCCATAAACATATTAGCTTTTGTTGTCCCTTTTCCATTATTTAAATTTGGTATTCCAACTTCTTTAATTTCATCAAAATTTATCATACTATTTTTCTCCTATAATCTTTTCATTTCATATTCTTATACAATATATCATAAAATAAAAAAATATTCTATATATTTATAAGATATAGAATATTTTTCTTACTGTTCAACCTTATATACACAACCGAGAAGTATTTATAGGATTAGTTAATAACTCTTTTTATTTAATCTATTAATTATTTTAAGTTTTCTTTAAAAAATTCTTCTATTTTATCAAAAGGAATGATATCCACTTTATCATACAAATCTGTATGAACCGCATTTGGAATAATCATTAATTCTTTATTATCTGTATACTTACTGTTTTCCGTCATATTTTTAAAAGCATCTTTACTAAAATAACAAGAATGTGCTTTTTCTCCATGTATCATTAAAACAGCATTTCTAATTTCATTGCTATAATGTAATATTGGCATATTGATAAAAGATAATGAGGAGGTCATATTCCATCCATCATTTGAATTTAATGATCTTTTATGATATCCACGTTCTGTTTTGTAATAATCATAATAATCTTTTACATAAAATGGTGCATCTTCTGGAAGTGGATCTACCACACCACCTGCTCTTTTATAGGTTCCATTTTTGTAATCTTCTATTCTTTGTGAATTTAAACTTTTCTTTAATTCATAACGTGCATTTTCATCCATACTATCAAAATATCCATTTGCATTTACACGACTCATATCATACATGGTTGATGTAACAGTTGCTTTAATTCTTGTATCCATTGCAGCTACATTTAAAGCCATACCTCCCCAACCACAGATTCCAATAATTCCGATTCTTTCTGGATCAACATTTTCTTGTATAGATAAAAAGTCTACTGCTGCTGAAAAATCTTCTGTATTGATATCTGGAGATGCTACATAACGAACTGTTCCTCCACTTTCTCCTGTAAAAGATGGGTCAAATGCAATTGTCAGAAAGCCTCTTTCTGCCATGTTTTGAGCATACAATCCTGATGCTTGTTCTTTGACTGCTCCAAAAGGTCCACATACAGCAATTGCTGGTAATTTTCCTTTAGCATCTTTTGGCTCATATACATCTGCTATTAATGTGATTCCATAACGATTATGAAATGTTACCTTTCTATGATTTACCTTTTCACTTTTTGGGAATGTTTTATCCCATTCTTGTGTTAAATGTAATGTTTCTTCCATATTTTTACCTTCCTTTTTTTAAATCCACAATTAGATAATCTAATATATCAATTTCCTTTTGCTGTTTATGTATATTATCTAATAATGTATTTCTATATTTTCTAAGTAAAATATAGATTTGATCAAATTGTTTTTGCTCTAACAAACTAAAAAAATTATCTATCAATTTTTTATTACACCCTGCATCTTGCAAGTTTTGAATCAAAGCTTCTTTTTTATCTTGTTCTCCGTTTATCATATTGATATCCTTCCTTATATAACAATAATCCTTTTCATGTAGCGGATTAAAAATTATTATACAATTTTATACAAGTAACAAATTCTTACTTCATTTTGATTATACCCGATTATTTTTAAAATAGCCAATACTTATTTTGCATAGTTTATCATAGTTGACAGGAATAATAAAACAAATTATAATCATTATAAATTTTAGGAACAATTTTTAAAATTCATATAGGAGGATTTTATTATGGAATTAAGAGTTTTACGATATTTCTTAGAAGTTGCAAGAGAAGAAAATATTACAGCAGCTGCTGAGGCTTTACATATAACACAACCTACACTTTCTAAACAGTTGATGGATTTGGAAGATGAAATTGGGAAAAAATTATTTATTAGGGGTAAGAGAAGAATCACTTTAACAGAAGATGGCATTCTCCTTCGTAAAAGAGCTAGTGAAATTATTGAATTAGTAGAAAAAACAGAATCTGAATTAAAGAAATCTGATGAAATTATCGTTGGAGATGTTTATATTGGTGCTGCTGAAACAGATGCCATGAAAGATATTGCTAAAATATGTACACAGTTACAAAAAAAATATCCCCATATTCATTATCATCTATTTAGTGGAAATAGTGAAGATGTTATAGAGAAATTGGATAAAGGACTTATAGATTTTGGTATTCTTTTTGAACCTTCTGATATTAAAAAATACAATTATATTAAATTGCCTGCCTATAATATTTGGGGACTTTTGATGAGAAAAGATAGTCCTTTGGCAACACTTCATGATATAACACCTGATGCCCTTCTAAATATTCCTTTAATTTGTTCTAAACAAGCTCTTGATAATAATGAGCTTGCTGGTTGGTTTGGTCATAACATAGAAAAATTAAATATTGTTGCAACATATAATCTGATTTATAATGCAGCCTTTTTTGTTGAAGAAGGATTTGGAAGTGCCTTAACTCTTGATAAATTAATTCAGATGTCAGAAGAAAATAATTTGTGTTTTAAACCACTTACCCCAAATCTAAAAACCAACTTAGTCATGGTCTGGAAAAAATATCAAGTTTTTTCTAAAGCCTCTCAAACATTTTTAAATGAATTACAAAAAGAATTACAGAATAAATAACATATATGAACATATAAAAAGTTATTAAATGAAGTGAATCCAATTTATTAGACAAAAAAGTTTAATAAATTGGATTTACTTCATTTGATTACCTTTATATCATTTCACTCAATTTTATATATACTTGGTTAGTTAATACACAATCATTTAATGCTCTATGTTCATTTCTTTGAGTTAGATGAAAATAGGTAATTAAATCATCTAATTTATGATGTTTCAAATTTGGAAGTACTTTTCTTGCTATTCTTAAAGTATCTACATAATCATTTGATAAATATGTATCTAAATGTTCTTCCATATTATCATAAAGAAAATTAATATCAAAATTAACATTATGTCCAACAATGATGTCATTCCCTAAAAATACTTTGAAGCTTTGTAAAACATCCTCTAATTCTTTTCCTTCTTTCAACATCATCTCATTGGTAATCCCTGTTAAATTTGTTGTAAAATATCCAAGTTCCTCATTGGTTCTAATAAGTTCAGAAAAATAATCTATCTCTTCTTTATTTCTAACTTTAATAGCACTAATTTCAAGAATCTCACCATGAAAAGAATCCAAACTTGTTGTTTCTATATCTACTACTGTATAATCTCCTACATCTTCGATTAAACTATGTCCTTTATGTATTCTATAATTTTTATTAAAATTTCTCATAACTTATTGTATTCCTTTCTCAAGATATAATTTGTCAAGATACAAATCGGGTTGAAAAAAATTAAAAATTCAACCTTTCATTTCTAGTCTAATATCCACTTTATCCCTTTTGCCATTCTCAAATCTGCTTCATGAAAATGATTTCCCTCATTTTCTTCGTAAATGGTTTTTATTCCTTGAGAATGATATATGTTTTCTATTTCTTTTGTATGCTCTTCCACAGTTGCTAAGACTTGATTTCTAACTTTACTTTCTTTATTTCCTAATGAAAAATACATACTTTGAATTTTAGATTTCATTTCATTTTCCTTGATATACTCTACAAAATTTGGAAACCAAAAAGAACCTGAAGCAGATACAACTTTCTTAAATATGTCTGTTTTATATGTAGCATATACAGCAAATAAACCACCTAATGAATAGCCTGCAATGGCATAATATGTTATATTTTTTCGTAGATCCTTTTTTATGTAATCTTCTACCTTAGGTATAATTTCTGTTGTTAATTCCTCTATATATTCATCTGCTTTTCCTAAGCAATCTTCATCATGTTGATTCAATTTTGGAGCAAACCATGGTGTCATCTCATGATTCCAGTCTAAATTAGATATGGAAACTAATATAAAATTAGGACAATGCAATTTTTCACATTTTTCAAAAACGGCTCTTCCTTCCTCTTTATTATAGGCATGTAATATGACAACTGGCAATCCTTTTATATCTGTTTTGGGATATTGTATACTTACCTGTTTATGGTTGATGTTTAATTCTTTTATCATTTCTTATTTAACTCCTTACTTAATTGACCTGTAATACTTCTTGGTCCTCTAATAGCATTTACGCCATATTTTTTTAATGTTTCAAATGGATATTCTTGTTTGTCATATCTTTTTAACAATTTTAATTTCATAATTTGTGTAATAGACAAATTTTCATCCTGATATGTATGGGGAATATTTGTTTCAATAGCCATACATTTAAATAAAATAGCAGAATATGGTTGTGCTACATATAAATAAACGGTATCCCCTTTTTGTATATGATTCGATTGTTTCCATGTAATGGTATCTGTGTCATCAAAAGCATGGACAACATCATAATATTTTGGATTTGCTGGAACAATCCATTCTCCTTTTACATTTGATGCTTTATAACTAATATTAATTAATTGCATAATTTCTGTATCAGACAAGGTATCATCTAGTATGATACTTACCCAGCTTTTTTTAGTAAAATGATAAGCTGGATAAATCCCTTTTTGTTTTAAATATGTTGGTACTTTATCATCTAACTTTACATTTATTATTTCAATTTCTCCTTTTTCTTTAGGAATAATCTTACTCTTATCAATATTCATAATAATACCAAACCATTTTTCACTTCTTACATTTCTAAAAACGCCATGATTTGGAAACTTTTCCCATAAAAATTCAGGTTCTACCTGATATGTTTCTTTTATCAATTTGGCTATTCGATTTGATTGTTCGTAAATAAAATATTCCTTTTCAAAACAATGATTTGCTATGTCTTTCAAAATCTTTATATATTCTTCTTTTACAGTATTTACAAATTCCCCTACAGAATCTTCTACACGAAAATTGGTATATTCTTCTTCTATATCCAAATCATACACTTTTCCTTGTATGTTTCCATTCAAATCTATATAAATATCTGCTCTAAATGTATCTTTCATAAAATTTTTGCTATAATGATATCTATCATTTTCTTTTATAAATCCATAAGGTATTAATTTTTCTTTATTTAATTTCATCCTTTTAAAAATTTTTTCTTCTATATTCAATGCTAACACTTCCTTGAAAAATTATGATTTACAACATTATATTAGCACAAATAGGAGCAACTCTCAATAGAGGCACTCCTATTAAACATATCATCTATTTTATATTCTTTAATCAGTATTTAAAAAATTCATTACTAAATCAATTAATACTTCTTTCTCTTTTGGATTAGATTCAGCTATAAGCAAAGTTAAGGCTGTTAATGTATTATTATCAATTGTTTGTTTTCCATCTTTATATAAAATCCCGTAAAAGTTTAAAAAATATATAAATAATGTGGCTGCTATTCTTTTATTTCCATCAGCAAAGACATGGTTTTTAACTGTTAAATATAAGAAGTTTGCTGCTTTTTCTTCTATACTTATATATATGTCTTGTCCTGCAAAACTTTGATATATATTTCCAATAATAGATTCTAGTCCTTTATCTCTTTCTACCGCAAATAATGTACTTTCTTCATTAAATCTAAGTTTATTTATAATATCAATACAATCACGATATTGAATTCTTCTTTCATCTATATTTCCTTTGATTTTCTTAAGTGTTCTATGATCATAATCATCTAGTAAATCTAATGCTTTTGAATAGTCTCCAATGACTTTTAAGATTTCTTTTGCATCACTATTGTCTAATCTTTCTTCCATACGATTCGCTATATCAATTAATTTGATTGTTTTTTCTAGATATTCTAATCTTTTTTGATTTACTGCATATCCTTTTAACATGTAGTCTTTTAAAATTTTTGTTGCCCATTTTCTGAAAATCACACCATTTTTAGATTTTACCCTATACCCCACGGATATAATTACATCTAAATTATATATTTTTGATTTTCTTCCTCCTGTACTTTTGTCGGAAATTCCGACAGAAGTTCTTTCTTCAAGTTCACCTTCTTTAAAAATATTACTAATATGTTCACTGATTGTTGCGTGTTTTACATCAAATAATTCCTCCATTTGTGCTTGTGTAAGCCACACTGTTTCATCTTTCAAGTTTACTTCTAATTTTACTCCTTGGTTTTCAAATAAAATGATCTCATTTTTCTTTTCTTCCATAAAACCACATCCTTTATAAAATTCAGTTTATCCAGATGTTTTTGCTTACAAGTATTAGCAAACTGTTGTTTGTATTATATGATATATTTATGGCTTTGTCAATCATTTTATTAAAATTTATTTAATTTTATTAATAAGTTAAGATTTTCCATATTTTTCAAGTATTTTCTTCGCATAAGAACATTCTGCAATAAGCTTTTTATTCTCTTTTTTTGCATTCTCTATAATACATTCTACCAACTTTCTTGCAATTCCTTGTCCTTGATATTCATTATTTACTTCTGTATGTGTTATATTCCAATAGTCTTGGTTTTCTAAAAAATCACACTCTCCTATTGGAATTGTATTATCATATGCAACTGCTCTATTTTTCTCTTTTTCAAATATAATTTCAATCATGATATTCCTCCTCGTATAATATATTTAACAATCAATTTTATAACTTAAAATTACATTAAATAAATGATTGTAAAGAAAATTTAATGTAAAGTAGTAAAGGATTATTTGCTTTACATAACATGATATAATGTGTTTGTATAAACTTAGTCATAGGTGTATTCTTTTCCTCCATGTTGCACCATTATTGGTGACTTCACTTGAAAGACTGTTTCCTTACTTTTAGTATTAACTTCAGACCCAGATGTTGTTCAAGTTTGAAGATACATTCGTAGCAGATGGCTTTAATCTTCTTACTTAGTTCTGATTTGTGCGAGGTTGTTGATGTGCTGATTGCTAAGGATAATCCTTTACTAGTTTATATATTAAGAATTGAAAGGTGGTGATTTACTTGGATAAAGATAAACTTCAATCAACTCTTTTTGTCGGTATTGATGTTAGTTCTAGCACTAACTACGCTTTTGCTATGGATTTCTTTGGCACTAAATTTTTATCTTTTTCTTTTTCTAATAATCAGCCTGGTTCAAATGTTCTTGTCAACAATGTTTCTAATTGCCTTCGACAAAACAATTTCAAGTATGTCGTTTTTAATATGGAATCTACTTCTTTCTTCAGTTTCCATTTATGTTGCGTACTTGCTTCTTCTTTTGAGCTTGCTGAATTTAAACCTTTAGTGTATTGCTTAAATCCTAAAGTAATTGCTGCATACAGAGAATCTTTTGTCTGTCTTGATAAAACTGATCCTCTAGATGCTAAAGTTATTTGTGATTTTGCTCGTGTTGGTAAAATTACTTCTAGTCCTTTTAATGCTTCTACTTTCTTGGCTTTACAACGTTTGACTAGGCAACGCCTTCACGTAGTTGAGTGTTTAACTAGAGAAAAACAATTTATCTTGAATAATATTTTTCTCAAATTTAGCGAGCTTGCTGTTTTAGAAAAGTCTGAACACCCATTTTCAGATAAGTTCGGTGCTACGGCTGTTTCTGTTATTACTGATTTCTATTCACCTGATGAGATAGCTAATATGCCTTTATCTGATTTGATTGAATACCTTAATTCTAAAGGTAAAAATCGTTTTACAGATACTGAAAATACTGCTAAACTTCTTCAAAAAGCTGCTCGTGATTCATACAGACTTGATAAAGCTCTATATGAACCTATTAATCTTGCTATCGCTACTTCTTTTAATGCTATTTCTTTATATGAAAAACAATTAAAAGATTTAGACAAGGCAATATTAAAGACTGTTAAAGGTCTACATAGCAACGAATATGATTGTCTTCTTT
>CAMLYR010000044.1 GCA_946491915.1 uncultured Clostridium sp.
CAAAAAAATTAAAATTTTTTCAAAAATTATCTTGACATTTTACCAGATGTCTTTTTCTATACTTCTAGAAAATCCCTGCACAATTGCATAAGACATATTATACTACTTTATGTTAATTTTTGCAATGTTTGACAGATACTTTTTTATTTTGTATAATACCTTTTCGAAAGGATGCGATTTTGATGAGTTTTATATTTGAAAGAACAATAAATTATTATGAAACAGATAAAATGGGGGTTGTTCATCACTCTAATTATATTCGATTTTTGGAAGAAGCTAGATGTGCATGGCTAAAAGAAGCTGGTATGCCTTTTGAAAAATTTGAAGAAAAAGGTATTACTATCCCTGTTTTAGAAGTAAAATGTAAATATAAACATCATATAACTTTTGCTGATACGATTTTAATTAAAGTCTTTGTAAAAGATTTTAATGGTGTTAGATTAACCATTCAATATGAAGTAACTGATAAAAAAGATGGATCTGATGTCATTATTGCAGAAACCAAACATTGTTTTACTGATAAAAATTTGAGACCTGTAAATTTGAAGAAACATTGTCCAGAATTTAGTGATAAGTTTGAAGCATTAAAAGAAAATGATTAAAAATTCATAATATTAAAAATTATTCTTAATCGAATAAAAAAGTAAGAAGTGCAATTTTTTTCTAACACTTCTTACTTTTTTATTTACCAAAATTTATAAATATAAAATAGAACGAAAAGAATCACTCTGATAACCCAAATTGGTTGAACGATAATTACGATCGCTCATATAAAAATTACTTGATTGTTTATAATTGGTTCCTCTACAAGTACATGGGCCTGTTCCTCCTCTAATATGTGTTTCTGTTGTCCATTCAGTACAATTACTTGCCATATTACATATATTACATTGTATATCTTCTGTTTCTCCTGTATTGGATAAGCTGTCATTTGTAATTGCTTGAATAGAATATGGTATCTCTTCTTCTTCTTGATTTTTCTGTATAAATAAGATTGCTGTATCCCATGCATAACTATTTATCAAATCACTATTTATTGTTGTATATAAATTTTGACATGCTTTTGCAGCATTTGGTTGTGTAATATTATTCCATAAATATCCTTCTTGTGTAGGTGCTACTCCATATTGTTCTATATATCCATTAGATACTTTAGAATTTGCTTTTCCATCTGTACCATAACTCGCTTCAAATCTTGCTATATAATATCCACCATTTGTTCTTACACTATTAATAAACCCATTTAGATTATTAGCTGGTGTATTACCTGCACCTGTTGAACTTTCAATATAAGCTGCACTGGTAAACGTTATTATTTCTCCATCTAAAGTTTCTGGCGTTGTACTGGTATCTATTTCCCCTTTATAAGTAAAAGCATATCTTCCTAGTATAACTTCTCCATTTACTGCATTTTGGACTGTTATTCCATTATCTCCTAATACTCCATCTACTGGTATCCATACATATTGATTTCCTTCATCGTCTTCTATTACTAAACCTTCATTAATACCAAGTGGTTCAGTGGTTCCATCTCCCCAATTTGCATTTCCTTCATTTATAGGCTTAAATCCTTCTGGTATAACTGGATTGTTTTTATTGCCTTCTTTTCCATTAATTGTACTTGCTTCTTTAAATATACCTGTAGTTTTATCTGGATTTCCTGGTGCTATATATTCCCCTAACATCACACTTCCATCTTTTTTGATTGTCACATCATATCCATCAACATTAACTGTTAGTGGAAAATGACTATCTGTTATTTCATCTGGAACTCCTGTTATGTTTTCTATTACATCCAAATTGGTTTTTAAATCTCTATTATTAATCAATCCTTCTGTTCCAATACTTCCTGTGACTGCAATTTCTACTTGTTCTTCTGCATTTGCCTGTCCTGTTCTTTCTTTTGCTTCACTCGCTTTCGTTAAAATCCCATTATCACCTGTTAAAGTGACCATAGATACACCTGCTAATATTAATAACACGATAATGGTTATAACAAGGGCTATCAATGTGATACCATTATTTTTCTTTTGATTTATTTGTCTTCTCATATTCTAATTCCTTTCTTTCATCCTTTCCTAATTTTATCCATCTTCATTTATGAATATATTTTATTTTTAATAGTATTTACCATTTCTTCCCTTTGTATTCAATCATATTTGCTTTTTTAATCTTATTACTTCCTATCTGCAAAAATAGCTTTTCGTGACATTGTTATTTTGCTTGTTTTTGTTGGATTTAGTTATCAAGTTATCTTGCTTGATTTCTTATCCTTTGATTGGGATTTTAAGACTTTAAGGATATTTTATTTTTTATTTAATATTTGATTTAACAAAAAAAGAAGCCTAAGCTCCTTTATTTATTTTTTCTAACATATCATTTATATCATCTAAATTGATTTTATGTGTTACTTCTAATTGTTCTATAAAACTTTTGGTATAACTTGTATTTACATTTAACACAGTTGCATAGGCAAGATGTTTTTCTAACACCATTACACTTTCTAATGGTTTATACTCTAGCAAAGTATAGTCTTCTAAGAATTTTTTATATTTGTCCCATCTTTTCATTTCTTTGGCGCCTTTTATCGTATAGGTACCATCTAAGTATTCTCCTTTTCTTAGATAATGTATTATCAATCTCATAAAAGGTTCTATGATAGCAATTTCAATAGCCACAAAAATAGGAACAAATATCAGCGCAATCATTTCAACGTTTAATTGACTGTTTCCAGTGATTTGTGAATATAATAATCCCCCTACCATGATAGCAGAAGCTAAACATATAAACACTTTCCCTAAAGTTATTTTACTTTTTCTAATAAACTCATAGTTTTCAAATTCCTCTCTTATATATTTTATCCATGTGCTCATATTAATCTTTTCTTTTTTACAAATTTTATCATATAAATATTTTTCATCTTTTTTTAATATTTCACTATTTTTGTCTAGTAACGGCTTTAATTCATAATGATTCTCATCTTTCTTATCTATTTTAAGAAATCCTTTTGCACATAAATTTAATACACAAGCTACCAAATCTTTTTTCTTTTCTATTCGTTGATTTTGTAAATAGGATAATACTGCTGGGCTATATTCTACCTCTACATCTCTCACATAAATTCCTTCGTTTTTCGACAAACTTACTTTCATCTTATTATATATAGTATTTCCAATTCTAATAACCATATATCCAATGATTATAATACTGATTAAAATCATAAAACCATTTTCAAAAAAAACTGTAACAAAAAAGAATGGAATAGAAGCAATTGTAAGGTATACTGGAAATATTGCTAACCTTATATATTTTGTTTCTACTTTTTTTGCTTTTGCTTTATAAATAAGAACAGTTATTGCTACAGAAAAATTGTAAATAATTATGATTAATAATATATCTCTTATCATATTCTTCCCCTTTTATTTTTTTATATTAGAAAGCCAAATTGTTTAAAATTTGAATAATTTGGCTCTACTCAACATTTCATTTCAGAATTTTTGAATCCATTATTCTCTTTTTTGAGAATATATTTCATTAATGTATTCCATGAATGTATTTCATTTTAAAAAATTTATATGAAAATATTTAAATAGGAATATCCCGAATCGAAAAAGGAATTTTTGAGTCCGTCCCCAAAATCCCGTTTTAGCCAAACAAACTTAATTGATTGCTTTGGCTCATACCGTCTAAACATCCAAATTTCTTCAATAAATCTGCTACGGAATCTCCTACTTTTGACCTGATTTTCATATCATCGATTGACATGAATTTTCCGTCTTTTCTAGCATTTTCAATTCCTAGTGCTGCCACTGTTCCAAGTCCTGCAATACTGTTTAGTGGCGGACGTATTCCCTCTTCTTCTACAATAAATCTTGTAGCGCTTGATTTGTATAGGTCAATTGGTAAGAATTTGATGCCTCTTTCATACATTTCTAATACAAGTTCTAGTACAGGATACATTGCTTTGTCTTTTTGTGTTGCATTGTTTCCTTGTAAGTCGATTTCTTTCATTTTATTTTTTACTTTTTCTTCTCCAAATGTCATGATTTCACTATCAAATTCATCTGCTGCTCTGATTGAGAAAAATGCTGCATAATAGGCTTTTGGTTCATGTACTTTAAACCATGCAATACGAAAGGCATTGGTTACATATGCTGCCGCATGTGCTTTTGGGAACATGTATTTTATCTTTTCACAAGATTTGATATACCATTCTGGTACATTATGTTCTCTCATCAAGTCTGTATATTCTTTCCATTTTGCTGGGTCTTTCAATGCTTTTCCTTTACGTACAGTTTCCATGATTTTAAATGCAGAGTTTGGTGGTAATCCTTGTTTGATTAAGTATATCATAATGTCGTCACGACAACAGATAGCCTCTGTTAAGGTTACCGTTCCATTTTCGATTAAGGTTTGTGCATTTCCAAGCCACACATCTGTACCATGTGATAATCCTGATATACGAATCAATTCATCAAATGTCGTTGGTCTTGTATCTACCAACATTCCTCTAACAAACTTTGTTCCAAATTCTGGTATACCATAACTTCCTACTTCTGAACCAATTTGTTTTGGTGTTACTCCTAAAGCATCTGTTGAACTAAAGATAGACATGGTTGCTTTATCATCTAATGGTACTTTTGTTGGATCGATTCCTGTAATATCTTGCAACATTCTGATAACAGTCGGATCGTCGTGTCCTAGTATATCTAGTTTTAACAAGTTTTGGTCAATTGAGTGATAATCAAAATGGGTTGTAATAATATCGGAATTTGGGTCATCTGCTGGGTGTTGTACAGGACAGAATTCATAGATTTCTCTTCCTTTTGGTACAACGATAATTCCTCCTGGATGTTGTCCTGTTGTTCTTTTAATTCCTGTACATCCATGTGATATTCTTTTAATTTCTGCTTGATTAATTGGAATATGTCTTTCTTCATAATAATTTTTAACATATCCATAAGCTGTTTTATCTGCAACTGTACCAATCGTTCCTGCTTTGAAAGTCGTTCCTTTCCCAAAGATAACTTCTGTATATTTATGGGCTTTTGCTTGATATTCTCCTGAGAAGTTTAAGTCAATATCTGGCTCTTTATCTCCATTAAATCCAAGGAACGTTTCAAATGGAATATCCATTCCATCCTTGTCTAATTTGTGTCCACACTTTGGACATTCTTTATCTGGTAAGTCAAATCCATTTTTTACACCATAATCAGTAAAATCTGAATATTTACAATTTGGGCATCTATAATGTGCTGGAAGCGAGTTTACTTCTGTGATTCCTGTCATGTTTGCCACAAATGATGAACCAACCGACCCTCTGGATCCTACAATATATCCATCCTCATTTGATTTCCATACTAGTTTTTGAGCAATGATATACATAACAGAAAATCCATTTTTGATAATAGAATCTAATTCTTTATCTAATCTTGTTTGCACAATTTCTGGCAATGGATCTCCATATAATTCATGGGCTTTATTATAAGCAATATCTTTTATGGTTTGCTCACAACCTGGAATATGTGGTGGACATTTTTCTGGCGATATGGGACTAATTTGTTCACACATATCTGATATTTTATTCGTATTTGTAACAACCACTTCATAAGCTTTTTCTTTTCCTAAATAACTAAATTCTTCTAGCATTTCTTCTGTTGTTCTTAAGTAAAGTGGTGCTTGATTATCTGCATCATCATATTTTTGTCCTGCTTCTAAAATACGTCTATAAATTTCATCTTGCGGATCCATAAAATGCACATCACAAGTAGCTACAACTGGTTTATTTAATTTTTCTCCCAATTCTACAATTTTTCTATTAATATCTCTTAAAGCTTCTTCATCTGCAACCGTTCCATTTCGAATTAAGAATTGATTATTTCCTGTTGGTTGAATTTCTAAATAGTCATAGTCATTCGCAATTTCTTCGATTTCCTCATCTGTTTTTCCAAGCTCAATTGCTTGATATAACTCTCCTGCTTCACACGCACTTCCTAATATCAATCCTTCTGAATATTTTTTATACAGACTTTTTAAGATACGTGGTTTTCTATAAAAATAATGTAAGTGTGATAAAGATACTAATTTATATAAATTCTTTAATCCTACATAGTTTTTGGCTAAGATAATCGCATGATAGGTTTTTAGTTTTTTATATTCCTCTTTTTTTGCTTCTTCACTTGCTGCTACTCTATCAATATCTTCTACAATCGTTGCTCCTTTTTTCTTTAACATATCTACCATAACTTTAAATACTTTTACAGTTGTATCCACATCATCTAACGCACGGTGTGCTACTTCTACCTTGATACCTAAGTTTTCTGCAATTTTTCCCAACTTATATTTCTTGTAATCTGGGAATAAATCTTTTGCTAAACTTAGAGTGTCTAAATAAGTATAATCAAAATCATATCCCAATACTTTGGCATTTTGTTTTAAGAATCCAACATCAAAATTTGCATTATGTGCTACAATAACAGTTTCTTTATCATCTCCCAAAAATGCTAATAATTTTGGAAATACTTTATCAATCGTTTCTGCATCTTTTACCATCTCATCTGTAATGTTGGTAACTTCTGTAACTCTTTCTGGGATGTGTTTTTCAGGATTAACAAAACAACTAAACTCATCAATAACTTCACCATTTTTTACCTTCATGACACCAATTTCTGTAATTTTTTCAGTCGTTGCTGAAAATCCTGTTGTTTCCAAGTCTAATACACAATAGGTGGTATCCATACTTTGTTTTTTACCATTATATACCGTTTTTGTGTTATCTGGTGCCAAATATGCTTCTACTCCATAAATTATTTTCATATCTGGATTATCATATCCTAGCATTTTATGTGCTTCTGGAAAGGCTTGTACAACACCATGGTCAGTAATCGCAATCGATTTCATTCCCCATTTCATAGCTCTTTTGATTAAATCTGTTGCTGAGGTCATGGCATCCATTTGACTCATTTTTGTATGCATGTGAAGTTCTACTCTTTTTACTTCTGCATGATCTTCTCTGATTTTCTTTTTAATCCCTTCTCCTTCTACTATTGTATTTGCCATAATGGTTAATTCATTTGAGAAAGAATCCATTTGTGCCGTCCCTGCTATCTTTAATCCTTTGGCATTTTTGATTCTTTTGATTACACGTTTACTATTATCTTTATTTAAAAAGGCTTTACATGTCATACTGCTGGTTCCATCATAAATATCAAAACTAAGCAATGTTTTTCCTGACTTTAGTTCTCTATCTTCCATATCGATAACTTCGCCCTCAATAGAAACTTTTCCATCATCTACATTTAATTCCGCGATTTTTACCAATGGTTCTGTAATATTTGGATTCATTCCTAATATTAGAGGTGTACTTTCATCTTCTTCTGGTAATTCTGGAACATCCATATGGCTTACCATAATCGTATTTGCCATAATGGTGACATCACCAGCATAGGCATCTAATCCTGCTTTTCCAACTGCTTTAATCACTTTGGCATTTTGAATTTTATCAATAATTTCTTTTCCTTCTCCTGCATCTTTTGCAAAAGATTTACAAGTAATGGTTCCTGTTCCATCATAAATATCAAAGATTAGCATGCCTTTTCCCGTTCTTGTCTCACGGCATTCACTTGTCAAAACTCTTCCTTCAATCGTAATTCTAGAATTACTTGCTGTGATATCTTTTATCGCTACTTTATTTTCTTTTGCTTTTGATGGTTTTCCCATAATATATTCTTGTTCCTGGAAATCTTCCATTCCTTCTACTGGTGGCATTCCATCTATTGCCTCTTCTGGAATATATCCTTCCATATCTGTAGGTGGTACATAATCTGGATCATTGTATTCTAGTACATTTCCATATTCATTATGGTTTTCATTGTTTGCATTTTCTCTTTGTTTTTCAGCATTTATTTCCTCGATATGGGCAATGGCTTTTTCTTCTACTTGTTTGATTTCTTCTCGTATTTCTTCAATCTCTTCTTTGGATAATTGTTCTTGTAGATTTACTTTATATTCTTTTCCAAATAAATTTTTCAAAACCTTTTCTAATTCTTTGTCTGTCTTTTTCGCCTTTAAAAAATCTGCTCCTCGAATATGCATTTTGATATTGACTTCATTTCCATCTACCTCTACATCACTCTTTAATAAAAGCATTGGTTTCATCAATGGATATTTGTGTGACATATATGCAATAATATTTCTCCATTCTGTTTTAATGTCTTTTAGTACAACGCCTTCATGATATTTTATAATCATATCAATATGTTCAAAATGAAATCTATCGATTAAAAATTTTTCAAAAAACCATAGTTCTTTAATTTCTATATATTCATCAAAATACAATATGACTTCTAGTGTATTTGTCTTTTTGATTACATTTAATCCTTGGATATTGGCATATTGTATGTTGGATTTTGTTTGATAGTCACGAAATATTTCTCCTACTTTTTTTGTTTTTACCGTTTCTTGCATGTATCTTTGCTCCTTTGTTTTTCTCTTTCCTATGTTCTCTATTATATACTATTTTTTTTACATTTCAAGCGAACAAATTGAAATATTTCTCGCTTTTTCGCTGTAACTTTATGTAATCTAGAATTTTCAAGCATTTTGTGGTATAATTAGGTAAAATTGATTAGAAAAGATTTTTGAAATAATATATATAGTATAAAATGCAAAAAAAGGTGGTGAAATTATGGTTGAACTACTTTCCCCTGTTGGTGATTTTGAATGTTTAAAAGCTGCTGTGCAAAATGGTGCTAACAGCGTCTATTTTGGTAGCGATACCTTCAGTGCTAGAGCTTTTGCGTCTAATTTTAATATTAATGAATTAGAAAAAGCCATTCAATATGCAAAAATTCGTGGTGTCAAGACCCATTTAACCTTGAACACATTAGTAACAGATACAGAATTTGAATCTGCTATGAATGTCGCAAAAAAAGCTTATGAATTTGGAATTGATGCGATTATCGTTCAAGATTTAGGATTAGCTATGGCATTAATGAGAGCTTTTCCTGATTTACCAATTCATGCCAGTACACAAATGACTGTCCATAACCTAAATGGTGCTTTAAAATTGCAAGAACTTGGTTTTAGAAGAGTTGTTCTTGCCAGAGAGCTTTCTGTTAATGAGATTGCCTATATTTGTAAAAATACCAATATTGAAATAGAAACGTTTATTCATGGAGCACTTTGTATCTCCTATTCTGGTCAATGTCTATTTTCTAGTATGCTAGGTGGACGTTCTGGGAACAGAGGAAAATGTGCAGGTCCTTGTAGACTTCCATTTGAATTATTGGAAAACAATAAAACCATTAACTCTGGATATTTATTAAGCACTAGAGATTTATGCGGTTTAGAATTTATCCCAGATTTAATTGAAGCTGGTGTAAAGTCTTTTAAAATAGAAGGACGTATGAAATCACCTGAATATGTAGCAACTGTAACAAAAATTTATCGAAAATATATAGATTTAGCATTGTCTGATAATGAATATGTAATTGATGAAGATGACAAAAAAGAATTACTACAAGTGTTTAATAGAGGTATGTCTTCTTCAGGACATTTAGGCAATGAGGCTAACCGAAATTTAGTATTTAAAGAAAAACCAAATAATATGGGATTATTCCTTGGAAAAGTACAAAAATATAATACCAAAAAAGGATATATTGCAGTAAAGTTAAATGAACCCATTGGTATTGGTGATACCATTTCTTTAGAAAAAGAACAAGGCACTTATACGATTTCAGAATTAATGGATACCAATATGAAAAATATTAAATTCACGGAAATTGGTCAAACAGTTGTCATTGGTAGAATGAAAGGAAATATCAAATTAGGTAATCAAATTTACAAAATGAGTTCTAAAAAATTAAATCTTTTGGCACAAAATAGTTACTCAAAAGAAAACAGAAAAGTTCTTTTAAATTGCCATATTGTGATTAAAGAAAACAAACCTATTTCTATTACAGTAACATCTGCTAGTAATATGGAATTATATAAAGATTTAAACATACAATATACAAGTGATATCATACCTTTAAAAGCAAAAACAAGACCACTTGATAAAAATACGATAATCTCTCAAATTTCAAAAACAGCTTCTACCCCTTTTGCTTTTAAAAGTTTAGAAATTGAATTAGATGATAAATTATTTGTTCCTAAATTAAGTACTTTAAATGATTTAAGAAGAACCATTTTACAAATGGTTAAACAATATGCCATAAACACGATGAAAAGAAACTTTTCTAATATAGATAAGACCTCTACAGATATAGACAGCAATAGGAGTGAAAAAAAAGAACATCATACTCAAGATCATCCTATAAAAAAGACAAAACTTTCTTTATTATTAAATATTTTGCATAAAGATTTTGATTATACTCAACTTCATGACATTGAAAATGTATATATCCCTTTAAAATATTTTTCTATGAAGGACTATCAAGAAATTTTACATGTTTTAGACGATAAATTTCATGTATACATTTATATGCCGACTATTATAAAATCAAATTACAAAAATCTATTATCTAGCAATATAGAAAACACTTTAAGCAATTATCATATTAAAGGTTTTGTCATTTCAAATATCTGTAATATAAAATTATTACATACACTTTTTGCAGATTTAAATAAACACTTAGAATTAATCACCAATTATACCTTTAATGTGTATAATTCTCATACAATCAAAGAATTAAAAAAATTGGGAATTTGCCGATATACCATATCTCCTGAAATAAATAGAAAAATGATTCATGATTTGTGTAATGACACAGATTTACCAAATGAATTAATCGTTTATGGTAGAACACCACTGTTAAATATGAATTATTGTCTTTTGGGTGAAACAGATAAATGTTATCCAACTTGTAAACAAAGATGTATTACGGATAATATCTATGAATTAAAAGACCGTTTACATATGAAATTTAGAATTTTACCTGATAATATACAAACGGTTACAACGATTTTTAATAGTAAAATAACTTCTATCTATCCAAAAGAGTTTAATATTGATTATGCAAGAATTGATGTTTTAGATGAGACGATTGAAGAAATCAATGAAATTATTCATAGAGTACTAAATAATCAAAGATTTGACGGTAGCCATTATACAAATGGAAATTTGAATAAAGAAATCTGAAACGTTGGGGACGTGCCAAATCGTTCCAAAATGAAACAAAAGGGACA